>JBQTKI010000001.1:0-52948 GCA_052386275.1 Gammaproteobacteria bacterium
ACGCTGGTGAGCGGGTTCATGGCATGCCTCCCTTGGCTGGCGTTGAAGAATAGGGCAGGGGGTCCCATAATTCAACGCGTTAGCGTCTCGCGGGACACCAGGAGCACGGCCAGCGATGATCGACGAAGCCACGACCCGGCGCATTCGGGAACAGCTGGAATCGGCACCGGCGGTGCTGTTCATGAAGGGCACGCCAGACTTCCCGCAGTGCGGATTCTCGGCGCAGACGGCGGCGGCGCTCAAGGCGGTCCACGCGCAGTACCGCCACGTCAACATTTTCGAGGAGCCGGAGCTGCGCGAGGCGCTCAAGCAGTACTCGAACTGGCCCACCTACCCGCAGCTCTATGTCAACGGCGAACTGGTCGGCGGCTGCGACATCGTGCTCGAGATGTACCGTTCGGGCGAGCTCAAGTCGCTGCTCGAAGAGGCCGGCGCGATCGCCTGATCACTCCGGCGCCGGCTCCAGCATCGGATTCGGGTCCTCCGCGGGAGCCGCGGCCCTGAGCCGTTCGACCGCGGCCTCGTACAACGGCCGGAACTGGTTGCAGACGTCGCAGAAGAGGTCTGCGGTGCGCTCGGCGTCGTAAGCGGCCGAATGCGCCTCGCCCGCGTCCCACGGAAGCCCGGCGGCCTGCGCCGCCCGCGACAGCACCGTCTGCCCGTAGGCGACGCCGGCAAGTGTCGCGGTGTCGAAGCAGGAAAAGGGGTGGAACGGATTGCGCCGGATCCCGGCGCGCGCCACTGCGGCGTTCAGAAATGCGAGGTCGAATGAGGCGTTATGCCCGACCAGGATCGCGCGGGTGCAGCCCTCATCGCGCACCGCCTTCCTGACCTCGCGGAACACGTTGCCGAGCGCGTCGGATTCGGCGCTTGCGATGCGCAGCGGATGGAACGGGTCGATGCCGTTGACCGCGAGCGAAGCCGGGTCGAGGCGCGCGCCCTCGAAGGGCCTGACGTGCTCGCGCACGGTAGCGCCGCGCACGAGGCGGCCCTCGCCGTCGATCACCACCAGCACCGCAGCGATCTCGAGCAGCGCATCCGTCGCGGGGTTGAAGCCGCCGGTCTCGACGTCCACGACCACGGGCAGGAAGCCGCGGAAGCGATCCCGCATCAGGGGCGGGCCGCTCATGCGCCGCCGTCCGCGAGCCGCCAGTCGAGCTTCCCGTCCGCGCCGAACGGCACCAGTTCGCCCTGGCCGAACGGATAGGCCGCCGGCACGTCCCAGGACTCGCGCACCAGCGTGATGCGGGTCGTGTTCCGCGGCAGCCGGTAGAAGTCGGCGCCGTGGAAGCTCGCGAACGACTCGAGGCGCGCCAGTGCGCCCGCGCGCTCGAAGGCCTGGGCGTAGAGCTCGATGCCGGCATGCGCGGAGAAGATGCCGGCGCAGCCGCAGGCGGACTCCTTGGCCGCGCGTTCGTGCGGGGCGCTGTCGGTGCCGAGGAAGAAGCGCGGATCGCCCGAGGTCGCCGCGGCGACGAGCGCCTCGCGATCGGACTCGCGCTTGAGGAGCGGCAGGCAGTAGAGGTGCGGCCGCAGGCCGCCTTCGAACAGCGCGGAGCGGGAGAGCAGCAGGTGCTGCGGCGTGATGGTCGCGGCGACGCGCCCGGCGGCTTGCGCGCGCACGAAGGCCGCTCCTGCCGCGGTCGTCACGTGCTCGAGCACGACGCGCAACCGCGGGTAGCGGCCGAGGAGCGGCGTGAGCTCGCGCTCGATGAAGACGCTTTCGCGGTCGTAGGGATCCACGTCCGGGCCGGTCGCCTCGCCGTGCAGCTGCAGCACGACGCCGCGCTCCTGCATGCGCTCGAGCACGGCGGCGCAGCGCGCGAGCGAGCGCACGCCCGCATCGGAATGCGTGGTCGCGCCGGCGGGGTAGCACTTGATGCCGCAGACGAAGCCAGCATCCGCCGCGCGATCCACCTCGACCGGGTCCATGTCCTCGGTCAGGTACAGGGTCATGAGCGGCGCGAATGCGGCGTCCCGCGGCAGGGCGGCCTGGATGCGCTCGCGGTAGCGGCGCGCGGCCGTGACCGTCGTGACCGGGGGCTTCAGGTTCGGCATCACGACCGCGCGGGCGAAGCGGCGCGCCGTGAAGCCCGCGACGGCCGCGAGCTCGGGTCCGTCCCGCAAGTGCAGGTGCCAGTCGTCCGGGCGGGTGATCGTCAGTGTCTGCACGGCGTTCGGCAACGCTCAACCTTGACCGGCGGGAGCCGCAGACAGGATCATATCGGGCCGGCCGCCGGCACGGGAGCATGACCGGGGATTCTGCATGGCTGACGGCCCACAGAACGACGATCTCGACCCGCTCGAGACCCAGGAGTGGATCGAGTCGATCGACTCGGTGCTCAAGGCACATGGCCCGGCGCGCGCGCACTTCCTGCTCGACCGGCTGATCGACCACGCGCGCCGCTCCGGCGCCTGGCTGCCGTTCACGGCGAACACCGCCTACCTCAACACAATCCACGTTTCGCGCGAGAAGCCCTATCCCGGCGACCGCGCGATCGAACGGCGCATCGAGGCCCTGCTCCGCTGGAACGCGGTCGCGATGGTGGTGCACGCGAACCGCGTCAGCACCGAGTACGGCGGCCACATCGCGACCTATGCTTCTTCCGCGACGCTCTACGAAGTCGGCTTCAACCACTTCTGGCGCGCGCCCACGGAGCATCACCGCGGCGACATGGTGTTCATCCAGGGGCACGCAAGCCCCGGCATCTATGCGCGCGCTTACGTCGAGGGCCGGCTCACCGAGGACCAGCTGCGCCACTTCCGCCAGGAAGTCGGCGGCCAGGGCCTGTCGTCCTATCCGCATCCCTGGCTGATGCCGGATTTCTGGCAGTACCCGACGGTCTCGATGGGGCTCGGCCCGCTGCAGGCGATCATGCAGGCGCGCTTCGTGCGCTACCTCGAGCACCGCGGCCTGGTCGAGCCCTCGGACCAGAAGGTCTGGTGCTTTACGGGCGACGGCGAGATGGACGAGCCCGAGTCCATGGGCGCGCTCACCATGCCGGTGCGCGAGAAGCTCGACAACCTGGTGTTCGTCATCAACTGCAACCTGCAGCGCCTCGACGGCCCGGTGCGCGGCAACGGCAAGATCATCCAGGAGCTCGAGGCCGCCTTCCTGGGCGCGGGCTGGAACGTGATCAAGGTGATCTGGGGTTACCGCTGGGACCCGCTGCTCGCACGCGACGGCTCGGGGCTGCTGCGCAAGCGCATGGAAGAGGCGGTGGACGGCGAGTACCAGAACTTCAAGGCCAAGGGCGGCGCATACACGCGCGAGCACTTTTTCGGCAAGTACCCGGAGACTGCGGAGCTGGTCGCGAATCTATCGGACGAGGAAATCGCGCTGCTGAACCGTGGCGGGCATGACGCGCAGAAGGTGTGGAACGCCTACGCGGCCGCGGTCGCGCACAAGGACCGCCCGACCGTGATTCTGGCGAAGACGGTCAAGGGCTACGGCATGGGCAAGGCCGGCGAGGCGCTGAACGTCACGCACCAGCAGAAAAAGCTCGACGACGAGGCGCTGCGCGCTTTTCGCGACCGCTTCAATATCCCGGTGTCCGACGAGGACATCTCGCGGTTGCCTTTCTTCCGCCCGGCCGACAACAGCCCGGAGATGCAGTACCTGAAGGCGCACCGCAAGGCGCTCGGCGGGTCCCTGCCGCAGCGGCGCACGCAAGCGCCGAAACTCACGGTGCCCGGCCTCGAGGCGTTCAAGTCGCTGCTGGACGGCAGCGAGGGCCGCGAGATCTCGACCACGATGGTGTTCGTGCGGATCCTGACGCAGCTCCTGAAGGACCGGAACATCGGCGCGCACATCGTCCCGATCGTGCCGGACGAGGCGCGCACCTTCGGCATGGAGGGCCTGTTCCGCCAGGTCGGCATCTACTCGTCGATGGGCCAGCTATACACGCCGCAGGACGCGGACCAGTTGATGTACTACCGCGAGGACCGGAAGGGCCAGATCCTCGAGGAAGGCATCAACGAGGCCGGCGCGTTCTGCTCCTGGCTCGCGGCCGCGACCGCCTACTCGAACCACGGGATCAGCATGATCCCGATGTACATCTTCTATTCGATGTTCGGGTTCCAGCGCATCGGCGACTTCGCCTGGGCGGCGGGCGACATGCAGGCGCGCGGCTTCCTGCTCGGCGCGACCGCGGGACGGACCACGCTCGCCGGCGAGGGCCTGCAGCACCAGGACGGCCACAGCCACCTGCTCGCATCCACGATCCCGAATTGCGTCGCTTACGACCCCTGCTACGGATACGAGCTCGCGGTGATCATGCAGGACGGCCTGCGGCGCATGTATGCCGAGCAGGAGAATATTTTCTACTACATCACCTGCATGAACGAGAATTACGCGCACCCGCCGATGCCCAAGGGCGTCGAGCACGGGATCCTGCGAGGCATGTACCTGCTGCACGTCGGCGGCCGCGGTGCGGTGCGCGTGACGATCCTCGGGTCGGGCACCATTCTGCGCGAGGCGCTGGCCGCGGCGGAACTGCTGGAGTCCGAGTTCGGCGTGCCGGCGGACGTGATGAGTGTCACGAGTTTCTCGGAGCTGCGGCGCAATGCGCTCGCCGCGGAGCGCCAGGCGATGCTGAATCCCGCACGCAAGCAGCAGCCGAAGCCCTGGGTGCGCGAGTGCCTCGGCGGCCGCGAGGGGCCGTTCATCGCCGCCACCGACTACATGAAGACCGTCGCCGACCAGATCCGCCAGTGGGTACCGGGCCGCTACGTGGCGCTCGGTACCGACGGTTTCGGCCGCAGCGACGCGCGCCAGGCGCTGCGCGGGCATTTCGAGGTGGACCGCGGCTGGATCGTGGTCGCGGCGCTCAAGGCGCTCGCCGACGAAGGCAAGATCGACGCCGGCAGCGTCGCGCTCGCGATCAAGAAATTCGGCATCGATCCGGCCAAGCCGGACCCGCTCGCCTCCTGAGCCGATCGTGGCCGCCGTGATCACGGTCACCGTGCCCGACCTCGGCGACTTCAAGGATGTCGAGATCATCGACGTGCTGGTCGAGCCGGGCGACGAGGTCACGGTCGAAGCGCCGCTGATCACGCTCGAGACCGACAAGGCGACCATGGACGTGCCCTCGACCGCGGCCGGCCGCGTGCTCAGGCTCGCGGTGAAGAAGGGCGACCGGGTGTCGAAGGGCGACCCGGTGCTGACGCTGGCGCCCGCCGAGGCGCCCGCGCCGCGCAAGGACCCCAAGGACAAGCCGGCAGCGAAAGATGAAGCGAAGCCGGCGAAGGCCGTTGCGGCGCCCGCGCCCGCCCGGCCCATTCCGCCAGCCGCGCCGGCCGTGGCTGCGCCGCCGGCCGCCGCCGCCGCGGGCGATGAGGGATTTTCGCGCGCGCACGCCGGGCCCGCGGTACGCCGCTTCGCGCGCGAGCTGGGCGTCGACCTCACGCGCGTGCAGGGCAGCGGCGTCAAGGGCCGCATCACGCACGACGACGTCAAGTCCTACGTCAAGCAGGCGCTGCAGGCGCCGGCCGCCGCTGCGGGCGCAGCGCTGCCGAAGGTCCCGGACGTTGATTTCTCCGCGTTCGGACCGGTCGAGGTCAAGCCGCTCGGGCGCATCCAGAGGATCTCCGGTGCGCGGCTGCAGGCCGCGTGGATCAATCTGCCGCATGTCACCCAGCACGACGAGGCCGACATCACCGAGCTCGAGAGGCTCCGGGCCTCGCTGAAGGAGCGCGCCACCAGCCTCGGCATCAAACTGACTCCGCTCGCCTTCATTACGCGCGCCGTCGCGCGCGTGATCGCGAAGTTCCCGGACTTCAACTGTTCGCTCGATCCTTCCGGGCAGAACCTGGTCTACAAGAAATACCTGAATCTCGGTTTCGCGGCGGATACGCCGAACGGGCTCGTGGTGCCCGTGATCCGTGACGCCGGGCGCAAGGACATCTACGAGCTCGCGCGCGACCTTGGCGAGCTCGCGGGCAAGGCACGCGCCGGCAAGCTGGCCGCGGCGGAGATGCAGGGCGGCTGCTTCACGATCTCGAGCCTGGGCGGCATCGGCGGCACCGCGTTCACGCCCATCATCAATGCGCCCGAGGTCGCGATCCTCGGGGTCTCGCGGTCGCAATACCGCCCGGTCTGGCAGGGTTCGGGCTTCGAGCCGCGCCTGATGCTGCCGCTTTCGCTTTCCTACGACCACCGCGTGATCGACGGCGCCCTGGCGGTGCGCTTCGTGGTCGCGCTCGCGCAGGAGCTCGCGCACCCGCAGGCGCTCACCGAGGCGGTGCCTTGAACGGTCTCGTCGAGCAGCGCGTCCCGGACCTCGGGGACTTCAAGGACGTCGAAGTCATCGAGGTGCTGGTCAAGCCGGGCGACGCGGTCGAACCCGAAACGCCCCTGATCACGCTCGAGACCGACAAGGCGACCATGGACGTGCCGGCGACGGTCGCGGGCGTGATCCGCGAGCTCAAGGTCGCGAAGGGCGACCGTGTGTCGAAGGATTCGCTGATCGCGCTCCTGCTGCCGGCGTCCAGCGACACGGTGCGCATGCCGTCGCTAGCCGCCGCGCCCACCGCGGCTGCGGCCGCGGCGCCGGCGCCCACGAGGCCGACGGCGGCGCCCGCGGGCGAGGCGGCGGCGGCAGACGTTTCTGCGCAACTGCTCGTGATTGGCGCCGGGCCGGGCGGCTATGCCGCGGCGTTTCGCGCGGCGGACCTCGGGCTTTCGGTGGTACTGGTGGACCGCTGGCCGCAGCTCGGCGGCGTCTGCCTCAACGTCGGCTGCATTCCGTCGAAAGCGCTCCTGCACGCGGCGCGCGTGATCGAGGAAGCGGAGTCGATGTCCGCGCACGGGATCCGCTTCGGCGAGCCACAAATCGATCCCGACGCGCTGCGTCAATGGAAGAACAGGATCGTCGGCAAGCTGACCGCGGGGCTCACGATCCTGGCCAAGCAGCGCAAGGTCGAGGTGATCCGCGGCTTCGCGCGCTTCGCGGACTCGCACCGCGCCAAGGTGCGCACGCCTGAGGGCGGAACGCGCATCGTCGGATTCGAGCAATGCGTCATCGCCGCGGGCTCGGAACCCGCACGCATCCCGGGCCTGCCGGAGGATCCGCGCGTGATGGACTCGACCAGTGCGCTCGACCTCAAGGACCTGCCAAGGCGGCTCCTGGTGATCGGCGGCGGCATCATCGGCCTCGAGATGGCCTGCGTGTACGACGGGCTCGGCTCCGAGGTCAGCGTCGTCGAACTCACCGAAGGCCTGATGCCGGGTTGCGATCGCGACCTGGTGCGGCCGCTCGAGAAGCGGCTGCGCTCGCGCTACGCGGCAATCATGACCGGGACCAAGGTCACCGCCGCCGAGGCGCTCGCCGAGGGGCTCTCCGTCTCGTTCGAGGGCAAGGACGCGAATGAGGCGCGCATCTACGACCGCGTGTTGTGCTCGGTCGGCCGCGTGCCGAACGGCAAGCTGATCGCGGCCGAGTCCGCCGGAGTGGCGGTGGACGCGCGCGGCTACATCCCGGTGGACCGCCAGCGGCGCACCAATGTGCCGCATATCTTCGCGATCGGCGACATCGCCGGGCCGCCCATGCTCGCCCACAAGGCGACGCACGAGGGCAAGGTCGCGGCCGAAGTCGCGGCGGGCATGAAGAGCTCGTTCGATGCACGCATCATCCCCTAGGTCGCCTACACCGATCCGGAAATCGCCTGGGCGGGCGTGACCGAGACCGAGGCGCAGCAGGCGGGCCGCAAGCTCGGCAAGGGCCTGTTCCCGTGGATGGCGAGCGGGCGCTCGCTCGCGCTCGGCCGCGATGAGGGATTCACCAAGCTCCTGTTCGACGAAGCGACGCATCGCGTGGTGGGCGGCGGCATCGTCGGCAGCAATGCGGGCGACCTGATCTCGGAGGTGGCGCTCGCGATCGAGATGGGCGCGGAAGCCGCCGACATCGGCCTCACGATTCACCCGCACCCGACGCTGTCCGAGACCGTCGCGTTCGCGGCCGAGGCCTACGAGGGCACGCTGACCGACCTCTACATGCCGAAAAGGTAGTCAGAATCTCCGGCGGATCAGTTCGTCGAGCGACAGGCGCCCGGCGCCGGTGAAGAGCAGCGGCAGCAGCATCGCGAAGAGCAGCAGCGGCAGCTTGTAGTTGCCGAAGCCGCGGTCCGTGATCGCGTAGCCCTTCCAGAGCTCTGCCAGCGAGGACCATTCCGCCGGCCAGTGCACCCCCGCGATCGCGACGACCGTGAGGATCAGGAGGCCCGCGGCCCAGAAGCGCGTGGCGAGGCCGAGCCAGATGCAGATGCCGCCGATCACCTCGGTCCAGGTCGCCATGAACCAGCTCGCATCGGGCGGCAGCAGGTTGAACGGGAGCGGAAACTGGTCGGCGACGTCGGCGAACCAGTTCTCCCCGCGCAATTTCATGAGGCCAGCCTCGAAGTACTCCCAGCCGACCAATGCACGCAGCGCCAGCTGCGGCAGCCAGGTCCCGATGCGGTCGAGGCCGCGATGCGCGGCTTCGACGAGCCCGATCATCGCATTCATCATGTTTGCTCTCCCGGCGCCACACACAATACGCCGCGCGCGAGCAGGTCGCGGACCGTCTCCGCCGCCGCGCGCCAGGCGTCATCCCCTGGCGGCACGGCACCCGCCGCGAGCGCCTCGCGCGCAGTCATTCCCGGCGTGCGCTCGAGCGCATCGAGCAGGCGTGCAGCATCCGCGCCGACCTCGAGGAACTGCACCTTGTCCGCGGCATCGCGATGCACGACCAGGAATGTCGCCGCGGCCGGCGGCTCGTCCGGGCGGTATTCAGGCCCCAGCCGATGCACGGGCCAGCGGTAGGCGAGCGGCCAGGCGAGCGGGGACACGGCGAGCGGCATGGCGAGCGGATCCGGCAACGCTCTCGCCGCCGGTGGGGCCTCTTCCTGGCTGATCGCGAGCGCGAGCTCGACCCATTCGTAATGCGCGAGCTCGGCCAGGAAGGGTGGCTCGCCGGCGACCGCTCCGCGGGCCTGCAGCCAATCCAGGAACTCGTGCGGCAACTCGAGGAAATAGGGCGTATGCGCGTGGTGGTGCGCGTAGAAGTCGCGTACCAGCGCGCGCCAGCCGTCGGCCGCCAGGATGCGGCGCAGCACCGGGAAGGTGCCGCCGAGGAGGTCCACCAGGTTGTTGAAGAAGAGCTCGCGATAGACCGCCATGCGCCGCGGCTCGACATCGACGGGCGCAGGCGCGTGCGCGGGGTCGCGCAGGTGGGCGGCGAAGGCGATCTGCTGTCCGGCGAGGTCCATGGTCAGCCCGTCGCCCGGCGCGTGGCCCGCCGCGCCTGGCGCTCGCGCACGGCCGCAACCTCGGCCACGAGTTCGGCGAGCGGCGGGATGTTGAAATCGCGCTCGAGCAAGGTCGGCACCGGGCCGAACCGCGCATAGGCCTCGTCGAGCAGCGACCATACGGCGTCACTGACCGCGGCGCCGTGCGTGTCCACGCGCAAATCGGGCGCCTCGACGAAATGGCCAGCGACGTGGAAGTAGCACACCCGTCTCGCGGGCAGCGCGCGCAGGAACTGCCGCGCGTCGTAGCGGTGATTGATCGAGTTGACGTACACGTTGTTGACGTCGAGCAGGAGCCCGCAGTCGGCCTCCGCCAGCACCGCGTTCACGAATTCGATTTCGCTCATGCGCGCACCGGGCGCCGCGTAGTAAGAGACGTTCTCGACCGCGATCGGGCGAGCGAGCGTCTCCTGCGCCTGGCGGATGCGGCCGGCAACCCAGCGCACGGCCTCTTCCGTGAACGGGATCGGCATCAGGTCGTACAGGTGGCCGTCGTCGGAGCAATAACTCAGGTGCTCGGTGTAGGCGCGGATGCCGTGGCTGTCGAGGAAGCGGCCCACCTCGCCGAGCAGCTCGAAGTCGAGCGGCGCCGGGCCGCCTAGCGATAGCGACAGACCGTGCGCGACGAAGGGATGGCGCTCGGTGAAATGCCGCAGGTCCTTCGCAAGCGCGCCGCCGGCGTGGATCCAGTTCTCGGGCGCGAGCTCGAAGAAGTCGATGCCGGCCGCACCGGACGCGCGCAATTCCGGCACCAGCGCGCGGCGGAAACCGAGACCGGCGCCGGCGACGGGGTAGCGCGATGTGCCGGTGGATTGCGCGTGCATGGCCATTGGCAGAGGGACCGGGGCGTGGCCCCCGATATTACCCGTCTCGCGGCGTCTTCCGCCGGTAGCGGCAGAGATCGGCGACTGGGCAGCGCGGGCAGAGCGGGCGGCGCGCCTGGCACACGTAGCGCCCGTGCAGAATCAGCCAGTGGTGGGCGTCTGCGCGGAATTCCTCCGGCACGACTTCGAGCAACCGGTCTTCGACCTTGCGCACGTCGGGCCCCGGCGCGAGTCCGGTGCGGTTCGCGACGCGGAAGATGTGCGTGTCCACCGCGATCGTCGCCTCGCCGAAAGCCGTGTTGAGCACCACGTTTGCCGTCTTGCGGCCGACGCCGGGCAGGGCCTCGAGCGCCGCGCGCTCGCGCGGCACGCGCCCGCCGTGGCGCTCGACCAGCATGCGCGAGGCGGCGATCACATGCCGTGCCTTCATGCGCCACAGGCCGATGGCGCGGATATGGCGCGCAAGCCCTGCCTCGCCAAGCACGAGCATCTTCCGCGGCGTCGGCGCGACCGTGAACAGTGGCCGCGTCGCCAGGTTGACACTGCGGTCGGTGGCCTGCGCGGAGAGGATGACCGAGACCAAGAGCTGGAAACGGCTGCGGTAGGAGAGTTCGGTGCGCGGCCTCGGGTTGATGGCGCGCAACCGCTCGAAGAAGGCACGGCACTCGGCCGGGCCGAGCCTGCGGTCAGGCCGGGGACGCGAGACGCTGGAGGCGGCGCTCATAAAGCCTGCGGTAATGCGCCGCACGCGCAGCGATGGCCGCCGGCGGCAGTGGCATGGCGGCAAGCCCGGGGACCGGCACCATGTGGATGCAGTCCACCGGGCAGGTCGGCAGGCACAGCTCGCAGCCGGTGCAGTCGGCGGCGATGACGGTGTGCATGCGCTTGCGGGCGCCGACAATGGCGTCGGTCGGGCAGGGCTCCAGGCACCGTGCGCAGCCGATGCAGGCCGGCTCGTCGATCCAGGCGACCGTGGGCGGCGCCTCTCTGCCGCAGGCGGGATCGAGCGGCAGTGCCGGGCGATCGAGCAGCAGCGCAAGCTGCCCGAGCACATGCGTGCCACCCGGCGGACAGCGGTTCAGTTCCGTCTCGCCGCGGGCGAGCGCTTCGGCGTAGGGCCGGCAGCCCTCGAAGCCGCAACGGCGGCATTGGGTCTGCGGCAGCAGCGCATCGATGCGGTCCGCGAGTCCGGCCGCGGGTTCCATGACGTTTAGCTGACCTTCATGCCCGCGGTCGCGCCCGCATCCGGCCCGACCAGGAACAGGCCGTCGCCCGCGGAGGCCGCCAGCACCATCCCCTCGGAGGTGCCAAAGCGCATCTTGCGCGGCTTGAGGTTGGCGACCACGACCACGTGGCGGCCCACCAGCGCGGCCGGCTCGTAGGCGGCGCGGATGCCGGCGAACACGTTGCGGCGCTCGCTGCCGATGTCGAGCGTGAGCTGCAGCAGGCGGTCCGCGCCCTCGACCAGCGACGCTGCTTCGATGCGTGCAACTCTGAGATCCACGCGCGCAAACTCCTCGGCGCTGATCTCCGCGGGGCGCGCGGGCGCTTCCTGGTTCTCGCTCTCGGTCATGGGAGTCTCCACGAGCTTGCCGACGGTCGCCGCATCCACGCGGGTCGCGAGCGGTTCGTAAGCGCCGATCCCGGTGCCGAGGAGCGGCTTCGCGACATCGCTCCAGCGCGTCACGGGGGAGCGCAGGAAGGCCTCGGCGCGCTCCGCGGTCGCCGGCAGCACCGGCTTCAGCCAGGTCATCATCACGCGGAACAGGTTGAGTCCCTGCGTGCAGACCGCCTGCACTTCGGCCGCGCGCGCGGGATCCTTCGCGGCGAGCCAGGGCTTCTGGCGGTCGATGTAGAAGTTGGCGCGGTCGGCGAGGTCCATGATTTCGCGCACGGCCGCCGCGTATTCGAGCGCCTCCCAGGCTTCGCCGATGCCGACGCCGGCATCCACGAACTCCCGGTACAACGCCGGGTCGGGCAATGCATCCGCCAGCCTGCCACCGTGGCCGCGGTGAATGAAACTGGCGCAGCGGCTCGCGATGTTCACGAGCTTGCCGACCAGTTCCGCGTTGATGCGGGTCGCGAACTCCTCGAAGCTGAGGTCGACGTCCACCAGTCCCGGCCCGAGCTTCGCGGCCAGGAAGTAGCGGAAGTACTCGGGCGGCAGCGCCGCAAGGTAACGCTGCGCCGTCACGAAAGTGCCTCGCGACTTCGACATCTTCTCGCCGTTCACGGTCAGGAAACCGTGCGCGTGGATCGCGGTCGGCTTGCGGAAGCCCGCGCCCTCGAGCGTCGCCGGCCAGAACAGCGAGTGGAAATACAGGATGTCCTTGCCGATGAAGTGGTGCAGCTCGGCCTCGCTCCCGGGCGCCCAGAAGTCGTCGAACGACAGCCCGCGGCGTGCGCAGAGATTGTCCAAGCTCGCCATGTAGCCGACCGGCGCGTCGAGCCAGACGTAGAAATACTTGCCCGGCGCGTCGGGGATCTCGAATCCGAAGTAGGGCGCGTCGCGCGAGATGTCCCAGTCGCGCAGCCCGGCCTCGAACCACTCGTCGAGCTTGTTGGCGACCTCGGGCTGCAGCGCCCCGGAGCGGGTCCACTGTCGCAGCATCGGCTCGAAGTCGCCGAGCCTGAAGAAGATGTGCTCGGACTCGCGCGCGACGGGGCGCGTGCCGGTCAGGACCGAGACCGGGTCGACCAGGTCGAGCGGCGTGTAGGTGCCCGAGCAGTTCTCGCAGCTGTCGCCGTACTGGTCCGGCGTCCTGCAGATCGGACAGGTGCCCCTGACGTAGCGGTCGGGCAGGAACATGCCGGCCTTGTCGTCGTAAGCCTGCCGAACCGACTTGCGCGTGATGTGGCCGCCGGCCGCCAGCGCCTGGTACATCCTCACGGTCAGGCGCCGGTTCTCCTCCGAGTGAGTGGTGTAGTAGTTATCGAAGCCGATGCCGAAGGCTGCGAAATCGCGCCGGCGCTCGGCGCCGACCTGCGCGATCAGCTCTTCGGGCGTCACGCCCTCCGACTGCGCCTTCAGCATGATGGGCGTGCCGTGGGTGTCGTCGGCGCAGACGTAGATGCAGTCATGGCCCGCGAGCTTCATGTAGCGGACCCAGATGTCGCACTGCACCACCTCGGTCATGTGGCCGAGGTGCGTGGGTCCGTTGGCGTAGGGCAGCGCGCTCGTGACGAGGATGCGGCGGGGCATGGGCTCAGTTCGAGTCGCGGTACTGCTCGAACTTCGATTTGTTGAACGCCTTCTCAAATGCCGAACGGCCGCTGATCATCGCCTGGTCGAGCAGCTGCTCGATGGCCGCATCCATGGTGCGCATGCCGGCGGCGCCGCCCGCCTGCATCACGGACTCGATCTGGTCGATCTTGCCCTGCCGGATCAGGTTGGCGGCCGCCGGCGTGTTGATCAGCACCTCGAGCGCGGCGATGCGCCCGGGCGTGCCCTTGCGCGGGATCAGCTGCTGCGAGATCACGCCGCGCAGCGAGGTCGAGAGCATGGTCCGCACGTGGCCCTGCTTGTCCGCAGGGAAGGCGTTGACGATGCGGTCCACGGTCGCGGACGCGCCGTTCGTGTGCACCGTCGCCATCACGAGAATGCCCATTTCGGAAGCGGTGATCGCGGTCGAGATGGTCTCGAGATCGCGCAGCTCGCCGACTAGGATCACGTCCGGGTCCTCGCGCAGAGCCGAGAGCAGCGCGCTCAGGAAGGACTCCGCGTGCACGCCGACCTCGCGCTGGCTGATCAGGCAGTTCTTGCGTGCGTGCACGAACTCGATCGGGTCCTCGATCGTGATGATGTGCCCTTTGATGCGGTTGTTGATCTCGTCGATCATCGCCGCGAGCGTCGTGGACTTGCCGGAGCCGGTCTTGCCGGTCACCAGGATCATCCCGTTCGCGACCTTGCAGAGGTTGCGCACCGCATCCGGCATCCTGAGCTGCTCGAGCGTCTGCGCCTTGGACGGGATCGCGCGGAACACGCCGCCCATGCCGTTCAGCTGGCGCATGACGTTGACCCGGAAGCGCGCCTGCGTGCCGAGCGCATAGGCAAAGTCCGTGCCGTCGCGCGCCTCGAAGCGCTCCAGCGCCTTGCGCGGCATCACCTCGTACAGCGCCTCGCGCACGAAGTCCGCGGCCAGTCGTTCCGCGCGCAGGCTGGACAGCTTTCCGTACAGCCGGATCCGCGGCGGGTCGCCCGCCATGAAGTGCAGGTCCGAGCCGTCGCGCTTCAGGACTTCCTCGAGATACTCGTCGATGCGTGCCATTCTGCCGGCCCGCTCAGTCCACGGTGTCGAACCGCGGCAGCAGGCTGCGGTCCACCACGAACTTGGAGAACAGCTTCTTGTCGGAGGCGTAGGCGTAGGCGTCGTCGGGATCGACCTCCTTGCCCTTGATCGCGCGCAGCAGCGCCTGGTCCATCAGCTCCATGCCGGCGTCCTTGCCGGTCTGCAACTGGGCCGGGATCTGGTGGGTCTGGTCGGTCATGATCAGCTTGCCGATGGCGCGGGTCATCAGCAGGATCTCGCATACCGCGCGGCGGCCGCGGTTCTCCGGGCGGCGCACCAGGACCTGCGTGATCACGGCAATGAGGCTCTGCGACAGGAAGCTCTTGGTCTGTTCGCGCAGGTCCGCCGGCAACGCGTCGATCAGCCGGTCCACGGTCTTGACCGCACTCGTCGTATGCAGCGTGCCGAGCACGAGGTGGCCGGTCTCGGCGGCGGTCATCGCCATCGAGATGGTCTCGGCGTCGCGCAGCTCGCCGACCAGGATCACGTCCGGGTCCTCGCGCATCGCGGCGCGCACGCCCTCGGCGAAGGAGGGCAGATGGGTGCCGAGCTCGCGCTGCACCACCTGGCTCTGCTTGCTGCGGTGGACGAACTCGATCGGGTCCTCGAGGCTGATGATGTTGAGCGCGCGCGTCGAATTCAGCAGGTCGATCATCGCCGCGAGCGTCGTGGACTTGCCGGTGCCGGTCGATCCGGTGACCAGGATCATGCCCTGGTGGTGGTCGCAGAGCTTCTTGATCAGCGGCGGCAGCGCGAGCGAGTCGAGCGTGGGGATGTCGGCCGGGATCGAACGGAACACGGCGCCGACCCCGGTGTCCTTGCGGAACACGTTGACGCGGAAGCGCCCGCCGTCCTCGGAAACGTACGACATGTCCACGTCGTGGCCGGTCCGGAACCTGTCCGCCAGGCTGCGCGGCAGGATCTCCATGACGTAGGCCTCGAGCTCGGGCGCGGCCAGCTCGCGGAACCGGATCGACACCAGCTCGCCGTTCATGCGCAGCATGGGCGGCACGCCGACGGCCAGGTGGACGTCGGAGCATCCCTGGGTCATGCCGAGTTTCAGGAAGGCGTCGATGCGCGGCATTTGCCGCGCGAGTGAATCACAAGAACGGCTCGAGCGCCACCCGCAGTTCGTCCATGGTCGCGAAACGCTTCTCCTTGTCCACGGCCATGGCCTTCATGACGACGTCGGACAGGCCCTGCGGCAGCGCCGGATTCAGCTCGATCGGCGGGCGGGCGCGGCCCTGCACGTGCTGGTACATCACCGACATGTGGTCGCCGCGGTGGTACGGCGGCGTGCCGGTCAGCATCTCGTACAGGATCACGGCCAGCGAGTAGATGTCGGCGCGTTCGTCCACCTTCTTGCCGAGGATCTGCTCGGGCGCCATGTACTTCGGCGAGCCGATCACGTAACCGGTCTTGGTCAGCTGCGTGTCGCCCTGGTGCTGGGCCGCGGCGACGCCGAAGTCCACGATCTTGACCAGGCCGTCGTCGTTGATCAGCACGTTGGCCGGCTTCAGGTCGCGGTGCACGATGCCGACCGTATGCGCGACGGCCATGCCTCTCGCGATGTCGGTGCCGAACCGCACCGCGCGGCGCAGCGCCACCGGTTTGCCGTCGGCGACCTCCGTGCCCACCGTGTGCGACGGGAAGTACTCCATCGAGATCGCGTAATTGCCGCGGATATGCAGGAAGTCGTAGATGCGGATCACGTTCGGGTGCGTGATCTTGCGGCTGTAGCGCAGTTCATGGACGAAGCGTTGCATCATCTCCTCGTCGGTGGAGATGTTCGGGTTCAGGAATTTGAGCACCAGACGCTCGTCGACGACGGTGTCCTCCATCAAGAGCACGGTGCCGAACGCGCCGCGGCCGATGCGCTCGATGTACTTGTAGCGGCCCTCGAGGACGTCGCCGGGCTTCAGCGTCGCGATGTCGAGGCGGGCCTGCGCCTCGGCCTGCTTCATGATCGCGGACACGTCGGCCGACTCCATCAGCAGCGTGCGCTGCTGATCGGCACCCGCGGCGACCGGCGCCGGCCGGCCCGGGACCGGCGTCATGGTGGTGACGCCGAACTTGGCGTCGAGCTCGGTCAGCGCGCGGATCGCCGCGCCCGCGACCGACTGGTCCGCCAGCGAGGCGAGCGGAGCGATCTTCGCCCGCAGCGGGTCGATGTTGCGGTCGTCGGCGAGGCGCACCAACGCCGACATCGCCTCGACGCGGATGTCGTTCTCGGGACGGTCGAGCGCGGCCAGCACGATCTCGGTCGCGCCGGTGTCGCCGATCTTGCCGAGCGCGCGCACCACGCTCGGCACGGACTTCGGGTTCTCCTTCATCATGTCGAGCAGCCGGGGCACCGACTTCTTGCTGCCGATCTCGCCGAGCGCGTCCACCGCGCGCTCGCAGACCCACCAGTCGGCGTCCCGGGTCGCCTCGAGCAGGTGATCGACCGCGCGCTCGTCCTTGGTCTGGTTCAGGATCTCGATCGCGGTGCGCCGGATCTCCTGGTCCTTGTCCGACACCAGTGCGATCGCGGAGCCGATCACGACCGGGCCGCCTATCTTGCCGAGCGCGTCCGCCGCGCGGCTCCTGACCCACCAGTCGGCGTCGCGGATCGCCTTCAGCAGGTACTTCACCGAGCTCTCGTCGCCGACGACGTTCAGTACCTCGACCGCGGCGCGGCGCGCGTGCTCGGACTCGTCCTTCAGCACCTCGACCAGGTGGCGCACGGTGTCGGGGTGCTTGCTGCGGCACAGGAGCTCGACCGCCTGGTTCTGCACCTCGAGCTCGACGTCGCGCAGGAGCGGCGCGACCTGCGCCGGGTCCACCTGGCCGTTGCCGGCCGCGATCGCCTTGAGCGCCGCCGCGCGCACCAGCTTGTTCGGGTCCTTGAGCGTGCCCGACAGCGCCGCGACGACCTTGGGCGAGCCGAAGCGGGCGAGCAGGGCAATGATGTGGGTACGCGCGATCGGGTCCTTGCCGTGCACGCGCGAGATCAGCTCGTCCACCGAGCTCTCGTCCACCAGTTCGCCGGCAATGCGGAACAGGGCCGCCTTCTCGGACGGGTCCTGCTGGTAGGCGGCGTTCAACAGGTCGCGCAGCGGGAAGCGCTGCTTGTGGGCGCGGATCACGTCCAGCACGGCGGTGCGCGAGACGCCGGGTTTCGACAGCAGGTCGAGCAGGAGCGACGGCGAGTAGTTCTTCGAGGAAGCGAGCGCCCAGGCGACGCCGGCCACGGCGCGCGGATTCTCCTCGGCGAGCGCCTCGCCGAGCATCGGAAAGGTCTTGTTGTCGACCAGGGGGGTCAGGATCTCGACGTACGCGATGGTCTCGCGCTTGTCCGCGCTCGCAAGCGCCTCCACGATCGGCTTGATCGCATTGGGGCCCAGGCTCTGCAGCCTGGCCAGTGCAGCCTTGGCCTTCGCACTGTCCGGATCGCCGCTATCACGCACCTCGGCGATCAGGCGATCCGCGCGATAGCCTCCAAAGATTCCCATCCCACCCCGGCTTCTAGTTTGGGGACCAAGAAAAACAGCCGATCAGGAAGTATGCCACAGGGCCCGCCGGGACCGTTCGGGCCGCGTGCTTGGGCTACAATGCCGCCCCCGTTCCGGAAGCAAGATGTTCACGGACACGCAATCCCCGTCGCGCACCGCGCTCGAACAATATGTCGAGCCGCTGCTCGGCATGACGCTCGCGGAAGCGGGCGCGCTCGAGTCCGTGGAGGAGGGCCCGGGCGGCGCCCGTGTCCGGGTCGTGCTGGGATTCGCGCTCGGCGGATACCGCGAAACGCTCGCCGCCGCGCTCGCCGCATGGCTGGCGAAAGCAGGCTTGCCGCCGCTGGCGTCACTGGAGCTTGAGAGCCGGATACCGGCCTTCGTCGCGGACCCGCGCCAGCGGCCGCTGCCGGAGGTCGCCAACGTGATCGCGGTCGCTTCCGGCAAGGGGGGCGTGGGGAAGTCCACAGTGGCGGCGAACTTCGCCCTGGCGCTCGCGGCCCAGGGTGCGCGCGTCGGCCTGCTGGACGCCGATATCTACGGTCCCAGTCAGCCGCGCATGATGGGCATCGCCGGCGAGCGGCCGACCAGCCGCGACGGCCGCACGCTGGAGCCGCCCCGGGGCCACGGCATCCCGGTCATGTCCATCGGTTTCCTGGTGGACGCGGACCAGCCCATGGTCTGGCGCGGCCCCATGGTCACCCAGGCCCTGGCGCAGATGCTCGGCGATACGCGCTGGGGCCCCCTCGACTACCTGGTCGTGGACATGCCGCCGGGGACCGGGGACATCCAGCTCACGCTGACGCAGCGAGTGCCGGTTTCCGGCGCCGTGATCGTCACGACGCCGCAGGAGATCGCGTTGCTCGACGCGCGCAAGGGCCTGCAGATGTTCCGCAAGGTCGGGGTGCCGGTGCTCGGCATCGTCGAGAACATGGGCCTGCACCGCTGCCCGGCCTGCGGCCACGAGTCGCACATCTTCGATGCCGGCGGCGGTGCCGCGATCGCCGCGCGCTACCAGGCGACGCTGCTCGGGGAACTGCCGCTCGACGCCCGCATCCGCGAGCAGGCCGACTCCGGCGCACCGACCGTGGTTTCCGACCCGGACTGCGCGGCCGCGCAGACGTATCACGCGATCGCCCGGCGCGCTGCCGGGGCGCTCGCCGCGAGCGCGATCAAGGGCGCGGCGCGGCTGCCGTCCATCCGCATCGAGGGGGAGTGATGACGATCAAGTCGGACCGGTGGATCCGCCGCATGGCGGGACAGGGGATGATCGAGCCGTTCGCGGCCGGCCAGGTGCGGGAGGCCGGGGGGCGCAAGATCGTCTCCTACGGCACTTCGAGCTACGGCTACGACGTGCGCTGCGCCGGCGAGTTCAAGATCTTCACCAACATCAACTCGACGATCGTCGATCCGAAAAACTTCGACCCGAAGAACTTCGTGGACTTCGCCGGCGACGTCTGCATCATCCCGCCGAACTCGTTCGCGCTCGCGCGCACGGTCGAGTACTTCAAGATCCCGCGTAACGTGATGGTCATCTGTCTGGGAAAAAGCACGTATTCGCGTTGCGGGATCATCGTGAACGTAACGCCGCTGGAGCCCGAGTGGGAAGGGCACGTGACGCTCGAATTCTCGAACACGACGCCGCTGCCGGCGCGCATCTACGCGAACGAGGGCGTGGCGCAGATGCTGTTCTTCGAGTCCGACGAGGCCTGCGAGACCTCCTATCGCGACCGCGGCGGCAAGTACCAGGGACAGCGCGGGGTCACGCTGCCGAAGACCTGAGCTGGCTTCAGCCCCCGCGCTCGAAGCGGCGGATCGAGGTCTGCAGCGCGCGCCTGCCGTCGCGCCGCTGCTCGGCGTACACCATGGCGTAGCCGAGCTGCGGCGCGTACCAGAAGATCGTCTCGCGCTTCGAGCCCTCACGCGAGCTGCGGTACACGACCGTGTCGAGCTCGCCGATCGCGGTCCTGAGCCGCTCGCGGCGCAGCAGCGTGTAGCGGTAGCGCTTGACGTAGTCCTTCTCGATCATCGAAATGGCGCCCGGCTCCGCGCCGGCCCGCAGGCGTGCCTGCACCAGCGCCTGGATCGACCCCACGTCCTGCAGGCCGGGCTCGGCCGGCACGTCCACGGACTCGTTCTCCGCGGTGCCACGCACGCGCCCCGCGCGCCAGTCGAATTCGAGCGCCACGTCGTCGCCGGTTGCCGCGGTGCCGTCGTCGAGGAGAAAACTGAGCGGACGCGTCGTGCCGCCGTCGAAGTCGAAGATCGAGCGCTGCAGGATGGTGCCGCTCGCGATGAGCTTCGCGAGCCCGGATGCGTCCGAGCGGGTCTCGATGATCCAGCGGCCTGGTTGCGGCGCGCGGCGCAGCTCGGTGCGGCTGGTGCCGACGCCCATGCTCTTGTAGCGCACGTCGTAAACGGCGACGTACGGCGCGAGTCCCGCATCCCCATCCTGCGAGGCGGCGGTTTGCGCGGCTAGGGCCGAAGCCAGGAGCGCCGCCACCCAGAATCTCATGCTGCCTCCTCGAGCACCGGTTCCGACAGGCACCGGCCGTCCAGCCAGCCCGCGCCCTCGCGCCACTGCAGGCGGCCCTCCGCGAACCAGCCGACTGCCCGCGGATAGATGATGTGCTCGAGGCGCTGAACGCGGGCTGAAAGCGACCGTTCGTCGTCCTCAGGCTGCACCGCGAGCCGTCCCTGGATGACCGCGGGCCCGGCGTCGAGTTCCTCGGTGACGAAGTGCACGGTGCAGCCGTGCCAGGGTTCGCCCGCCTCCAGCACGCGCCGGTGCGTATGCAGGCCGCGGTACGCCGGCAACAGCGACGGATGGATGTTGAGCAACCGCCCCTGCCAGGCGCGCACGAGTTGCGCGTCGAGAATGCGCATGAAGCCTGCGAGCGCGACGAACTCCACACCGGCGGCGACGAGCGCAGCGCCGAGGCGCCGGCCGTAAGACGCGCGGTCCTCTCCGGGCTCCGGTTCCAGCGTGCGCGTGGCGAGGCCGAGGCCGCCGGCCGCGGCAACTCCTGCCGCGTCCGCGCGGTCGGAGAGGACGAGCGCCACGCGGCCGCGGATGCGCGCGTCGCGTGCTGCCTCCGCAAGTGCCAGCATGTTGCTGCCGCGCCCGGAAATCAGCACGGCGAAGGGCGGTGCGCGCGGCATCAGTCGATTTGCACGCCGGGCGCGGCGACCACCTCGCCGATCACCGTCGCGCGCTCGCCAGCGGCGGCGAGCAGGCGCACCGCCTCCGGCGCCGCCCCGGATGCCACCAGCGCAACCATGCCGATGCCACAGTTGAAGGTGCGGTGCATCTCGGCGTCCGCGATGTTGCCCGCGCGCTGGATCCAGTCCCAGACCGGGTCGCGGCGCCACGCGCGGCGCTCGAGTCGCACGCCGAGCCCGTCGGGCAGCACGCGCGGGATGTTGTCGGTCAGGCCGCCGCCAGTGACGTGCGCGAGCGCGCGCAATTCGAGCGCCGCCGCCAGCGCGAGCAGCGGCTTCACGTAGATCCGCGTCGGTTCCATCAGCAGGTCGAACAGGCGCGCGCCGGCGACCGACGTGTCGGGGCCCGCGCCGCGGTCGCGAATGAGCCGGCGGATCAGCGAGTACCCGTTCGAATGAGGTCCGGAGGAGGCGAGCCCGATGACGGCGTCGCCCGCGCGCACGCGCGAGCCGTCGATCAAGCGGTCCTTCTCGACCACGCCGACGCAGAAGCCCGCGAGGTCGTAGTCCTCGCCCTGGTACATGCCCGGCATCTCGGCGGTCTCGCCGCCGACCAGCGCGCAGCCCGCGAGCACGCAGCCGCGGGCGATGCCGGCGACGACGCGTTCCGCAACGTCGACCGAAAGCTTGCCGGTCGCGAAGTAATCGAGGAAGAAAAGCGGCTCCGCACCCTGCACCACAACGTCGTTGGCGCACATCGCGACCAGATCCTGCCCGACGCCGTCATGGCGGCCGGTGTCGATCGCGAGCCTGAGCTTGGTGCCGACGCCGTCGGTGCCGGCGACCAGCACCGGCCGCCGCCAGCGCCCGGGCGGCAGTTCCACCATGGCGCCGAACCCGCCGACGCCTGCGAGCACTTCCGGGCGCATCGTGCGCGCCACGTGCGGGCGGATGCGCTCCACGAGTTCATCGCCGGCGTCGATGTCGACGCCGGAGTCGCGGTACGTCAGAGGACGGCGTTCTGTCATCTTTCGCAGACGGGATAGCAGACCAAGCCCGTCTTGCGGGCGGTATAGTATTGTAGCGTGAGCCTGCAACCATTCCGCCGCCGCATCCTGCCGGGCCTTTGGCTCGTGCTGGTCGCCACCGCGGCGCCGGCCGTGGCCGCCGAAGGCATCGGCGACCTGTACACGGTGACGGTACCGTACACCGGCGACAACGACGCGGCGATTCGCGAGGCGCTCAGTGACGTCCTGGTGCGGGTGACGGGCCGGCCCGACGCGCCCGCGCTCGAGAACCTCGCGCCGCTCGTCGCGCAGGCATCGCGTTACGTGACGAGCTTCCGCCGCGCCGCCGGCGGCAAGCTTGCGGTCAGCTTCGACGGCCCGGCGATCGAGAACGCGATCGACTCCTCGGGCCTCGCTTTCTGGGGCGCCGAGCGCCCGCTTACGCTCGTGTTCCTCGCGCTCGACCGCGGCGGCGGCCGGCGCGCGCTGGTGCACGCCGAAGCCTTCGGCGACGAGCGCGCCCGCGTCGAGCGCGCCGCGGCTCGCCGCGGACTGCCTCTGGTCTGGCCCGGGCAGGGCGACGACCTCGTGCGCGGCCTGCAGCAGGCCTGGTCCGGCGAGCACGCGCCGCTCATCGATGCGGCACGCCGCTACGGCGCGGAGGGCGTGCTGATCGGGCGCGCTGCGCCGGGGCCGTCAGGCGCATTCACGGTGGACTGGACCTTCGTCGCGGCGGGGCTGCCGGCGCGCGCGGCCGGCGAACTCGAGGCCGGCCCGGATCTGGCTGCCGAACGCTACGCGAGCCTGTATGCCTCACGCGGCGCGGCGCAGCGCAGCGAGCAGGTGGTGACCGTCATGGGCATCGCCTCGCTCGAGGACTACGCGCGCGCGTTGCAGGTGCTGTCGAAACTGCCGCCGGTGCGCGGCGTCGCAGTGGACGAGGTCACGCCCGACGCGGTCTCGTTTCTCGTCAACGTGCGCGGCGACCCCGCAGCGCTGCCGGAGGCGATCCGTCGCGACGGCCGGCTCATCGGGGTTGACGCCTCGCGCATGATCTTCTCGATCCGCCCATGACGCTCGCCACGGTCCCCAACCTGATTTGCGTCCTGCGCATCGCGCTCACGGTGCCGATCATCGTGCTGCTCGCCGACGGCCGCTATGGGCCGACGCTGGTGCTGTTCGCGGTCGCCGCCGCTTCCGACGTGCTGGACGGCTACCTTGCGAAGACTTTCGGCTGGACCAGCGAACTCGGCAAGGTGCTCGATCCGCTCGCCGACAAGCTGCTGCTGGTCAGCGTGTTCATCACGCTCGCGTGGCTCGGCCTGGTGCCCGGCTGGCTCGCCGCGGTCGCGGTGACGCGCGACTTCGTGATCGGCATCGGCGCCGGCGTCTACAAGTGGCTATTCGGGCCGCTCGAAGGCCGGCCGACGATGCCCTCGAAGGCCAACACGCTGGTGCAGCTCCTGTTCGTAATCGCGGTGGTCTGGCGCGCGGCTTTCCCGGACTTCCCGGCCTGGCCGGTGACCGCGCTCGGCGCGCTCGTGCTCGTGACCACGATCGTGAGCGGGGTGGACTACGTCGCGACCTACGTGCGCAAGGCGATCGCGGTGAACCGCGGTCGCCGTGCAGCCATTTGAACTCATGCGGCAGCTGCCGCTCGGCGTCCAGCTCGCCGTCACGCACCGTTTCGAGACCTTCCACGAGGGCCCGAACCGCGAGGCGGTCGCTGCGCTTCTGCAGCAATCCGGCCCGGCCGGCGGGCCGCCGCTCTGGCTGCACGGCCCGGCAGGCTGCGGCAAGAGCCACCTGCTGCAGGCCGCCTGTGCGCGGGCCGGCGAGCTTGGCCTGACCGCGGCCTGGCTGCCGCTCGCGCCGGTGCGGGGCGGCGATCCCGGCATGCTTACCGGGTTCGAGCGACTCGGGCTGGTCGCGCTCGATGACGTGGACGCGGTGGCAGGCGACGCCGGCTGGGAGCACGCACTGTTCACGCTGTGGAACGACCTCGCCGAGCAGCGCGGCCGGCTCGTGCTGGCGGCAGCGCAGGCGCCCGCGGCGCTCGGCTTCCGCCTGCCGGACCTCGCCTCGCGCCTCGCGGCTTCGCAGGTGCACCGGCTGCAACCGCTTGCGGAGGCCGACCTGGCCGTGGCGCTGCTGCGACGCGCACGCCACCGCGGGCTTGTACTGCCGCCGGAGACGCTGACCTATCTGACGCGCCGGGCACCGCGCGACTTCGCCGCGCTCTGCCGCCTGCTCGACGAGCTCGACGCCGAGTCGCTGGCCGCGCAGCGGCGACTGACCGTGCCGTTCGTGCGCGACTGGCTCGCGCGCGGCAGCTGAGTCAGCCGCGCGGCGAACTGCGCAGCGCCGCGATGACCGCCGCGAACGCGACCAGAACGAGCGCCAGCGTCGCCGCGGCCGCGGGACGCGCGGCAGGATTCGCGACGACTTCCATGAGCGCGAACGCAAGCGCCGGCGTCTCTGCGAGAGGCGCCCAGGAAAGCGTGCGCCGCGTGCCGCGCGCGATCCCGGGCAGCGGCAGCAGGAGCGGCAGACCCGCGACCAGCGCAAACGCATCGTCCGTGCCCGGCGCGGCGAAGGGCCAGGCGAAGACCGAAGCGATCAGTGCGACCCAGGCGGCGAGCGCGGCGCGACGCGCGCCGGCGCCCTTCATGCGCCCGCGGCGGACGTGCGCAGCGCGACGGTGGCGACGCGCCGGCCGAGCGCCTGCGCGAGCTGCCGCTCCGCGTCCAGCAGCGCGCGCGAGCCGCCCTCCGGGGCGACGCGGCTCGCGCCGTAGGGCGTGCCGCCGCCGGTCGTCGTGGATAATGCGGCCTCGGTGAAGGGCAGGCCGACGATCAGCATGCCGTGGTGCAGCAGCGGCAGCAGCATCCCGAGCGGCGTGGTTTCCTGGCCGCCGTGCAGCGTGCTGCCCGAGGTGAAGGCGCCCGCGGGCTTGCCGGCGAGCACGCCCGTGAGCCAGAGCGCCGAAGTGGAATCGAAGAACGCCATCAGGGGCGCCGCCATGTTGCCGAAGCGTACCGGGCTGCCGAGCACGAGGCCGGCACACTCGCGCAGGTCGTCGTGGGTCGCGTAGGGTGCACCGTCCTGCGGCACCGCGGGCAGAGCGCCACCCGCGAGCGCGGGCACCGTGCGCAGCCGCGCGCGCGCGCCGGCGACGCCGTCCACGCCGCGCGCGACCTGGCGCGCGAGCTCGGCGGTCGTGCCGTGGCGCGAGTAGTAAAGTACCAGGATGTCGGCCATCGGCGATTCTAGACGCATTCCGCAGGCGGCGCGGCGCGTGCGCGTGCGCGGTCGCGTGCAGGGCGTGTTCTTCCGCGCCAGCACCGCGGAAGTCGCGAACCAGCTCGCGCTCTGCGGCCGCGCCGAGAACCTGCCGGACGGCAGCGTGCTGGTGACCGCGGCGGGCGGCGCGGAAGCGCTCGGCAGGCTGGTCGCGTGGCTGCACCGCGGCCCGCCGATGGCGAGCGTCGAATCAGTCGAGGTCGAGGAGATGGACCCGGCGTCGCAGCGCTGGCCGGCCGGGTTCCTCCCGCGCTAGCGCCGCCAGCGCGAATGCAGCCGTCCCAGTACCAGGTCCGGGTAATTGCGCTTGCCGAGACTGCCGTTGTAGCGACCGAGCGCGCGGCGGTAGTCGCCGCGCTCGCGGTCGAGGTAGTAGGCGAGGATGCTGGTGCCCATGCGGACGTTGAGCTCGACGTCGATCAGGTCCCGGGTCGACAGCCCGAGCTCGTTGGGCCAGAAGGGCATCACTTGCATCAGGCCGACCGCACCCGCGGAGGACACGGCGAACGGATCGAATGCGCTCTCGACGTCGATGACGGCGAGCACGAGCTGGGGCCGGTCGCGCAGCATCGGGTGCTTGTTCGATTCGCAGTGCACGGCGCGCAGGATGCGCAGGGCAGCGGCGCCCACATCGTCGCCGAGGCGCAGGTCCTGCGGCTGCTGGCGCAACCGCGCCTCGACGCGCGGGCGGAACAGCGCGTACCAGACCACGTCGTCGTACTTGCCCTCGAAGCAGGACGTGGCGCGGATCGCGGCGGCGATCACCTCGCGCAGGCCCGGGTCGCGCTGGCTGCTCCCGGCCGCTGCGGCGGGGAGCGCACATGCGGCGAACGCGGTGAGTGCGATCAGGGCGCGGCGCGCCATCGCGGCCCGCTTACCGCAAGGCGGCGAGCCGCTCGCGAAGGAACGGCAGCGCCGACTCCAGCGGGAAGTCCTCGTTGTCGGCCGCGCGCCGGTGGCGGTATTCGAGCTTGCCGGCCGCGAGGCCGCGCTCGGAGACCACGACGCGGTGCGGGATGCCGATGAGCTCCGCATCCGCGAACTTGACGCCCGGACGCGCGTCGCGGTCGTCGAGCAGGACCTCGATGCCGGCCGCGGAAAGCTCGCGATACAGCTGCTCCGCGGCGTCGCGTACGGCGGCGGCCTTTTCCCAGTTGAGGCCGACCAGCACGACGTCGAACGGCGCGAGCGGGGCGGGCCAGATGATCCCGCGTTCGTCGTGATTCTGCTCGATGGCGGCCGCGACGATGCGCGTGACGCCAATGCCGTAGCAGCCCATGGTCATGACGATGGTGCGTCCTGCATCATCCGTCACGGTAGCGCCCATCGCCTCGCTGTACTTGCTCCCGAGCTGGAAAATGTGACCGACTTCGATGCCGCGCGCGATCGAGAGCCGGCCGCGGCCGCCGGGACTCGGGTCGCCGGCGACGGCGTTGCGCAAGTCCGCGACCGCGGGCTCCGGCAGGTCGCGGCCCCAGCTGACGCCCGTCAGGTGCGCGTCGCGCCGGTTCGCGCCGCAGGCGAAATCGGCGAGCGCCGCCGCCGAGCGGTCGGCGACGACCGGTATCCTGAGCCCGACCAGGCCGAGGAAGCCGGGCTCGCAGCCCGCGACCGTCACGATGCGCACGGCGTCGGCCATCCTGAGCGGCTTCGCGACCTGCGGCAGCTTCTGCGCCTTGAACGCGTTCAACTCGTGGTCGCCGCGCAGGGCGAGCGCCACCAGGCCCCCGTCCGCGCCCTCGACGACCAGCGTCTTCAGGAGCCGCGCGGGCGGAAGCGTGAGGAGCGCGGCGACCTCGGCGATGGTGCGCGCTCCCGGCGTCGCAACTTCGCGCATCGCCTCGCGCGGCGCGGCCCGCGGCCCGGACGGCGCCAGCGCCTCGGCCAGCTCGAGGTTCGCGGCGTAGTCGTCGCCGTCGGAAAACGCGATCGCATCCTCGCCGGAGTCGGCGAGCACGTGGAATTCCTGTGACGCGCTGCCGCCGATTGCGCCGGTGTCCGCATGCACCGCGCGGAAGCGCAGGCCGAGACGCGTGAAGATCGCACTGTAAGCGTCGTACATGCGCCGGTAGCCGTCCGCGAGCGAGACCTCGTCGGCGTGGAAGCTGTACGCGTCCTTCATGACGAACTCGCGCGCGCGCATCACGCCGAAGCGCGGGCGGATCTCGTCGCGGAACTTGGTCTGGATCTGGTAGAAGTTGACCGGCAGCTGGCGGTAGCTCTTGAGATCGCGCCGCGCGAGATCGGTGACGACCTCCTCGTGCGTGGGCCCGAGCACCATTTCGCGCTCGTGGCGGTCCCTGAACCGCAGCAGTTCGGGGCCGAACTTGTCCCAGCGCCCGGACTCGACCCAGAGCTCCGCAGGCTGCGCCACCGGCATTGAGATCTCGAGCGCGCCCGCGCGGTCCATCTCCTCGCGGATGATGCGCTCGACCCTGCGCAGCACGCGCAGGCCCATCGGCAGCCAGGTGTAGAGGCCGCCGGCGACGCGGCGAATGAGGCCCGCGCGCAGCATCAGGCGGTGGCTCGCGACCTCGGCGTCGGCCGGCACTTCCTTGAGGTTCTGGATCGGGTACCTGGACAGGCGCATGGCTCACCGCGGGCCGCGGCGTGTCGGCGGCCCCAAAGCGCGGTATCTTAGGCGTTGCCCGGTGGCCTTGCCACGCCATCCGCATGAAAATGGACTTCAACGAAATCCGTACGCGCCGCGGGATCTACCTGCTGCCGAACCTGCTGACGACCGTCTGCCTGTTCGGCGGCTTCTATGCGATCGTCGCGGCGATCGACGGCAACTTCGACCGCGCGGCGGTCGCGATCTTCGGCGCGATGATATTCGACGGCCTGGACGGGCGCGTGGCGCGGCTGATGGGCACCGAAACCGCATTCGGCAAGGAGTTCGACAGCCTCGCGGACATGGTCGCCTTCGGCGTCGCGCCGTCCATCGTCTGCTACCAGTGGGGCGTGGCGCGCATCGCCGAGTACGGCGCGGCGTGGGGACGGTTCGGGTGGATCGCCGCATTCTTCTTCGCGGCGGCCACGGCCATGCGCCTCGCGCGCTTCAATGCGCGCGCCGCCATCCAGGACAAGCGCTACTTCGAGGGCCTGCCGAGCCCGTCGGCGGCCGCGATCGTCGCCGCCTTCGTGGGCACGATGCACAAGTACGAGGACAGCGGCCTGCTCGGCCTCGACGTGACGGGACTGCCCGGCCTGATGCTCGCCTTCGTCGTCACCGCGCTGGCCGGGGTACTGATGGTGAGCCGCATCCCGTATCGCAGCTTCAAGGACCGCGCAGCCGGCGAGCGCGTGCGCTATTCGCGCCTGCTGCTGGTGCCGGTCGTGATCGCGCTGATCGCGATCGACCCGCCGGTCGTGCTGTTCCTGCTGTTCACCGGCTATGCGTTGTCCGGCCCACTCGTCTGGAGCTGGGTCAAGCTCCGCCGCCGCCCGCGTAGTGCGGGCGCCGCCCGGGCCTGAGGCGATGGAAGCGCGCCGGCTCGCCATCCTCGACGCGATGGGGGTCACCGCTTACCAGCCGCGGCGGCGCGCCGCCGCCGGCCCCGGCTGGGACGAACTCGCGGCCGCGGTGCGCGGCTGCCGCCTCTGCGGCCTGTGCGAGACCCGCACGCAGACCGTGTTCGGCACCGGCGACCTGCATGCGCGGCTCATGGTCGTGGGCGAGGCACCGGGCGCGGAGGAGGACCGCCAGGGCGAGCCCTTTGTGGGCCGCGCCGGCCTGCTGCTCAACTCGATGCTGCGTGCCGCGGGATTCGAACGCGGCGAGGTCTACATAGCCAATGTAATCAAGTGCCGCCCTCCGAACAACCGCGACCCGAGCCAGGAGGAAATGGACCGCTGCCTGCCATACCTGCGCCGGCAGATTGAGCTGCTGGGGCCGGCGGCAATCCTTTGCGTCGGGCGCATCGCGGCGCAGCGCCTGCTCGGCCGGGAGGAAGCGCTCTCGCGCCTGCGCGGTCGCGTGCACGACTTCGCCGGGGTGCCGGTGATCGTGACCTACCATCCGGCGTATCTGCTGCGCGCGCCAGGCGAGAAGCGCAAGTCGTGGGTCGACCTGAAACTCGCGTTGCGGGTGCTTCATGGCCACGGCGCGTGACGAACTTGCACGGCCCGACTGGCGGCTGCGGCCGATGACGCCCGCCGACCTGCCGCGCGTCGCCCTGCTCGAGCGCGGCTCCTACGCCTACCCCTGGAGCGACCAGATCTTTGCCGACTGCCTGCGTGTCGGCTATCACTGCGTCGTGGTTGAGACAGACGCCGGCGTGTGCGGTTACGCCGTGCTCTCGATGGGGGCGGGCGAGGCGCACGTGCTCAACCTCTGCATCGCGGAGGAGGAACGCCGGCGCGGCATCGGCCGGGCGCTCCTGCTGGCGCTCCTCGCGCATGCACGCGACCGCGGCATCCGCGACGCTTTCCTGGAGGTGCGCCGCAGCAACCGCGGCGCGATCGCGCTGTACCACACTCTCGGCTTCGAGTGCGTCGGCCAGCGCCGGGGCTACTACCAGGCTCACGAGGGGCGCGAGGACGCGCTGGTCTACCGGCTGGAACTCGGCGCGCTGCCCTGACCTCCCGGGTTTCCGCTACAATCGCGCGCCCTGCGCGAGCCAGGTCATGACTCCAGCCGCCGACGAAATCAGCCGCCGACGCAGCTTTGCAATCATCTCGCACCCGGACGCGGGCAAGACCACGCTGACCGAGAAGCTCCTGCTGTTCGGCGGCGCGATCCAGATGGCCGGCACGGTCAAGGGGCGCAAGGCCGCGCGCCACGCGACCTCCGACTGGATGCGACTCGAGCAGCAGCGCGGCATTTCCGTGACGTCCTCGGTGATGCAGTTCCCTTACCAGGACCGGATCGTCAACCTGCTCGACACGCCGGGCCACGAGGACTTCTCGGAGGATACGTACCGCACGCTGACGGCGGTGGATTCCGCGCTCATGGTCATCGACTGCGCCAAGGGCGTCGAGGAACGCACCATCAAGCTCATGGAGGTGTGCCGGCTGCGCGATACGCCGATCATGACCTTCATCAACAAGCTCGACCGCGACGGCCGCGCGCCGATCGAGCTCCTGGACGAGGTCGAGCGCGTTCTCGGGATCCGCTGTGCGCCCCGCACCTGGCCGATCGGCATGGGCCGCGAACTGCGGGGCATCTACCATTTCGGCGAGGATCGCATCTACGCCTACGAGGGCGAGCAGAGCGGCCGCCTCGGGCACAACCGCGCGATCGACGGGCTCGCGAGCGCGGCTGCGGAGGAGCTCCTCGGCGACGGCGCGGCCGCCTTCCGCGAGGAGGTCGAGCTGGTGCGCGGCGTGCTGCCGCCGTTCGACGAGGCCGAATACCTCGCCGGCCGGCAGACGCCGGTGCACTTCGGTTCCGCGCTCGCCAACTTCGGCGTCGAGGAACTGCTCGCGTCATTCGTGCGCTATGCGCCGGCGCCGCGTCCGCGCACGGCGACGACGCGCGTGGTGCAACCCGTGGAACCGGCACTGACCGGGTTCGTGTTCAAGATCCAGGCCAATATGGACCCGGGCCACCGCGACCGCATCGCCTTCCTGCGCATCTGCTCCGGCGGCTACCGGCGCGGCATGCGGCTCTTTCACGTGCGTCTCGGCAAGGAGGTGCGCATCGCGGACGCGCTCACCTTCATGGCGGCGGACCGCCAGCAGGCGGAAGAGGCCTGGGCCGGCGACATCATCGGCCTGCACAACCACGGCACCATCAACATCGGCGACACCTTCACCGAGGGCGAGGCGCTGATGTTCACCGGCATTCCGAACTTCGCCCCGGAACTGTTCCGCCGCGCGGTGCTCAAGGATCCGCTGCGCACGAAGGCGCTGCAGAAAGGGCTCGACCAGCTGTGCGAGGAGGGTGCGACGCAGCTGTTCCGGCCGCTGCGGAGCAACGACCTGATCCTGGGCGCGGTCGGGCCGCTGCAATTCGACGTGGTGGCGTTCCGGCTCGCGGACGAGTACGGCGTGAGCTGCGAGTTCGAGCCGGTCAACGTGGTGACCGCGCGCTGGATCGCCGGCGGCGACCCGGCGCGGGTCGCGCAGCTGCGCGAGCGCGCCTACGAACACCTTGCACTCGACCATGCCGGCGAGCTTGTGTACCTCGCGCCGACGCGGGTCAACCTGCAGCTCGCGATCGAGCGCTTTCCAGGACTCGAGTTCCGCGAGACCCGCGAGCACCTGGCGGCGGCCGCATGAGGCACGCGCTGCTCTCCCGCCCGGTGGTCGCCTGGGCGCTCTACGACTGGGCGAACTCGGCCTTCGCGACCACGGTGATGGCGGGGTTCTTCCCGGTGTTCTTCAAGCAGTACTGGAGCGCCGGCACCGCGGCGTCCGTCAGCACCCTGCAGCTCGGGCTCACGCACAGCGCCGGCAGCTTCCTGGTCGCGCTGATGGCGCCGCTACTCGGGGCGATGGCGGACCGCGGTGGCGCTCGCCTGCGCCTGCTTGGCTTCTTCACGGTGCTGGGCGCCGGCATGACGGCCGCGCTCTACTGGGTCGGGCAGGGCGAGTGGATGGCGGCGGCGCTCGTCTATTCGTTCGCGGGCCTGGGCTTCGCCGGTGGCGTGACCTTCAATGACTCGCTGCTGGTGGACGTGGCGGAGCGGCGCGATTACGACCTGGTGTCGGCTTACGGCTTCGCGGCGGGTTATCTGGGCGGCGGGCTGCTCTTGCTCCTGAACGTCGCGATGGTGTCCGAACCTGGGCGCTTCGGGCTTCCCGATGCGACCGAGGCGGTGCGCATCGCGTTTCCGCTGGTCGCCGCGTGGTGGCTGCTGTTCTCGGTCCCGGCGCTCCTGTGGGTGCGCGAGCAGAAGCCGGCGGTGCCGCTCGCGCTGCCGGCCGCCGCGCGGGCGGGCTGGCGCGAGCTCGCCGCCACGGTGCGCGAGCTGCGCCGCTACCGGGTGCTGGCCTGGTTCCTGGTCGCGTACTGGATGTACATCGACGGCGTCAACACCATCATCAAGATGGCCGTGGACTTCGGGCTTTCGCTCGGCTTCCCGCAGCAGAGCCTGATCGCCGCGCTCCTGATCACGCAGTTCGTCGCGTTCCCGGCGGCGCTCGCCTTCGGCGCGCTGGGCAGCCGCATCGGCGCGCGCAACGGCATCTTCATCGCGATCGGCGTCTACTCCGTCGCCACTGTCGCCGCCTACTGGATGCGGGAGGTCGCGCATTTCTATTGGCTCGCCGGCGTCATCGGCCTGGTGCAGGGCGGCATCCAGTCGCTGTCGCGCTCCTACTTCGCCTCGCTGGTCCCCGCCGGCAAGCAGGGCGAGTTCTTCGGCTTCTACAACATGATGGGCAAGTTCGCGGCGGTGCTGGGGCCGCTCTTGGTCGGCGTGACCGCGCTCGCGACCGGCAGCACCCGCGCCGGGATCCTCTCCATCATCGTGCTGTTCGCGGGAGGGGCGCTGGTGCTCGCTCGGGTGCGGCCCGCGGACTAGAGTGCGGAAGGAGCCGGGCATGGTTGCGATGAGAAATGGGTTGCGCTCGGTGAACCGCCGGTCGGCGATGCCGGCGAAGGCGCCCGGCTGGCCCGCATACTTGGCTGCAGCGGTTGCCGCGCGCCCGACCTCGGCGACCACAAGCCGGCGGCCTTCCTGCGCCTGATGCGGGCGGGTACCAAGTCCGACGGCCGCCTCGCCCTGGTCATGCCGAACAAGGCGCACCAGCGGCTGACAGACCGGCCGCCCGGCCGACTGGGCATTGCAATGGGCGAGTTTGACCTCGAGGAAATGCGCGCGGTGCCGCGCGATCCCCGCTACGTCATGGCCGGCAGCTGACCGACTTTGTCCGCCGCCCATGCACCCGACGTGACGGCCGGGCGCTGCCCGCTGTGGGTCGAGCTCCGCGACGCGATCCGCGGCACCGGCGCCGACTACACGAAGATCCCGCTGCAGCGCGCGGTGCTCCTGCTCGCGGTGCCGATGGTGCTCGAGCTCATCCTCGAGTCCACGTTCGCGGTGGTGGACATCTTCTTCGTGGGCAAGCTCGGGTCCTCCGCGGTCGCGACGGTCGGGCTGACCGAGACCCTGCTGTTCCTGCTGTACGCGATCGGCATCGGTCTCGCGATGGCGGTGACCGCCGTCGTCGCGCGGCGCATCGGCGAGGGCAAGCCCGGCGAGGCCGCGCTGACGGCCGTGCAGGCGATCTGGATCGCGGCGCTGGCGTCGGTGCCGTTCGCGGTCGCCGGCATCGTGTATGCGGAGGACCTCCTGCGCCTGATGGGCGCGGACGCCTGGACGCTCCGCCACGGCTATCCGTACATGCAGTGGGCGCTCGGAAGCAATGCGGTGATCATGCTGCTGTTCACCATCAACGCGGTGTTCCGCGGCGCGGGAGACGCGGCCGCGGCGATGCGCGTGCTGTGGTTCGCGAACGGCCTCAACATCGTGCTAGATCCGATCCTGATCTTCGGCTTCGGCCCGGTGCCGCCCCTCGGTGTCGAAGGCGCGGCGATCGCGACGACGATCGGCCGCGGCGCCGGCGTGCTGCTGCAGCTCTGGGTCCTGTTCCGCGGCGGGCCGCACCTGCGTGTGCGGAGCTCAGAGATCGTCTGGCATAGGGCGATCCTCCGCAACATCGTGCGCACGTCGCTCGGCGGCATCGGCCAGATGATCGTCGCGATGACGTCGTGGATCTTCCTGATGCGAATCCTCGCGGACATCGGGAGCGAAGCCGTCGCAGGCGCGACCATCGCCGTGCGCATCATGATGTTCACGATGATGCCGGCCTGGGGCATGTCGAACGCGGCCGCGACACTCGTCGGCCAGAATCTCGGCGCCGGGCAGCCGGAGCGCGCCGAGGCGTCGGTGTGGCGCATCGGCGCGTACAACATGGTTTACCTGCTCGGGGTGTCCGTGGCGTTCTTCGCGCTGCCGCGCGAGTTCATGGGATTGTTCTCGGCTGACCCCGCGGTCGTCGCGATTGGCGCGGAATGGCTCCGGATCCTGTCCTATTCGCTATTCGTGTACGGCTGGTGGATGGTCTCGGTGCAGGCGTTCAACGGCGCGGGCGACACGGTCACGCCGACCTGGATCAACGCCTTGTTCTTCTGGCTGATCCAGATTCCGCTATCGTGGCTGCTCGCGCTCACGCTCGACTGGCGGCATTCCGGCGTGTTCTGGGGCGTGTTCCTTTCCGAAACCGCGGTCGGGCTCTTCACCCTGTGGCTGTTCTCGCGCGGCGGCTGGAAGACGGCGCAGGTGTAGGCGGCGTCAGGGGGACGTCACCAGGCCGTCGGGTCCAGCCGGTAGACGCCGGACAGGGCGCGGTAGAGCGCGGGCATTTCGCGCGCGAAGGCCGTCGGCTCCTCGAAGAACGCCTCGCTCGCAACCGCGAAGAACTCGGCGCGGTCCTCCGCGGCGTAGGGATCGAGGAAGGTGCGCGTGCCGCTGTCCGCCTGCGCACGCAGCGCTTCGAGTTCCTGGTCGAGCATGCGCTGCCAGCGCAGGCGCGCCTCCGGGCCTTCGATCCAGGGCGCGCCGCCGGACTCGTGGTCGAGGTAATGCGCGAACTCGTGGATCACGACGTTGTAAGCCTCGCCCGGGGCACCGCGGCTGTCCACGTCCTCCCAGGACAGGATCACGCGGCTGACGTCCCAGGACTCGCCGGCGAGCACGCGGGACTCCTCGGTCACCACACCGTCGTCGTCGTCCCAGCTTCCGGGCACCAGGAACTGGGACGGGTAGACGAGCACCGAACGCAGCGCGTCGTAGACGTGGGTGTCGCGCCCGAGCACGAGCAGGCAGGCCTGAGCCGCGATCGCGACCTTCATCTCGGGCGTGACCGTGAGACCGCTGCAGCCGACGAACTCTTTTTCGCCGACGAAAATCGCGGTCAGGCGCTCGAGCCGGTCGGAAAGCGGCGGCGGCAGGCCGCGCGCGGACGGCAGCCATTCCGCGAGCGTCGCGCGCTGCCGTTCATCCAGGGAATGCGCGGCCAGCGCACGTCGTCGGCGCGCGGCGGCGATCGGCGTCGCTACGATCCAGACAATGACCGCGACGCCGCCGGCGAGCGCGATCGCCCAGGCCGCATTCACGGCCGGAAGCGCGCGACCCGCCGGCGCAGTTCCCGCAGGTCGGCCGGCGCAGGCGCCGGCAGGTAGCGCAGCCTGAGGTAGAGCCCAGTGATCGCATCGGTGGCGGGGACGAGATCCGGGCGCAGCCGTCCGACCCGCGCGGCGAAAGCCGTGGGTGCCTCGCCAGTCTCCCGCGGCATCCCGCGGCGCGCGAGCCGCGCCGCGAAGCGCCGATAACTCGCTGCGGCCGGATCCGGGCTGCGCGGCCGAAATTCCCACGCGAGCCAGGCGAACAGCAGGACAGTCGCGGCGGCGAGGCCGGCGCCGAGCGCGATCGCGTAGTCCTGCCAGTCCGCCTCGCCGAACCCGAGATCGGCGAGCATCGCGTCCTGCCGCATGCGGTCGAACTGCACGACCCAGTCGTTCCAGCGCGCGTTCAGGTTGTCCCAGACCATCCCGGCCTGCCACCAGAATTCAGACCGGCGGCGCAGCGCGCCCGGCAGCAGCCCCTCACCCCCGAGCGCCGCCTCGATGCCGCGCTCGATGCGCTCCGGCGCAACCGCGGCGGTCGGGTCCACGCGGGTCCAGCCCGACCCCGGCAACCAGACTTCGGACCAGGCGTGCGCGTGCGACTGGCGCACGATCAGGTAGCCGCCAATCGGGTTCCAGTCGCCGCCCTGGTAGCCGCCGACCACGCGCGCCGGGATGCCGGCCGCGCGCATCATCGTGGTGAAGGCCGAGGCGTAGTGGCCGCAGAATCCCTGCCGTGTGTTGAACAGGAAATCGTCCACCGAGTCGCGCGCGAGTCCTGGCGGCGTCAGCGTGTACCAGAATTCCTGCTCGCGGAACATGGCGAGCACGGAGCGCAGGTAGTCGTCGACGCCCGCCGCAGCGCCGCGCATACGTCGCGCCAGCTCGACCGCGCGCGGATTGCGCTCAGCCGGCAACTGCAGGTTGCGGTTGCGCAGCGCCGGCGACAACTCGACGCCCGCCGTGTAGCGCGGGTAGGAGCGCGCCTGGTACTGGATCACCGCATGGATCGGGCTCTTCGTGCGCAGGCCGTAGTCCCAGATCTGCTCTGCGAGGCCGGGCGTCCAGGCCTGCACCATGTCGAGCGCGAACAGCATCTGCTGTCCGGTCGGCTCGAGCGTCACGGTGTAGTCCACGGGCGTGCCGAGGTGCCGGACCGGCGGGCGATAGTAGAACTGGGCGCCGCCGCGCGACCAGGTGTAGCCGTCGAACTCGGACAGCACCGGGCCGCGCCAGTAGCGCTCTCGCGGCGGCGGCGGCGCGCCGTCGAATCGCACGCGAAATGCGACGACGTCATTGAGCGTGAGGTCGGAGATGTCGCCGGGCGACATTTCCTCGGTGAGTCCGGTGAGGGCGCGCTCCGCCGAGGGCGCGCCCCAGAAGCTGCCGGCCAGGCGCGGGAAGAACAGGAACAGCACGAGCGCGACCGGTGCGGCCTTCAAGAGCATCGCGCCGGTGGTGCGAAACGGCGCGAGCGGGGGGCCGCCCCCGCCTTGCCGTGCGACCGGCAACAGCGCGGCGGCGAGCAGCCAGACAGTCGGCAGCACCCAGGCGACGGTCAGCATGCCCTGCGCGTAGAGGAAGGCCGCGAGGCACAGGAACCAGCCGATGAAGATCAGCACCACGTGGTCGCGCGGCGTGCGGGTCTCGAGCAACTTGAGTGCCGACATCAGCACCAGGAGTGCAGTGCCGCCGTCGAGGCCGGTGATCGTGGAATAGGTCCCGAACACGGCGCCCATCACGCAGAGCGCGATCAGCGTCCGGGTCCAGGCGCCGGGCAGCCGCCAGCCGCGGACTTCCGCGAGCAGTCGCCAGGCGCAGATGGCAAGCACCAGGGCCGCGATCCAGGGCTGCAGGTGCAGCAGATGCGGGGCGAGGGCGGCCGCGAGACCGCCCATGGTCCAGCCGAGCCTGCGCAGGCGGTCGCGCGGTTCAGACATTCAGGGGCTCCGGCGCCTGGAAAGTCGCGAGCGCCGCCAGACAGCGGCCGCGCTGGACCTCGCCGGGCCGCGGCGGAATCTCGACGCCCGGCAGCCGCAGTCCGAAGGTTTGACCGCGCGCGTGCGCATCCACCACCCAGCGCGCGAGTACCGAGAGTCGCGCCTCGAGGTCCACGCCCGGCGCATCGGCGAGGTCGAACACCGGCACCGGCTCGGCCGCGCCGCTGAACTCCTTCACCAGGAGCTCGGCTGCGCGCGCATAGGCCTTCCACGCAATGTGTTTCGGCGGGTCACCGGGGTGGTAGTCCTTGAGACCCGCGAAATCGTCCTCGCCGCGGCGCGCCGCGCCGCCGCCGGCCTCGCCCGGCGCGGGCGGCGACGGCGGCGCATGGGCGGCAGGTGCGGGATAGACCAGACAGCGCAGCGCCGGGTGCAGCACGGCCCAGGCGCGGAACAGGCCGTAGGGGAAACGGGTCGAGATCTCGACCCGATCCAGCACGAGCCAGCCGCGGCGGCGGGTCGGCACTGCGAGCCGCAGCGTGGCCGTGCCTGCGGCGTCCACCGTCACGGGCGGCGCGGCGGTGGCATCCGCGCTCGCCTCGAGGTCGCGGCGCGGCTGCCCGCCGGGATTCGCGAGCGCGAAGCGGAACACGGCGTCCTGGCCCGCGAATGGCGGGTCGGTGCCGGCCTCGCGCGCGACGAGCGACTCGAGGTTGCGGTGGCAGGCCTGCATCGCGACGACGCCGAGCGCCGCGAGCAGGAAGGTGAGGCCGAGGCCGAGGTTGTTCGCGTAGTTGAGCGAACCCAACAGCATCGCGAACAGCATGACGCCGAAGGCGACGCCGAGTCCGGTGGGCAGGATGTAGATGCGGCCGCGGCGCAGCGTCACCGGTCCGGCGTCGGGTCCCTGGCGCCGCCGGATCCACTCGCGCACCCAGCCGCGCAGGGCACGCTTCGCGGAGTACGCAGCGGAGTGCCGGGCCGCTCTCAGGGTATCGGCACCGATTTCAGGAGCGCCGCCGCGACTTCGCCCGGGCCGCGCGGATCGGTCGCGTCCTTCGGGCGCAGTCGGTGGCCGACGACCGCGGGCAGCACGGCCTGCACATCCTCGGGCAGCACGCCCGCGTGCCCGTGCAGGAAGGCCCATGCCTGCGCTGCGCGCAAGAGCGAGATCATGGCGCGCGGCGACAGTCCCGCCTGGTGGCGGCCGCCGTCGCGGCTGGCGCGGGCGATCGCCTGCACGTAGTCGAGCAGGGCGTCGCTCGCGTGCAATTCCGCGACGCGCCTCTGCAGCGCCGGGATCACCGCCGGATCGAGCACGGCGGGCAGGTCGGCCAGCAGATCGCGCCGGTCGCGGCCGCGCAGCAGCTGCCGCTCGTGACTCGCGGCCGGATAGCCGAGCTCGATGCGCATCAGGAAGCGGTCAATCTGCGATTCCGGCAGCGGGAAGGTGCCGACCTGGAACGACGGGTTCTGGGTCGCGACGATGAAGAAGGGTTCCGGCAGCGGGTGCGTCTCGCCGTCCACCGTGACCTGGCGCTCCTCCATGGCCTCGAGCAGCGCGCTCTGCGCCTTGGGCGTCGCGCGGTTCACCTCGTCCGCCATCACCAGCTGGGCGAATACCGGGCCGCGGTGAAATATGAAGCGGCCGCTCGCGCGGTCGTACACCGAGATGCCGATGACGTCCGCGGGCAGCAGGTCGCTGGTGAACTGGATGCGCTGGTAGGAGAGCCCGAGCACGCGCGCGAGCGCGTGGGCGAGGGTCGTCTTGCCGACGCCCGGGATGTCCTCGATCAGCAGGTGCCCGCGCGCCAGCAGGCAGCCCAAGGCGAGCCGGATCTCACGATCCTTGCCGAGGATCACCTGGTTGAGGCTCGCGAGCGCGGTCAGCAGCTGCTCGCGCTCGCGGTCCGGGGCCTGGGAGAAGGCTTTCATCGCAGGGAGGCTACCCGCTCGTACTGCTCCGCAAGTTGCGCCAGTTCACGCTTGAACTCAAGGACGCGGCCCTGTTCCTGCGCCACCACGTCCGCCGGGGCGTTGCGGACGAAGTTCTCGTTGGCGAGCTTGGCCTCGGCCCGGGCCAGGTCCTGTCCGACCCTGCTGCGACGCTTGTCGAGCCGTGCGAGTTCCGCCGCCACGTCGATGAGCCCGGCCATCGGCACGTGGATCGTCATGTCGCGGACCCGCGCCGTGGCAGACTGGGGCGCCGGCTCGCGCGGGGCGAGGTGGCGGATCTCCGCGACGCCCGCGAGCCGACGGATCGCGGCGGCACCCGCCTCGAGCTGGCCACGGTCGGACGCGGAGGCGTTCTCGAGGAACACCGGCAGCGCGACCGACGGCGCGATGTCGAACTCGCCGCGGATGCGGCGCACGCCCAGCACGAAGTCCATGACCCGGCGCGTCGCTTCCTCGGCGGCGGCGTCGCTGTCCGCCGCGATCGCCCCGGGGAACGGCCGGCGCATGATCGAGGCGCCCGCGTTCCCGGCGCGCGGCGCGACGCGCTGCCAGATCTCCTCGGTGATGAACGGCATCAGCGGGTGCAGCAGGCGCAACAGCGCTTCCAGCGTCTCGAGCAGCGTACGGCGCGTGCCGCGGCGCTCCTCCGCGGTGGCGGATTCCGACTGCAGCACGGTCTTGCTGAACTCGAGGTACCAGTCGCAGAACTCGTACCAGGTGAATTCGTACGCGGCCTGGGCCGCGAGGTCGAAGCGGTAGTCGGCGAAGCCGGCGCGCACCGCGGCGATCGCCGCCTGCAGCCGCGAGCGGATCCAGCGGTCGTACTGCGAGAGCCGCTCCGGGCCCGCGCCTTGGTCCTGCTCGGTGGACATCAGCACGTAGCGCGCCGCGTTCCAGAGCTTGTTGCAGAAGTTGCGGTAGCCCTCGACACGGCCGAGATCGAAGCGCAGGTCGCGCGACTGCGTCGCGAGCGAGGCGAAGGTGAAGCGCAGCGCATCGGTGCCGTAGGCGGGGATGCCATCCGGGAACTGCTTCCGCGTCGCGCGCGCGATCGCCGGCGCGAGTTGCGGCTGCATCAGGCCGGCGGTGCGCTTCGCGACCAGTTCCTCGAGCCCGACGCCGTCCACGATGTCGAGCGGGTCAATCACGTTGCCCTTCGACTTCGACATCTTCTGGCCTTCGCGGTCGCGGATCAGGCCGTGCACGTAGACCTCGCGGAACGGCACCTGGCCGGTGAAGTGCAGGCCGAACATGATCATGCGCGCGACCCAGAAGAAGATGATGTCGAAGCCCGTCACCAGCACCGAGGTCGGGTAGAACGTGCGCAACTCGGGCGTTGCGTCGGGCCAGCCCATGGTCGAAAACGGCCACAGGGCCGAACTGAACCAGGTGTCCAGCACGTTCTCGTCCTGCGCGAGCGCGACGCCCGCGGCGAGGCCGTGCCGCTTGCGCACCTCCGCCTCGCTGCGGCCGACGTAGAGCTTGCCGTCCGGGCCGTACCAGGCCGGGATGCGGTGCCCCCACCAGAGCTGGCGGCTGATGCACCAGTCCTTGATGTTGCGCATCCATTCGTAATACGTCTTGTCCCAGTTCGACGGCACGAACCGGATGCTGCCTTCCTCGACCGCGCGGATCGCGCGTGCGGCGAGCGGGGCGATTCTCACGTACCACTGGTCGGTGAGCCAGGGCTCGAGTACCGCGCCGCTGCGGTCCCCGCGCGGCACGGTCAAACGGTGGCGCTCGGCCTTCTCGAGCAGGCCCGCGGACTCGAGCTCCGCGACGATGCGCCCGCGCGCCTCGAAGCGGTCGAGGCCGTGGTAGCGCACGGGCGCGCCATCGCCGAGCTTCGCGTCCGCGGTCAGCACGTTGATCAGCGGCAGCTGGTGGCGCTCGCCGACCTCGTAGTCGTTGAAGTCGTGCGCGGGCGTCACCTTCACGCAGCCGGAGCCGAAAGCCGGGTCAACGAATTCGTCTGCGATCATCGGAATCTCGCGTCCGGCCAGCGGCAGGCGCAGCCTGCGGCCCGCGAAGCCGCGGTAGCGCTCGTCGTCCGGGTGGAAAGCGACCGCGGCATCGCCGAGTAGTGTCTCGGGCCGCGTGGTAGCGACGGTGACGTGGCCCCCGCCGTCGGCGAACGGGTAGCGGATGTGCCAGAGGCTGCCGTCCTCCTCCTGCGACTGCACCTCGAGATCCGAGAGCGCAGTCTTCAGCACCGGGTCCCAGTTGACCAGGCGCTTGCCGCGGTAGATCAGGCCCTGCTCGTGCAGCCGCACGAAGGCTTCGAGGACCGCACGTGACATGCCAGGATCCATGGTGAAGCGGTCGCGACTCCAGTCCACCGAGGCGCCGAGCCGGCGCATCTGGCGCGCGATGGTGCCGCCGGACTGCTCCTTCCATTGCCACACGCGCTCGATGAAACTCTCGCGCCCGAGCTCACGGCGGCCGACGCCTTCCGCGGCCAGCTGCCGCTCGACCACCATCTGCGTGGCGATGCCGGCGTGGTCGGTGCCCGGCTGCCAGAGCGTGCGGTCCCCGGACATGCGGTGGAAGCGCGCGAGCGCGTCCATGATCGTGTCCTGGAACGCGTGCCCCATGTGCAGCGTGCCGGTCACGTTCGGCGGCGGGATCACGATGCAGTAGGGCGGTCCCTCGCCGGCGGGCGCGAACAGGCCGGCCTGCTCCCAGGCCTGGTAGACGCGTTCCTCGATGTCGCGCGGGGAGTAGGTCTTGTCCATGCAGCCGCGAGCTACCCTAGTCCCCGCCGGAGGCGAGGTGCTCGCGCAGCGCCGCAGCGACGAGTTCGGGCAAGGCCGCGCGCAGCCGGTCGATGACGCGCTCGAACATCACCGCTTCGATGTCGCGCGCCGCCGCATGCAGCAATTCGTCGGTCAGGTTCATGGTGCGGCTCACGAGCGTCGCCTGCAGCGCCGCGATGTCTTCGGGCGACAGCAGGCCCCCGGCAAACGGTGACGCGGATTCCGCCGCAGGCTCCGCTTTCGGGAAGTTGCCGGTCGCGTGCAGCTCCACGACGTCGGTCAGGATCGGCAGGTCTCGCTTGCGGTCGCGGCTCAAGGCCCGTCCCCCATTTCGTGCGTCTGCGGCTCGAGCCCGTGTTCGCGGTAGCGGCGGAAGCGCTCGCGTCCCAGCCGGCGGCGGGCCTCGTCGGCATCCACCACTTCGGCAATGCGTTCCCAGCCTTCGAGCGCGGGCAGCGCTCCGGAAAGGTTGACGATCAGGTCGCCGTCGGCGGAATCCGCGCCATCGCCGTCCGCGAGCACGACCGGCGCCGGCGTCGAGCCGGGGGTTTCCTCGCCGCAGCCGAGGCGATGGTGCGGCACGAAAGCGCGGTCCGAGAAGGTCCACAGCAGCTCGTCGAAGGTCTCGAGCTCTCCGCCCGGGTCGAACTGGACGCGCACGCGATGCCGGCGCAGCCACGCCTTCTCGACCAGACGGCAGGCGAAGCGCAGGCGCGCACCGGGCTCGGCGGTCGCGAGCACGTAGAAGTCCACGCGCGGCGCGGCCACGGGCTCAGTCCTTCTGCAACAGCCAGTCCACGAGCAGCGGGACGGGCCGCCCCGTGCTGCCTTTCTGGCCGCCGGTCAGGTAGGCGGTGCCGGCGATGTCGAGGTGCGCCCAGCGCAGGCCTTCGGCGAACTTCCACAGGAAACAGGCAGCGGTGATCGCGCCGCCCTCGCGGCCCGCGACATTCGCCAGGTCCGCGAAGTTGCTCTTGAGCAGTTCCGCATATTCCTCGGCGACCGGCATGTGCCAGGCGCGGTCGTCGGCGCGCTCGCCGGCGGCGGCGAGTTCCGCGACCAGCTTCTCGTCGGGCGAGAACAGGCCGGAGTAGTGCGCGCCGAGCGCGACCACGCAGGCGCCGGTCAGCGTCGCGATGTCCACCACGACGCGCGGCTTGAAGCGGCGCGCATAATTCAAGCCGTCGCAGAGGATCAGCCGGCCCTCGGCGTCGGTGTTGAGCACCTCGATGGTCTTGCCTGACATCGAGCGCACGATGTCGCCCGGCCGGGTGGCGTGGCCGCTCGGCATGTTCTCGCAGGTCGGTACCACGCCGACGATGTTGACCTTGGCGCCGATCACCGCGAGCGCCTTGAAGGTGCCGAGCACCGAGGCCGCGCCCGACATGTCGAACTTCATCTCGTCCATGCCGGGCGGCTGCTTGAGCGAGATGCCGCCGGTGTCGAAGGTGATGCCCTTGCCGACCAGCGCGACCGGCGCCGCGCCGCGCCGCCCGCCGCGGTACTCGAGCACGATCAAGCGCGGCGGCTCCTCGGAGCCGCGCGTCACCGACAGGAATGAGCCCATCTTCAGGCGGCGGATGTCCCGCACGTCGAGTACGCGCACCCGCACGGTGCGGTGCTCGCGCCCGAGCTCTCGCGCACGGCCGGCGAGATACGTGGGCGTGCAGACGTTGGCGGGCAGGTTGCCAAGGTCGCGCGCGAGCGCGGTGCCCGCGGCCAGGCCGCGGCCGTCCCGGAGGCCGCGGCGCGCGGCGTCGAGGTCGGCCTGCGCGACCGCGATGCCGAAGCGCGCGAGCTTCGGCCGCGGCGGTTTCTTGCCGCTCTTCTGGTCGGGGATGCGATACAGGGAGGACTCGACGCTCTCGAGCGCCTGGCGCGCGGCGTAGTACGGCTCGACCCCCGGCACCGACTCCGCCGCGAGCCATGACACCGCGTCTCCCGCGCCGCCCTTGACGAGCCATTGAGTCGCCGCCACGACCGCGCGCCGGTAGGTCTTGCGGTTGAACGACTTCTTCGCGCCGAGGCCCACCAGCAGGATGCGCTCGGCCGGTCCGCGCGCGCCCATGATCGGGAGTATCTCGCCGGCCTTGCCGGTGAAGTCGCCGCGCCGCAGCACCCGGCCGACGGCCCCGCCCGAGGCGCGGTCGAGTTCGCGGGCCGAGGCGGTCATCGCGGCGGGTTCGTGGATCCCGACGACGGCGCAGGCGGTCTTCTGCTTGGCCGCGGATGCGCCGGTGGCATAGAACTGCATGTCCCTCGATCCCCTGGATGCGCCGCCGACCCGCGGACGGGCCGTTGAGTGCGCAGTCGCGCTGGTTTACCGTGTCGGCGCCAGTTTAATCGAAAAGGACGGATCCGCGCTCCGGGGCGCGGGGCAAATCGGCCTTGTTCTCCACGATTGACCGCTATGTGTTGCGCGAGGTCGCCTGGTCGCTGGGCGGGGTGACCGCGGTCCTGCTCGCGATCCTGGTGAGCTACCAGCTCGCGCGCATCCTGGGAACGGCCGCCGAGCACGGCTTTCCGCACGACATCGTATTCGCGTTGATCGGTCTCACCACGCTCGAGAATCTGATGCTGCTGGTGCCGATCGCGATGCTGCTCGGCGTCATGCTGGCGCTCGGGCGCCTGTACCACGAGAGCGAGATGACCGCGGTGCGCGCCTGCGGCGTCGGGCCGGAGCGGTTGTACCTGCCGGTGTTCGCCCTGGCGCTTCCGGTCGCGGTCGTGCTGGCCTGGCTCGCGTTCGGCGTCGGCCCGGCCGCGCGCGAAGGCGCGGAGCAGCTGCGCGGGCGCGGCATGCGCGACGCGCAGTTCGGCATGCTCGAGCCGGGCAAGTTCCGCACCTACGCCGACGGCCAGGCGGTGTTCTACGCGGAACAGCAGGGCGCGGACGGGCGGCTCGAGAACGTGTTCGTGCAGCGGCTCGCGGGCGATCGGGTCGAGGTCGCGACCGCGGCCTGGGCCGAGCACCGCGTGCTGCACGGCGGCCAGACGCAGCTCGTGGTGCTGCATGACGGCGAGCGTGTCGAGGGCGTGCCCGGTCAGGCGGGCTTCCGGCGCATCCGCTTCGTCGAGCACGGCATTCCGGTCGTGGTGCCGGCGCCGGGCGGGGGCCGCGTGGGCCCCGAGCGCCGCACGACCGCGGCACTGCTGGGCTCGGCGGATCGCGCCGATATCGCCGAGTTCCAGCGGCGCCTGTCGATGCCGGTCATGGTGCTGGTGCTCGCGGTGATCGCGGTGCCGCTCGCCGCGGTGCGGCCGCGCGAAGGACGCTACGCGCGTGTCGCGATCGCAGTGCTGCTGTACTTCGTGTACTCGAACCTGCTGTCGGCCGCCCAGGTCTGGATTGAAAAGGGGCAGCTGCCGCCTGCGGTCGGCACCTGGTGGGTGCATGCAGTGGTCGCCGCGGCCGGGCTCGCGATGCTCCTGCGCCAGAGTCCAGCCTCGGGCTGGCGCCGGCAGGCGGGGGTCGCGGCATGACGCTGCTCGACCGCTACCTGGCGCGCACGATCCTGCTGCACACGCTGATGGTGATGGGCGTGCTGCTCGCGCTGATGTCGCTCGTGACCTTCATCAACCAGCAGGACGAAATCGGTCAGGGCAGCTTCGAGGTCGCGGACGCGTTTCTCGTCACGCTGCTGCGATTGCCGCAGCAGGCCTATGAGCTGCTGCCGATCGGGGCCCTGATCGGCGCGATCACCGGGCTCGGCGCACTCGCGCGCGACAGCGAACTGACGGTGATCCGCAGCGCCGGCGTCTCGGTCGCGCGCATCGCGGGCTCCGCCGCAATGGCTGGCGCCATGGTCGCTGCCGTGATGTGGGTGGTCGGCGAGTACTTCGCGCCGCCCGCCGACCTCTACGCGCGGCAGTACAAGATCTTCAGCCGCTATGACCAGCTCGAGATCGCGGGCAGCCGCAGCGCCTGGGTGCGCGAAGGCACGTGGTTCATCAATGTGCGCCAGCAGGCCGCCGAGGACCTGTTCGGCGGCGTGTATCTCTACGAGCTCGGGCCGGATCACCGCCTGCGGCTGGTCGGCCGCGCCGAGACCGCGCGTCAGGACGCCGAGGACCGCTGGGTGCTGTCGAACTACGCCGAGACGCGGCTCGACGGTCCGCGCATCGAGGCGCGCGGACGCGACCGCGAAGTGACCGGGGCAAGGTTCAACGCCGACTTCCTCGGGCTCGCGGTGACCGAGCCGGGGTCGCTGCCGCTCGCGAATCTCCATGCCTTCCGCAAGCACCTGGAGGCGAACCGCCAGGACACGCGCGCCTGGGAGATCGCGTTCTGGTCGCGGGTCTCGCGCCTGGTCGCCGCCATCGTCGTCTGCGTGTTCGCGGTGCCGTTCGCATTCGGTCCGCTGCGCCAGGCCGGCGCCGGCGCGCGCACCGTGCTCGGCATCATGGCCGGCGTGCTCTTCATCCTGCTGACGCAGACGCTCGAGAACAGCGGCCAGGTCTACGACCTCAATCCGCTGCTGGTCGCCTGGGGGCCGACCTTCCTGATGTCGGGGGTCGCGGCGGTCGGGATCTGGCGCACACGCTAGCGCAGGACGCGCGTCAGGCTCGCGAGGTCCTGCAGGCTCCTGCCTTCGCGGTCGAATCCCGCCCAGGCGAGGTTCAGGACCGCGGGCAGCAGCAGCAGGATCGCGACGGCAACCGCGAGCCATCCGCCGGGCCCGCGCAGGTACCAGAATCCGAACCCGGCCAGCAGGGCCATGGCGGCGCCCAGCGTGAAGCGCACCAGCGCATCCAGCCAGCCGGGCGCGCCGCCCGCGGAACGCACCAGCCGGATGCGCCAGGCACGCATGCCGAGCGTCTGCCCGCCGCGCGTCCATGACAGCCCGTAGTAGCCAAAGACGACCAGGAACAACCAGGCTCGGTAGACGTAGGCGACCCATCCCTGCGCCTGCGGCGTGATCGCCTCGCCGCCGGTGAACGGCAGCCACAGCATGGTCGCGACGAAGAGGAGCGCGGCGAGAATCAGGGCGTCGTAGAGGAGCGCAGCGAGGCGGCGCAAGACGCTAGCCGATCGGGGGCCCGTAATGGATGAAGGATCCATGCGGGCGCGAATTCTAATGCGTCAGTGCCTGTCCTGCTGGGCGATGCGCTGTTCGATCGTCTGCTTGCTGCTCTTCAGGATCTGGCGCACCTGCTGGGCGTCCGGGCGCCCCGCAATGCGCGCGATGGCGTCGGGCAGCTCGTGCCATTCCCGGCCCCAAGACAGCAGACGGGCGGCATCCTTGACGACCGCGGTGACGGTCGAGTCGCTGACCGCCTTCGGTGTTTTGGACGGGGCGCGCGAGCGCGGCGGCGGCGGCCGGGCGGGCTTGATGGCGGTGGAGGTCGAGGTCGAACCCGTCGCTTTCCGCTTCGGCGGCGGCGCGGACTCCAGCTGACGCTCGCGTTCGGCCTCGGCAACCGGCACGAAACGCTCGACGTTCTGCGAGCCGACCAGATTGGTCAGGAACGACATGAGTTCGAGGCCTTCCGACAGCGACTGGTCGCCGGTGGCGAGCCGCGTCTGCACGATCTTCTGCAGGTCGGCCAGGCGCTGGCGCGCCAGGTCGATGACCCATTTGGTCGGCCGCTGGTGATTGGGCCAGGGCTGCACCAGCCAGTACTTGTCTTCGGGCAGGTCGGCGTAGCGCGCGTGAAGGTCGAGACTCTTCTGCCACTTCTGCAGCAGCGCAATCACGCGTTCGTCGGCCGGCGTCATGCACTCAACATAAGCGACGCACCGGGGCGACGCATTGCTTTTGCCGCGGACCTTGACGCGCGTCACACCAGGCCGCGGGCCGGCTTCATGGTTACGAGCAGGATTCCGCGGGAGCGGGAGCGGCGAGTGCCTTGCCGAGATCCGGCCCGAGCGCCGCCTGCCAGGATCCATACATCGGGTTCGGCAGCTGGATCCAGCGCGTGCCCCACCAGTCGCGATGCGCGCAGCGCGCGCGCTCGCGCGCTGCGACGTCCAGCCTGCGCACGCCGGGCAGAAAGTCGCCGAAGTCGTCGCCGACGTTCAGCACGATGCGATAAGCGCCTGCGATCTCCTGGCGGCGCGACTCCTTCTCACTGACCCAATCCGCGCGCTCGCCCTTCAGCATCAGGTCGTCCGCGAGCGTCGGCGCGTCGAGGCCGAGCTTGCGCAGGTTGTCGAGTGTGTCCTCTTCCTGCGGACAGGCGCCGGATTCGCCCTTGCGCGCCGAGCATTCGCGGTTGGTGACGAAGAACACGCGCACCGGCCGCCCGCGCGCGTCCTGCATCGCGCGCGCGGCGCGGACGAAGGACGCGGCGCCCGGCACGCCGGGCGCCGAGCGCTGGGCGACCCAGGCGTCCCAGACCACGGCGAACTCGGCAGGGCAGGTGCCTTCGAGGATCATGCGCGCCTGCGGCGCGGAGTTGTCGAGCACCGTGTCGTCGATATCCATCACGACGGCCGGCGGCAGATCCGCGTAGCCCGAGGTCTGCGACGGCTCCGCGCTGACACTGGTATCGGCCAGGTTGCGCGCGAGCGCCACGCCTGCCGCGCGATAGATGATCTCGCTCACGGCGCGGAACTCCGCGGACTGCCGTACCCACAGCGTCGCGCGCTCGCCGCCCTCGGCGAAAGGTCGCGCCGGGGCGCAGCGGCCGGCCGCGGCGTCCGGCGCGCGCGCTGGCGAGGAACAAGCGGCGGCGAGCCAGACGAGCGGAACCAGGCACAGCGCGCAGCGAGCCCTCATCTTCATGCGCCTCAATCCACGACCCGGGTTCCGCCGATCGCGGTGCGTTCGGCGTAGAGCGCGGACAGGCGTTGCGTCACCGGGCCGACGGCGCCGGCACCGATCGTGCGCCCGTCCACCCGGGTGACGCCTGCGAGCTCGCCCATCGTGCCGGTGCAGAAGACCTCGTCCGCGCGATGAAGCTCCGCGAGCGAGAGGTCGCCGACCTCGTGCGGGATCGCCTGTGCGCGGCAAATGTCGAGCACGGTCGCGCGCGTGATGCCCTCCGGGCAGGCCGCGACCGTCGGGGTGCGCACCTTGCCGCGCTCGACGATGAAGAGGTGCGTGGCATTCGTCTCCGCGACGAATCCCCGCAGGTCCAGCATGATCGCATCGTCCGCGCCCGCGGCGTTCGCCTGGATCTTGGCGAGGATCGAGTTCAGAAGGTTGGCGTGATGGATCTTCGGGTCCAGCACGTCGGGCGGCGGACGGCGCACCGTGCTGGTCACGAGCGTGATCCCTGTCTTCGCATACACGGCCGGCTTGTGTTCCGCGAGCACGATCAGGGTCGGGCCCGACCGATTGAGTCGCGGGTCCATGCCGGAGGTGATCTTGACACCGCGCGTCAGCGTGAGGCGGATGTGCACGCCGTCGCGCATCCCGTTGGCGGCGAGGGTGCGGCGGATCTCCTTCACGATCGCCTCGTCCGCGGGAATCTTCTCGAATGCGAGCGCGAGCGCGGAGGCGCGCAGCCGCGCGAGGTGAGCCTCGAGCGCGAAGATACGGCCGTCGTAGAGCCTGAGCCCCTCCCAGACCGCGTCGCCGCCCTGCACCGCGGAATCGAACGGGCTCACGCGCGCCTCGTCGCGGTGCACGAGTTCACCGTTGACGTTGACGATCAGTTTGCGGTTGCGTTCGTCGAACTGCTGGAGCATCGCGGGCCTCAATCGCCGAGGCGCAGAGCGTACAACTTTTCGTACCAGGGCCGGCAGGCGTCGAGCAGGGGACGCAGCGCCTTCGGCAGCCCGACTTTCTTTGGCTGCCAGGGCTCGAAGCCGGTCGAGGCCTCGACGGCCGCATACCAGTGCTTCGCCCAGACGCCGTCGGTCGGCCGCGGGCCCGGTTCCCAGGACAGCATCTGTTCCAGGTAGGGGATGCCGAGCGCGGCGCAGAGACGGGTCAGCATGCCGTGCGGGTCCTTCAGCACGTCGCTCGCGAGCACGACGGGCGGCGCGCGGCCGAGGCGATCCGCAACGCGGTCAAAGATTTCGCATTGCTGCGGCAGACCGGTGTCGGCGAGTTGCGCCTCCGGGTAGGTCTTCACGAGCGAAGCAAGCATCTGGTCCGGCTCGCGGATCAGGAAGGCGTGCGTGAGCGCATCGAGCCAGTCGCGGTCCATCTCCGGCAGCAGGTGGTGCGCCATGTGCTTCTGGTACCAGTAGGCGCGGCCGTCCGGAATCTCGCCCGTGATCTGCTCGACCACCTTGCGCCAGTTCGACTCGTGGCGCGCGAGCACTTCTTCGCGGCCGGGGTGGGCGGCGCCCGTGACCTTCAGGTAGTGCGCATAGAGCGGCTCGTCAATGACGGCCGTGTCGGGGCGGCTGCCGAAGGCGCGCATCATTGCGGTCGAGATGTTGCGCGGGCCGGACCACATGGCGATGCGCATCATGATCGTTGGCGCTCCCGGAGCGATTCGAATCCTCGTGCCGGCCCGGCACCGAAGCGGTCGAACGGCCGGCTCGGGACGGCCCCGGAACTTTGACACACAATCGGCCCGGGTTGCATTGAAGGTCGGGGCGGACTGGGCAATACTGGCGCACCGTGTTCGAGCCCGGTTTCCGACCTGCTTGCGGCTCCGCGTTGCAGTCTTTTGCGCTCGCGGGCGATCTCGTCGGTTTCCGCGGGACTCGCTGACATGACGATCGGAGCTTCGGCGAAGCTGCAAGCCCACGCGGAGTCGGCCGGGCTTGATCCGCCGGGGCCGCGCGGTTTGCCGATCATCGGCTGCGCCCGGCAGCTGCTGGACAATCCGATGGAATTCCTGACCAAGGTCGCCCGGTCGTATGGGCACATTGCACGCATTCCGGTGCGCGGCCAGTACCTCTATCTCATTTCCGGTTCGGAACAGGTGCATGAACTGCTCATCACCCATCGTCACCGGTACATGAAAAACGTCCGCTATAGCCAGATCCAGGCGCTGCTGGGACAAGGTCTGTTGCTGAGCGAAGCAGAACAGTGGCGGCGACAACGCCTGATCACCCAGCCGGCATTCAAACCCGGTGCGGTCAATGTCCAGATCGGCTGGAAGTCCGAGATGATCGGCAGGCAATTCGATCGTTGGGCGGCTCGTGCCGCATCAGGCGCGATCTTCGACGTGGAACCCGAGTTCATCGAGCTCGCCCAGTTGCTCGCCGCGCGCGCACTGCTCGGCACGGGATTCGCAAAGATCGCCGCGCGATTCTGTGCAGCAGCGACGCAGGTCAAGCAGAGCTGGCCAAAGCCACGGCGCAGCGTATGGCGCCTGCTGAAACCGGCGCCCAGCGGTCCGCAGCCCGAATTCGACGGTGCCCTGGCGGAACTCGACCGCTGTCTCTACGAGTACATCGAGACTCATCGCGCGCGCGGTTTCGAGGACTGCGCGATACTCGAGCTGCTGGCCAAGTCGAGTGGCGCCGAGGGTGCGCCATTCACCGACCTCGAACTGCGCGACCAGCTGCTGACCCTCTTTTTCGCGGGTCATGAAACGACGGCGACGGCCCTTTGCTGGATCCATTACTTGTTGTCGCGGCACCCGGAAGTGCATGAGCGGCTGACCCGGGAAGTCGAATCGGTTCTCGCGGGGTCCGATCCCACGGCGGGCGCATTGGATCAGCTTGTTTACACCGATCAGGTCGTTCAGGAATCGTTGCGCCTGTATTCGCCGATCCACTCTATTTCACGGGTCTCCCTGGTCGATCACACCCTCGGCGGCTACCGAATCCCGAAGGGCGCGACCGTCTGCGTCTCGATGTACGCCACGCACCATCTTCCCGAGTATTGGCCCGACCCGGAACGCTTCGATCCGATGCGGTTCACCGCAGATCAGTGCGCCACACGCCCACGATTCGCATACCTGCCGTTCGCGGCGGGTCATCGCAATTGCATCGGCGGCGGCCAGGCGACGCAGGATCTCAAGCTGATCGTTGCCATGCTTGCCAGGCGCTATCGTCTCGAGCTGGCACCCGGTCAGCGGATCGAGCCGATGCCTGGCACGACGATGTATCCGCGTCACGGGATCAGGATGACGCTGCGCAGCAGGGCCGCGCACACATGACTGACGCGGCCGATTCGAAGAGCGAGACCGCACGACGCTTCTACGAGGCGACCGCGGTTGCAGCGGCTGATTTTTCCCTCATGAACTACGGCTATGCGTTGCCCGGCGCAATTGCAGCCGCTGAATCGGAGGGCTATTGCCTGGCCCTGTACCGGTACCTGTTGAATGACGCCAAACTGCGCGGCCTGCGGGTCCTCGAGGTCAGTTGCGGCCGTGGCGGCGGCGCCGCCGACATCGCGGCGGCTTTCCAGCCGGGGGAATACATCGGCCTCGACATCAGTGCCCGAAACATCCAGATCGCGGTGGGGCGCTTCGCTCACCTCAAAGCACTGAGGTTCCAAGTGGGTCGCGCCGAGGACCTGCCGCTGGCACCGTCAACCTGCGACGTCGTGATCAACATCGAGGCCTCGCATCTGTACGATGATCCGGCTCGTTTCTTTTGCGAAGTCGCCCGCGTGCTGGTTCCAGGCGGACTCTTTTTCTATGCCGATCTGGGCTGGCGCGACAGCGATCCTGCGTCGCTCCTGCGTAGCGCGGGATTGTTGATTTCGCACGAGGAAGACATTACCGAAGGTGTGCTGCGCGCGCTCGACCTCGACAGCGAGCGCCGCGAGCGCATCGTGAAGGATCACATTCCGGAATCCCTGCAAGACGATTACCGCAACTGGTCGGGCGTCCGGGGCTATCGCGCTTACAATCGCTTCGCCTCGCGAGAATGGGTCTATCGCGCCTTGCGGGCGCAACGTCCAAGCTGACGTGGGTGCCACGCGTGTCGCTTCCGCGAACCCCCGAGTCCGTGGCGCTCCCAGAGGGATTCGAACCCTCGTACCAGCCTTGAGAGGG
>JBQTKI010000002.1:0-13491 GCA_052386275.1 Gammaproteobacteria bacterium
ACGAGCGCCACGGATTCCGACTGGGTCGTCAAGATCATCGACGTCTGGCCCGACGAAGTGCCGGACAGCCCGAAACTCGGGGGCTACCAGCAGATGCTGTCGGCCGACATCTTCCGCGGCCGCTATCGCGAGGATTTCGCGGTCGCGAAGCCGCTCGCGCCCGGGAAGGTGCTCGAATACCGCATCCCGCTGCCGCAGGTGAGCCACACCTTCCTGCCGGGGCACCGAATCATGGTGCAGCTCCAGTCGAGCTGGTTCCCACTCTACGACCGCAACCCGCAGACCTTCGTGCCGAACATCATGTTCGCGCCGCCGGAGAGTTACGAAAAAGCGACACAGCGGGTCTGGCGGACGGCGCAGTATCCGACGATGATCGAGTTGCCGGTGATCCCGTAGCCGCGCACTATTGGCTGGCATCTCTGGCCGGGGAGGTCGACATGGATCGCTGGATCCCCTGCAGCTTGCTCGCCATCGCCGCCGCGCTGCTGGCCGGGTGCCCGCAGCCGCTCAAGCCTTCGCCCGAGGATGCGCGGATCCTGAGGGGCGAGGAGATCTTCTTCAATGAGACATTTGGCGGCAACGGCCGCACCTGCGGTGCCTGCCACCGCGCCGAGGATAACTTCGGGCTATCGCCGGCTTTCGTTGCGACGCTGCCGCCCGGCGACGGCCTGTTCGTCGCTGAAACAAACCCGGCGCTTGCGCGCGATTTCGAGAGCCCGGAGTTGATGCGCAAGTTCGCGATGATCCTGGAGAACCAGGACGGCTTCGACGACCTGCCGAACAAGTTCAATATGCGCGGCATCCCGCACACGCTCGCGCTTTCGACCTCCGTCGCGAGTCGCAACGGACCCCAGACCGGCTGGGGCGGCGACGGCGCGCCGGGCGATGGCAGCCTGCGCTCGTTCGCGGTCGGGGCCGTGATCCAGCATTTTCCGAAGACGCTGGACCGCGCCGCCGGCCGCGACTTCCGATTGCCGACCGACGAGGAACTCGACGCGCTCGAGGCCTTCCAGTTGTCGCTCGGACGGCAGCAGGATCTTGCGCTGCCCCTCAGGCTGCGCGGCGAAGTCGCGCGCCGGGGGCAGGAAATCTTCCTCGATCGAAACCTCGGCAAGTGCAACGCATGCCACGTCAATGCGGGCGCCAACGCGGATCCGGCGATCTTCGGTCCGGGCGCCGGCAACCTCCGCTTCAACACCGGCGTCGAGAACCTGCCCGATCAGCCGGCCGACCTGACTGGCGCCAAGAACCCGCCCGACGACGGCTTCGGCGTTCCCGGCACCGGCGAGTTCAACACGCCGCCGCTGGTCGAGTCCGCCGACACGGGCCCCTTCTTCCACGACAACTCGGTTGAAACGATTGAAGGCGCAGTGGCGTTTTACAACGGCGACGCGTTCACGAATTCGCCGTCCGGGCAGCTCCTGATCGGAGCGACCGGCAGCGCGATCAACCTCGACGCGACCCAGGTGGTCGCCGTCGCGGCCTTCCTGCGCGTGATCAATGCCCTCGAGAACCTGCGCGCATCCGCCGCATTGCTGCGTACGGCGGACGCTTATCCCCGGGGACACGAGCGCAAGCCCGTGCTGATCGCCAGGGCCGGGTTCGAGCTCGAGGATGCGCGCGGGGTCCTGGCGGGCAGCGGCCTGCACCCGGAGGCCATCGCCGAAGTCCGCGTCGCGGAATCGGCGGTTGCGAAGGCGCGCCGGCGCTCCGGTCGCAGCCGCCACGTGCAGGAGGCGCTGGCGGCGATCGAAGCGGCACGCAGCCGCCTGGAGGAGTCATCATGATCGGGCGACTGGCTGCATTCCTGGCCGCGGCGTCGCTGGCCGCGGCGGCGCCGGCGTCCGCGCATCCGGCGACCGAGCAATACATCCCGATCGGCAAGTCCCCCGGGATCTCGAACGTCAAGACACGGATCGGCAGGATCCGGTCGCTGGCGCACACGCAACCCGGCATGACCGTCGAAACGCAGAGCGGGCCGGCCTATGTGGAGTTTGGCGCCGAGACCCGGTTCTACGTGCAGCACGCGGATCCGGCGCGCGCCAGCCGGCGCGGCACCTACGCGGACTGCCGTGCCGGTCTGATGGCCGAGGCGTTCCTGGCCGACGACGGCACGGTGCCCTGGGTGAAGATCCTCGTGCCCTGAGCCCGTCAGGGCGACTCGGCGCTGTGCCACCACTCGCGGAACACCCGGCACTTGCCGGGTGCCGCGAACTCGGCCGTCAGGACGCCCTCGATCACGACCTTCGAAGCGGCCGGCAGGCGCGTGAAATCCGCGCGCCACCTGGCGATTCCGGTGGCGCCCGCGACGGCCAGGATCTGGTAGTGGAACGTGATATCGCGCTGCGTCGAAACCGCGCCGTCCCAGGCCGCGGCGATGCCGGCGTGGCCGCGCTGCGGCGGGTCGAGCGGCGTCCAGTGATACTCGGCATCGTCAGTGAAGATCCTCACCGCGGCTTTGGAGTCGCGGCCCTGCCAGGCGGTCTGATAGGCACGCAGCCAGGCGTCGAAGTCGGCAGATGAAATCGCGTTCATTTCAGTGCTTCCACAGGGCCTTGCTCGCGAGGCGCGCGCCCTCGGCGAGCGAGCCGAGCTTGAGGTAGACGATGTCGGGGTCGATCGGGCCGAAGCCGGCGAAGGTGCTGAAGCCGCAGTCGGAGCCCGCGATCACGCGTTCGCGGCCGACGATGTCGGCGAAGCGCTGGATGCGCTCGGCGACCAGCTCCGGGTGCTCGACGTAGTTGGTGGTGGAGCTCAGCACGCCCGGAATGAGAATCTTGTCGTCCGGGATCTTCTGTTCGCGGAACACCTTCCATTCGTGCGCGTGGCGCGGGTTCGCCGATTCGAACAGGAGCGCCTGCGGGCGCGCCTTGATGACGACCGGCAAGAGCTGCGCCAGCGGCACGTCGTGATGGTGCGGGCCCTCGTAGTTGCCCCAGCAGATGTGCATGCGCATGCGGTCGGGGGCCAGATTGCGCAGCGCATGGTTCAGCACCTCCACGTGGCGCGCCGCGCGCGTGAGGTACTCTTCCACGCTCGCGTGGCGGTACATCGTGTGCCGGCCCATGCCGAAATCCGGCGCATCGACCTGCAGCAGGAAACCGGCGCCGACGATCGCCTCGTACTCGGAGCGCATCGCCTCCGCGATCGCCTCGAGGTACGCGTCCTGCGTCGCGTAGTAGTCGTTCGGCTGGAACAGCGCGATGACGCCGGGGGAGGCCGCGTTCATGAACGCCTCGGCCGGCCGCGCCGCTTCCACCGCGCGGCGGAAGTTGCCGAGGTCCTGGATCAGGGGCCCCGTATCCTTGACGCGAATCTCGTTGATGCAGCGCGGTCGGCGGTATTTCGCGGTTGCGCCGCGCTCGGCGAGCTTGGTGAGCAGGCGCGGGAACTCGACCAGATCCTGCCCGGGCTCGCGCGGCGTGTCGCCGCCGAAGCCGGAGAACCGGTCGGCGATATAGGTCGCGTAACTGATCTTGTTGGTCTCGCCGTCACTGACGACGTCGACGCCGGCATCCACCTGCCGCCTCACGACCGCGGCCACCGCGTCGGTGATGACCGACTCCGCCGCCACAGGGTCCCCGACCTCCCCCTGTTCGCGCGCGAACAGCACGTCGGTCACCGCCTGCGAACGCGGGAGGCTCCCGACGTGCGTGGTCAGGATGCGGTCGGTGCTCCCCCTCATCGATACGTGTTGTTCGACCGGTGATCGCCGCCCAGCCAGCGCTTCAGCTCGGAATGCGCGTCCTTGCGCCGCGCGGCGTTGATCTTCGCCACGTCCGGGTGGTCGCAGGTGAATTCGACGATCATGCCGTTCGGGTCGGTGGCGTACACCGAGCGGCAGTAGCCGTGCTCGAGCACGAACGACTCCGGCTCCTTGTAGCCCGCGGCCTTCAGCCGCTTCTCGATGTCCGCCTGCGTGGCCTTGTCCACGTAGAGCGCGACGTGGTGGAAGGGCGTGAACGGCATCTTCGGCCCGAACTGCTGCTGGTCGGCCTGGTTCGCGAACTGGAAGAAGGCGAGCGCGCCGCCGTCGGCCAGGCCGAAGAAGCAGTGCGCGTAGGTGCGCTCGGCGCCGAACAGCACGTCCTTCTCGCACCAGGTCGCGAGCAGCGGCAGACCGATCACGTCCTCGTAGAACTTCCGCGTCGCCTCGAGGTCGCGCGACACGTAGGCCGTGTGGTGCAGCCGCTGGGGTAGTCTCGCTGTCGTCATGTCGGTTGGCTCCGTTTTCGCGCCCGGGATCAGAAGCGGTAGGTGAAGTCCACGCCCCAGACCCGCGGCTGCGCCTTGAACACGAAATTGTTGGTCTGGCCCGGGTTCGGGAAGAACGCCGGCCCGGGCGACCACTCGGCATTGTATTCCTCGCCCGTGAGGTTTCTCGACCAGGCGACTACCGACCAGCTCTCGGTCTCGATGCCGGCGCGCAGGTTGAGGAGCTCCACCGGGCTGCGCTTGGTGAAATTGTCGGGCCACCACCAGGTGTCGCCGATGACCTGCAAGTCCGGGCGGATGAAGAGTTCCAAGCCGCCGCCGCCCAGCGGCGCGCGCCACTGCGCACCCAGGTTGATCGTGTATTCGGACACGAGCGGTGCGTGGTTGCCGACGTCACTGGCCGACCGCTGCGAGGCCTTGATTTCGCTGTCCGTGATGCCGCCGCGCAGGTACACCTCGAAGTGGTCGGTGAGCTGCGCCTGCACTTCCGCCTCCAGCCCCTGGTACTCGACCTCATCCAGGTTGCCGAGGTTCTGGGTGCTGGTGCCCGGGTCGAACACGAAGAAGTAGGAGCCCTCGGCTTCCGTATGGTAGACGCTCGCCCCTGCCGTCACGCGATTGTCGTTGAAGCGCGCCTTGACCCCCACCTCGAAGGTGTCGGCCGTCTCCTCGTTGAACAGGTCGTTGATGCCGGTCAGTATCCCGAACGGGTTGGGTGCCGACCCGACGCCCGTCTGGTTGAACCCGCCGCTGCGGAAGCCGCGGCTGTAGCTGGCGTAGGTCGTGACGTTCTCGTTCGGCTTGAAGCGCAGCGTGACCTTGGGCTGCAGCTCGTCCCAGGTCTCGGTGCGAACATCGCCGGTGGATGCGCAGACCGGCGGTTGCGGCACCGTGCTGCAGCTGATCGGGGCGGGGATGAACACCTGCGGCGTTTCCGTCGTGTTCTCGCGCTCGTCGTTGTCGTAGCGCAGTGCGATCGAGCCCTCCACGCGGTCGGTGATGTCGTAGCTCAATTCGCCGAATACGGCCCAGGCCAGGTTGTCCTGGGAGTCGGACAGGTAGGTGAATTGAGGGTTGAACAGCGGCAGCGGCTCGGTCGTCACGCGCGGCACCGTGCCGGTGCCGAGGTCGAACACGTTGCCGGTCGAGATGAAGCGGTCGGTGGCGATCGCGTAGGCGCCCAGAATCCAGCGCATCCGGTTCTCCGCCGGAGAGGTGAAGCGGACCTCCTGGCTGATCGCTTCCACGTCCAGCCACTGGTGCTGGGCCTGATCCGCGCCGAAGAACTGGAACAGCACGGATTCGGGAATCGGCAGGAAATTGAACTGGTCGCCGGTCAGCAGCTCCTCAAGCGTGTCGTAGGCCGTGATCGAGGTCAGCGTGCCGCCGCCGACGCCCCACTCGAGCTTGAGCGAGGCGCTCATCATGTCGCGCTCGTTCTCGCCCGGGTTGTTGACGCGCACCGGCAGGCTGGTGTCGTCGGCCTGCTCGACGATGTTGAAGTAGAGCGCCTGGGTGTCGACCTGGGACAACGAGACCCGGAAGTCGGCCTTGAAGCTGTCGCTCGGTTCGTAGATCAGCTTGAGCCGCGCGGACAGGTCCTGGAACGGGTCCGCCTCCTCGCCGAGGAAGGGGTTGTCGATGTAGCCGTCGGTGTCGAGGTAGGAGCCCGACAGCTGGAACTTCCACCCGTCGGAGCCGCCGATCGGCCCGCCGACGCCGAAGCGCGCGCGGTAGCCGGGCCCGGAGTCGTAGCCGGCCATCAGCGTCCCCTCGATCTCGTCGCCCGGCTCACGCGTCGTGATGATCACGGCGCCGCCGATCGCGTTGCGGCCGTACAGGGCGCCCTGCGGGCCCTTCAGCACCTCGATGCTCGCGATGTCGAACAGCTCCTGGTTGAACTGCGACGGGTTCGCCATCAGCACGCCGTCGATCAGCACCGCCACCGAAGGCTCGCTGTTGCGGGCCTGCGAGATGCCGCGCACGACGATGAAGGAGGTGCCCTGGTTCTGGGTCTGCACCATCGTCATGTTGGGCGTCAGCGCGATGAAGTCCTGCGGCCGCAGGATGCCCGCGGACTCGACTTCCTCGGCGCTGTACGCGCTCACCACCACCGGCACGTCGAGGAGAGCCTCGCTGCGCTTGCGGGCGATGACGATGACCTCTTCCAGTTCCGCCGCCAGCGCCGGGACGGGCAGCGCGACCGCCGCCGTGGCCCAGGCCGCGAGCATGGAAACGATCTTCCCCTTGCTTGTCTTCATGTGGATCTCCGGCATCATGAGTTCGATTGCACCCTGACCGGGCCGGCGCGCCGCGCCATCTCCGAGCGCAGCATGGCGGCACCGGCGACCATCGATCTGAGCTTCCCGATCGCGACCTCGCGCGGCAGGTACTTCATCCCGCAGTCCGGCGCGAGGATCAGATCCTCGGCGCGGACGAACGGCAGCGCCTTGCGCACCCGCGCGGCGACCGTCTCCGGAGATTCCACCTCGTGCGAGCCGAGGTTGATCACCCCGAGGATGATCTGCTTGCCGGCGAGCGACTTGAGGATCGAGCAATCGAGATGCGGCTGCGCGGTCTCGAGCGAGACCTGCCGGCAGGCGCAGCCGGCAAGCTCGGGCAGGAACGAATAGGCGGACGGCCGCGCGTGGATGATCGCGGCGTAGCCGAAGCAGACGTGCACCGCGGTCGTCCCGCGCACGCCGTCGAGCGCGCGGTTGAGCGCCGCGAGCCCGAAGGCGCGCGCCTCCTCGGGCCGTGCCTGCAGGTAGGGCTCGTCCACCTGCACGATGTCCGCGCCGGCCGAGAACAGGTCGCGGATCTCGGCGTTGACGGCGGCGGCATAGTCCATCGCAGCGAGCTCGCGGCTGCCCCCGTAGTGGTCGATCTGCGCCTGCTGCGACATCGTGAACGGGCCCGGGACCGTGACTTTCACGCGCCGCGTCGTGTGGCGGCGCAGGAACTCGAGGTCGCGCACGCCCACTGCATGGCGCCGTCGGATCGCGCCGACGACGCGCGGCACCGGGTTCGGATGGCCGCTGCGGTCGAGCGCCGTGCCGGGGTGGTCGAGGTCGACGCCGTCGAGCGCGGTCGCGAACAGGTTGGAATAGCTCTCGCGGCGGATCTCGCCGTCGGTGACGATATCGAGCCCGGCGTCCTCCTGGGCCTTGATCGCAGTGAACGTCGCGTCGTCCTGCGCCTCGGCGAGGAAGGGTTCCGGCACCCGCCACAGCTCGCGCGCGCGCACGCGCGGCGGAAAGCGGCCGGCGAGCTGCGCGCGGTCGATCAGCCATTCCGGCTGCGGCATGCTGCCGACCAGGGAGGTGGGAAAGAGCGGCAGGGGCTGCGCCATCGGCATCATCCCGCCGCCCGGCGCGCCGGCGCGTCGTCCTCGCGCAGAGGCCAGCCGCCGTCGCGTGCAAGCGCGGCGCGGATCTCGTCGCCGTGCTGGTCGAGCAGCGGCGCCGCGCTCACCGATCCCGCGGCGCGGCCGTCGAACTGGAGCGCGGGGCGCACGGCCTGGCGGCCGCCCTCGCGCGCCCCCTCGACCGGAACCACCAGCCCCAGGTGCCTGGCCTGAGGATCCTCGACCACCGCGTCGATGCCGTTGATCGGCGCGAACGGCACGTCGTGCGCGGACAGGCGCGCGGTCCACTCGGCGAGCGGGCGGCGCCGGAACCGGCGGTCGAGTTCCTCGCCGAGCGCCTCGTAGTGGTCGATGCGCGCAAGCCGCGAGGAAAAGCGAGCATCGCGATTGAGCTCCTCCGCCTCCAGGGCCGCGAGCAGGCCGGTCCAGAACTTCTCGAGCGAGGACAGGTGAATTGCGAGCAGACGTTCGTCCGCCGTACGCAGGATGTAGGCCTGCGCCAGTCGCGGCCGGTCGTTCGAACGCGGCACCGTGCCGAGCGCGAACCAGGCGGTGAAAGGTTCGACCGCGAAATGCGCCATCGCCTCGAGCATCGACACCTCGACCAGCCGGCCGTGGCCGGTGCGCGAGCGCTCGAACAGCGCGCCGAGGATGCCGCAGGCGGCGTAGATGCCGGTGATCGCGTCTGCGAGCGCGGGCCCGAGGAAGCGCGGCCGTTCCGGATCCACGACCACGCTCAGGAACCCGGACAACGCCTGCGCTACGGAATCGTAGCTCGGGCGCTCCGCATAGGGGCCATGCGCGCCGAAGCCGCTGATCGAGCAGTACACGAGCCGGGGATTGAGGCCGCGCAGGCGCAGGGCGCCTGCGCCGAGACGCTCCGCCGTGCCCGGGCGGAAGTTCTGGATGTAGACGTCCGCCCCCGCGACCAGACGGTCGAATAGCTCGCGGTCCGCCGCCTGCTTGAGGTCGCAGACCATGCCGCGCTTGTTGCGGTTGTAGGCCTGGAAGTGCGGCGAGTAGAGCCCCTGCTGGTAGGCGCGGTAAGGGTCGCCCTCGGGGCTCTCGACCTTGATCACGTCGGCGCCCAGGTCGGCGAGCATCATCGCGGCGCAGGGGCCGGTGATGAACGTGCCCTGTTCCAGGATGCGGACGCCGCGCAGCACGGAATTCGGGTTCATGCGGTCGGTACGAAGCCGGAGGGCGCTTGGCCGTCGTAGGCGATGCCGGCGGCGCCGGCATCCGCCAGCATGAAGCCGATGGGCCGCTCCTGCTCTTCGACCAGGTGTGCGATCAGGGATGCCGTGCGCGCGAGTAGCGGCACGCCCTTCACCGCGCTGAGCGGATAGCCGGCGTCGAGCATGACGGCCGCGATCGCGCCCGAGACATTCATCGCGAGGGGCTTGCCCGTCACCTCGGGCAGGAGCCGCTCGACCATGCGCGCCGCCTCGACGTGGCGGCCGGCGAGGCCGGTCTCCGTCGCGACCGCGAGCAGGCGCGCGACCCGGGGATCCTGGCGCTTGTGCAGCGGGTGGCCGTAACCGGACACCGCGCGGCGCGCTTCGCGCGACTCGGCCAGCGCCGCGCGCGTGGCCTGCTCGAGCCCGCCCTGGCCGGCGCGCGCGAGCACCCCGGCGAGGAGCCGGGCCGCAGCCTCGGCCGAGCCCAGGATCACGGAGCCGCAGCCGAGCACGCCGGCCGCAACCGCGCCCTGCATCGACTCCGGCGCCGCGGCGAGCGTCATGCGCGCGGCCGCGACCGACGGCACGAGCCCGTGCTCGGCGATCGCGACCAGCGTGGCGTCCAGCACGCGCCGCTGCGCGGGGGAGGGCAGGGAACCGGTGACCAGGAGCCAGGCGTGCTCGGTGAAGCTCACGCGGCCGATGAGTTCGCCGCAGAGATCATGGCCGCGCACGACGACGGTGTCGGGGTCGGCCGCGGAGATCGCGGTGCCCGGGCGCGCCTGCGAACCGATCTTCATGCCTGGGGGACCCCCGGAAGGCACAAGTGCATGTTTCGGATAGCGAAAATAGATTCGTTCACCGAACATGCTGAGCCGCCGGCCGCGCGCCGTCAAGTGCGCGGGCTGTCCGCCGTTCGCATATCGAAATACACTGGCCGCATGCCGAGACGCGAGGGGCCCGCGGCGCGCCGCGAAACGATGGGCGGGCTGGCCAAGGGCCTGCTGGTGATCCGCGCCTTCGGGCGCGAGCATTCGGCGCTCACCCTGTCGGAAGTCGCGGGCATCGCCGGCATGCCGGCCGCGACCGCGCGCCGCTGCCTGCTGACGCTCGAGGAGCTCGGCTACGTCACCCGCCGCGGCCGCGCCTTCCTGCTGCGGCCCAAGGTGCTCGAGCTCGGCGCCGCCTACCTCGAGTCGATGGACATCGAGCACCTGACCAAGACCCACCTCGAGGAGCTCGCGCGCCAGACCGGCGACTCGGCCGCGCTTTCGGTGCTGGACGGCAACGACATCGTCTACGTGGCGCGCACCTCGGTGCGCACGCTGGTCCGTCTCGAGGCGCACGTCGGCAGCCGGTTTCCGGCGCACGTGACCTCGATGGGGCGGGTGCTGCTCGCCGGTCTCGCGCCGGAGCGACTCGACCAGTACTTCCGCACCCAGAAATTCGTCGCCTACACCGACCTGACCGTGACCGACCCGAAGAAGCTGCGGCAGCTCGTCGAAGAATGCCGCAGGAGCGGCTTTTCCGCGGTCGAGGACGAGCTCGCCTACGGCGTGGTCGCGGTGGCGGTGCCCGTGCACGACCAGGCCGGCCGAGTGGTCGCCGCACTCAATTCCTCGAGCCATTCGCGCCGCACCACCAAGGCGCGCCTGGTGCGCGAGCGGCTCGCGATGCTGCGCCAGGCGAGCCGGGCGATCTCCGCCGAGCTCGCGCGCGTGCCCGGGCTCGCGCTCTCGGCGCAGGCCTGAGCGCGGTGCGGCGCTTGACGCTGCCGCCGGGCAGCCGTAGCCTGTTTTCGAACTTTTTTTCGATATGCGAAAGAGCGTGCAAGCGCGCGACCGCTATTTCCGCGCCGGCGGCATCCGGCTGCGCTACCGTGACGAGGGCGCCGGTCCCGCCGTGGTGCTGGTGCACGGCTGGACGCTCGACCTCGACATCTGGGAGCCGCAGGCGGCCGAACTCGCGCGTGAGCTGCGTGTGATCCGCCTGGACCGCCGCGGCTTCGGCCGGTCGGAAGGGGACCCCGACCCGGCCGCCGATCCCGGCGATCTGGAATCGCTGCTCGATCACCTGCATATCGCGCGCGCGGCGCAGGTCGGCATGTCGCAGGGCGCGCGCGCCGCGCTCGCGTTCGCGCTATCGTGGCCGGCGCGGGTGACCGGCCTCGTGCTCGACGGCCTGCCGGGCGACGCCGCCGCCATCGCGACCGGTGACGAGGAGGACTTCTCGTTCGACGAGTTCCGCAAACTGGCGCAGGAGGCGGGCCTCGAGAGCTTCCGCGTCGCCTGGCGCCGCCACCCGCTGATGCAGCTGCACGCCGGCGACCCGCAATCGGTCCGGCTCCTCGACCGCGTGCTCGCGCGTTATCCGGGACGCGACCTGCTGGGTCCCGCGGCGATGCCGGCAGCGCCGGTTCCACAGCGCCTGCTCGCAGAGCTGCCGGTCCCGGTGCTCGTCGTCAATGGTGGGCTCGACACGCGCCCGCGCCGGCTGGCAGGCGACCGCCTCTGCCGTGCGCTGACGCAGGCAGAGCGCGCGTTGGTTCCGGGCGCGGGACATCTGGCGAACCTCGACGACCCTCGCGCCTACAACGACGTCATCCGCTCCTTTCTGCGGCGCCAGGCGCGCGCCGCGGCCTGAGCGGCGGGAGGCTACATGGCCCGGATACTCGTCCTCTATTACAGCAGCTGGGGCCACGTGGAACAGATGGCTTGGGCGCAGGCCGAAGGCGCGGCCACGGTCGCCGACACCGGGGTCACGGTCAAGCGCGTGCCGGAGCTGGTGCCGCCGGAGGTCGCGCGACAGGCCGGCTACAAGCTCGACCAGCGCGCGCCGCTCGCGGATCCGCTCGAGCTCGGCGATTACGACGGGATCCTGTTCGGCACGCCGACACGGTTCGGGAACATGTGCGCGCAGATGCGCAATTTCCTCGACCAGACCGGCCCGCTTTGGGCGAAGAACGCGCTGCTCGGCAAGGTCGGGAGCGTCTTCACCTGCACCCAGAGCCAGCACGGCGGGCAGGAGACGACGATCACGTCGTTCCATCACACGCTGCTGCACCACGGCATGATCATCGTCGGCATGCCTTACACGGCGCCGGGCATCACGACGATGACGGAAGTGACGGGCGGCACGCCCTACGGCGCGAGCAGCATCACGGGTGCCGGCGCCGAGATGCGGATGCCGACCGCGCTCGAGCTCGGCATGTGCCGCTTCCAGGGCGGGCACGTGGCGCGCATCACCGCCGACCTCGTCGCGGGTCGCGCGCGGTGACGCCGCGCGCGGCAACGCCGGCCGCGCCGGCTGCGGCGCCCGCCGCGGGCACCACGCCGTTCCGTTTCTACGACAACCGCCAGAAGTACCTGGCATTCGTCAACACCTGCAACGAGAAATCCGCGGTCGCGCGGCGCGCGGCCGCCGAGCTCGCCCGCATCCGCCCGACGCCGCCGGCCGTGCGCCTGTTCGACGCCGGCATGGGCGACGCGACCGTGCTCGCGCGGCTCCTGCGCAGCACCCACCATCTGTGGCCGACCGTGCCGGTGCTCGTGGTCGCGAAGGAGATCAGCCTGGAGGACGTGCGGCTCGGACTCGAGAAGATGCCGGACCGCTTCGTCGAGCACCCGACCACGGTGTTCGTGGTCACCAACTTGAATTACGCGGATGCGCCGCGGCTCGCGCCGACGGACGGCGCGGCGGTCAACTGGATCGAAGTGCCCCTCTCCGGGCAGAGCTCGCACGACTACGCGGAGCAGGTCGAGCGCCTCGCCGCGACGCTGCACGAGGGCTGGCAGACGAAACCGAGCGCGAAGACCGGCAACCCGGTCTACGTGAAGCCCTCGGTGCTCGTGATCTACCGCGACGACCAGCAGTTCCAGGTGGACCGCGTGGTGCCGCATCCCGGCTGCGCGCCCGGGGCCTATGACCTGGTGGTCGCCTCGCAACCCTGGCGCGCGCGCATGTCCGCGCAGTTCAAGGTGCAGAAGGTGCTGGCGCCGCTCACGAGGAGCCTGGCGCCGAACGGGCGACTGCTCGTGATCCAGTCCTGGGGGCGCGATCCGGCGCTCGAGATCATCCAGGGCCTGTGGCCGGGCGAGAACCCGTTTCAGGTGGACCGCCACGAGCTGCTCGCGACGTTGCGGTCCGAGCTGGGCGCGGAGACGCGGGAGTTCTCGCTGGAATCGCCACCCGACGCGGAGTCGATCTTCCGCTACGAGATGCATACGCTGCCGACCGAGATCGGCGACCGCATCGGGACCTCGACGCTGTTCGCGGCCTGGAACGCCGCGATCTACGTCAACCAGATCGAGGACGAGCGACTCGACGAGGTGGTAACCACCGGCGCCTACCTCGAGGTCACGCAATCGGTGCTGCGCCGGCACGGCGGGCTCTGGTTTAACGACGAATCCTTCGTCGTCAGCCGGCGCGGAGCATAGCGGCGATATTGAGCTGACGCCGCAGGGCGAGCTGTTCCTGGGGCGTCTGGCGGCAGAGGCCGGCGCCTGAGATAGTGCGCCCCATGGCGGGGCGGCTCACGGCGGCGCAACTCGCGCGGTTCCAGGGCGAGGGCTTTCTCGTGCTGCCGGATTTCGTCCCGGCGGAGCGCTGCCTTCGGCTCCGCGAGCGCGCCATGCAGCTCGCGCGCGAGTACGTGCCGCCTCCGGAGCGGGCCACGGTCTTCTCCGCGCGCGGCGCCTCGCCGCATGCGGCCGCGGAGTATTTCCTGAC
>JBQTKI010000003.1:0-25212 GCA_052386275.1 Gammaproteobacteria bacterium
TGCGCAGCAGGTCCTCGTAGCGGATCCGCTGCGGGTCGAACGCGACCCGCACGACCTCGGTGTGTCCGGTCATGCCGCTGCAGACTTCCTGGTAGGTCGGGTTCGGCGTGTAGCCGCCCGTGTAACCCGCGGCCGTCGAGTAGACCCCCGGCAGCTCCCAGAACAGTTTCTCCGCGCCCCAGAAGCAACCCATCCCGAACAACGCGAACTCGAGGCCGGCCGGGAACGGCGGCGTCATCCGGTGGCCATTGACGAAATGGCGCTCGACCACCGGCATCTTTTCCTGCCTGCCCGGCAGGGCCTGCCCCTGCGTCGGCATCGCGGTGCTGCGTACGGCCATGCTAAGCCTCTGGCATGCAGGGGCTATCTTACAATGCGCCCATGGCTGCGACCGCGACCACGCCGCGCATCCGCATGCATCTCGCCTGCTACACGCTCGCGCTCGCCGCCGCCGCCGCGACTACCGGGCGCGTCTTCGAGGGCGGCGCGGGGCTCGCGGCGCAGTCGGCGGGATTCCTGCTGGTCGCGGCGGCCGTGCTGTGGCGGCTGTGGTCGACGCTGTTCGTCGCAGGGCGCAAGGAATCGGAGCTCGTGCGCGAAGGTCCCTACGCCGCCTGCCGCCATCCACTCTATCTCGGCTCCGTAGTCGCAGCCGCCGGCATCGGACTCACTTCGCGTTCGCTGGTGCTCTGCCTCGCGCTGCCGCTCGCAATCGGCGCATTCGCCGCCGTCGCCGCGCGGCGCGAGGATGCGGCGCTCGCCGTGGCGCACGGCGCCGCCTGGCGCGAATACCGCGCCGCAACGCCCGCGTTCTGGCCGGCGTGGCGGCGCATGCGGCTGCCCGCAACGGTCGCGGTGCCGCCCGCGATCTATCGCAAGGCGTTTCTCGACGCCGCCGCGTTCCTGCTGCTGTGGCTCCTGGTGCTGGTCGCCGAGACGCTGCGCGCGGGCGGCGCCTGGCAGGCGGGCCTGCGGCTGCCCTGAGCCCCGGCATGCAGCTCCTGAAGTCGGACCTGTTCGGTGCCGTGTGGCTCGGCGACGACGATTACGGCCGCCGCTTCGTGTTCCGCGACACCGGCGCCGCGCGCCGCTGGTTTCTGCCGCTCGCGCGCTGGCTGTGCAGGCGTGAAGCGAGGGCACTGGTGCAGCTCGACGGCGTCCCCGGCGTGCCGCGCTTGCTCGGCACCGGGCCGGCCGGCCTGCGGCGCGAATGGATGGAAGGCAGGCCGATGCAACTGGCAGAGCCGCGGGACCTGCGGTATTTCCGCGCCGCGCGCCGGCTGGTGACGGCGTTGCATCGCCGCGGCGTTGCGCATTGCGACCTTGCCAAGGAGCCGAACTGGCTGGTGACACCGGCGGGCGCGCCGGCGCTCGTGGATTTCCAGTTGGCGTTCGTCGCGCCGCGCCGCGGGCGCGTGTTCCGCGCACTCGCCCGTGAAGACCTGCGCCACCTGCTGAAGCACAAGCGCAGCTATTGCCCGGAGCGCCTGACGGCGCGCGAACGGGACATCCTGGCGCGGCCCGGGGCAGGTTCGCGACTGTGGATGGCGACCGGCAAGCCGCTCTACCTCTTCGTCACGCGCCGGCTGCTGGGCTGGGCCGATCGCGAGGGCGCCGGCGACCGCCATTTCTGAAGGCTGCTATCCTGCGGCCATGGCGATCTGCCATGAGCACAACCTGCGCGCGCCGCCGCCGGCGGCGAAGCCATTTGGCATCCGCGTCACCCTCGATCCGCGCGATCCCTTCGCGCGCCTGGTCGGCGCGGACTGGCGCAAGGAGCACTGGTTCGCGACCGCGCGCGAGCGCGACGATGCCCTCGCGGACATGGCGGGCCGCCATCTCTACTCGCGCCAGGGCGACGCGCCCTCAGTGCGCTACGAAAGAATCGACCCGTAGTTCTCAGCGGATGCGGCCCAGCAGCAGGTAGAAGCTGCGGCCGCCGCCCTCATCGAAGCCGGCCGCGAGGTACACCGGCCCCAGGAAGGTGCTGAAGCCGAGGAACAGCGCGCCATTCGTGCGCGCGGATGCGAAGCTCATGTCGCCGCGGTCTTCCCAGGCGTTGCCCTGCTCGAGCGATGCGCCCAGATAAGTCGGCACGTTCAGGAAGCCCTCCTGCCCGCTGCCGATGCGACGGTAATAGACCGCGCGTGCGACCGCGAAGTGCGGTCCGCTGATGGCATCCGGCGACAGGCCGGACAGGTTGAACAGGCCGCCCAGCGAATAGAAGTCTTGCACTTGGTCGCCGGCTCCCGACACCACCGCGCCGCCCGACGCGGACAGCACCCAGGTGCTGCGACCCTGCGAGCGCGCGAGCTGGAAGTCGAAGGAGACGCGATCGGCATCCGCATCGGCCCCGAGGTCCTCGCGCGGGCCGTGCCACTGCAGCACGAACAGCTCGCCGTGGCGCGGGAAGTGGACATCGTCGAGCCGATCCATCGAGAAGCGCGAGTAGAACTCGCCGCGGTCGAAATCAGCGAGCGGCGGCAGGTCCGGGTCGTCCGGGTCGCCGACCAGCAGGCTTCGCTTGCCATCGCCGCGCACGACGCCCGCGCGCCATTCGCCCCAGCTGCCGAACTCGCGCCCAAAATCCAGACCGACCTCGGCGTTGCGGACACGGAAGGTCGCGAGGCGGTCTTCGCCGTCCAGGACGTCAAACAGCCTGCGCTCGGCCAGGATCCTCGGCGCGACGAACCAGCGCGAGGCATATCCGATCGGCTGGTAGAGCTCGGTCCGGAACCGCGGGTCCGCGCCGACGCGCAGGTCGGTCTGCCATTCCGCGCCATAGCGGTTGGCCTCGGTGACGAGCGCGCGCACGCCGGCGTTGAAACTGTTGCTGCCCTCGAAGTCGTCCTGCAACTCCAGCCCGAAGCGCAGGTAGTTCGGGCCCCAGCTCTTGCGGCGCGCGCTGACCTCGATGCCGGGCCGCTCCCCGTCGCGCACGACCTTGTAGTCGAGCGATTCGAAGTTGTCGTCGCCATAGAGACGCGACAGGCGCTGCTCCATCGCCGCCGCGTCGAGTGGCGCACCCACCGCGGGCTCGAGCTCGGCTTCGATGCGCTCGCGGTAGCGCGCAGACCCCTGGTCCACGCGCACGAACTGGATCTCCGGCAGGCGCGGCGTGGCGGAGCGGGCGGCCAGGTGCCGGCGCCATTCTTCCTCGCTGAGCGCGAGCACGGCAAGGCGCGCGGACTGCCCGCGCGCCGCTTCGGTGCCGATCGCGACCTTGCGCGCGACCTCGGTGAAATCCATCGACGGCACCGTGCCGAGCGCCGGCTCGATCAGGAAGTCGGCCGGACCGAGCAGCGATTTCTGCCGCGCGGTCTCGCGCTGCATCATGATCGTGAGCATCTGGTTCGAGACCGCGAGCGCCGACGTGAGTTCGCGCCTCCCGACTGGCGGGAAGCCGGCGTCGACCGCGATCACGACGTCGACGCCCATCGACTGGGCGACGTCCACCGGCAGGTTCTCGACCAGGCCGCCGTCCACCAGCAGCCGGCCATCCAGCTCGACCGGCGCGAACACGCCGGGCGCTGACATGCTGGCGCGCAGCGCCTGAGTCAGGTCCCCGCGGTCCAGCACTTTGCGCTCGCCGGTCTCGAGGTCGGTCGCGACCGCGCGCAACCGCGTCGGCAGACGGTCGAAATCGTCGATACCCGCGACCGCGATGGTCTCGCGGCGCAGGATCTGCGTGAGCTTCTGGCCCTGGATCAGGCCGCGCGGCACGCGGAACTCGCCGCCCTTGACGCCGAGCGGGAACCGCACCAGGAACTCGCGGTCGTCCTGCTTGCGGCGGAAGTTCATGTCGCGCCGCGGCGAGCGGTCGCGGAACGCGTCGTTCCAGTCGAGCGTGCTGACGAGCGCCTCGATCTCCGCGGGCGACCTGCCTGCGGCGTAGAGCCCGCCGATCACGGCGCCCATGCTGGTGCCCGCGATCGCATCGATCGGGACGCGCTGCTCCTCCAGTGCCTTGAGCACGCCGACGTGCGCGAGGCCGCGCGCGCCGCCGCCCGACAGCACGAGACCGACGCGCGGCCGTGCCTGCTGCACGGCGACTTCGCCTTCTGCAGCGGCAGGCTGGGCGAGCAGCGGCAGCAGCAGGCAGGCCAGTGCGGGGAAACGCGGCATTCGGTGGACCATCCGGCGCCTGCATCGTAGCATGCCCCCGACATGAACCCGGACGCGGTGCCACGCGAACGCCTGCCGGCATTGCTCGCCGCCATGCCAAAAGCGGAGCTGCATATCCACATCGAAGGCTCGCTGGAGCCGGAACTCATTTTGGCGCTCGCGAACCGCAATGGCGTCGCGCTCTCCTGGCCTTCCGTCGCGGCCCTGCGCGCCGCCTACGCGTTCACCGACCTGCAGAGCTTCCTCGACATCTATTACGCGGGCGCCGGCGTGCTGCTGAAGGAGCAGGACTTCGAGGACATGGCCATGGCCTATTTCCGCCGCGCCGCGGAAGACCACGTCGTGCGCGCCGAGATTTTCTTCGACCCGCAGACGCACACCGGTCGCGGCGTGCCGTTTCGCACCGTCATCGACGGCCTGACGCGCGCCTGCCTGCGCGCGCGCACCGAGCAGGGCGTCGATGCGGCGCTCATCATGTGCTTCCTGCGCCACCTGAGCGAAGACGCGGCGTTCGCCACGCTCGAGGAGGCGCTGCCCTACCGCGAGCGATTCGTCGGCGTCGGACTTGACAGCAGCGAGCGCGGCCACCCGCCGGAGAAGTTCGCGCGCGTGTTCGCGCGCTGCCGCGAGCTCGGCCTGCGGCTCGTCGCCCACGCGGGCGAGGAAGGTCCGCCGGAATACATCCGGAGCGCGCTCGATGTGCTCAAGGTCGAGCGCATCGACCACGGCGTGCGCTGCGTCGAGGACCCGGCGCTGGTCGCCCGCCTGGCGCGCGAGCGCGTGCCATTGACCGTCTGCCCGCTGTCGAACGTGAAGCTCCGCGTGTTTCCGGAGCTCGCGCACCACAACCTGCCCGCGCTGCTCGGCGCGGGCCTCTGCGCCACCGTCAACTCCGACGACCCGGCCTACTTCGGCGGCTACGTCAGCCGGAACTTCCTGGAATGCTTCGCGGCGCTGCCCGCGCTCACCGCCAAGGACGCCTGGCAGCTCGCGACCAACAGCTTCGAGGCGAGCTTCGCAGGGGAAGGCAGCAAGCGGCGCTGGCGCGACGCGCTCGCCGAGTCATTCGCCGCCGCGTGATCCCGCCGGGCGCGCGTGGCGCTGCCGGCCCATGACCCAGGTGGCCTCGACTGCGCGGTCGTCGGCGAGCGTCATCAGCAGGAACAGCGTCTGTGCGATGCCCCTGGCCGCGGCCGTGCGCCGCGCGAGCAGCGGCGTCGCCCGCGGGTCCAGCACGACGAAGTCCGCCTCGCGGCCGTTCCGGAAGCTGCCGATCCGGTCGTCGAGCCCGAGCGCCCGGGCGCCCGCGAGTGTCGCGAGGTGGAAGGCCGAGACCGGCGACAGGTTGTCGCCGCGGAGTTGCGCGACCTTGTAGGCATCGTGCATCACGGCGAGCTGGCCGAAGCTCGTGCCGCCGCCCACATCCGTGCCGAGCGCGACCGGGACGCCCGTCTCCCGGGCGCGCACGAGGTCGAACAGGCCGCTGCCCATGAACAGGTTGCAGCAGGGACAATGCACGAGCGCCGCGCCCGCGGCGGCGAGCCGCACGCGGTCCGCGTCGTCGAGCCAGATGCCGTGCGCGAGTACCGTGCGCCGGCGCAGCAGCCCGTAGTGGTCATAGACGTCCGTGTAGCTGCGCCGCTCCGGGAAGAGCTCGCGCACCCAGGCGACCTCTTCCTCGTTCTCGGCGACGTGGCTGTGGACCCACACGTCCGGGTGCTCGCGCGCGAGCCGGCCCGCGGCCGCGAGCTGCGCCGGCGACGAGCTCACCGCGAAGCGCGGCGTGATCGCATAGCCGAGCCGGCCGCGGCCGTGCCAGCGCTCGATCAGCGCCTTCGATTCGGCATAGCCGGACTCCGCGGTGTCGCGCAGGAACTCCGGGCAGTTGCGGTCCATCATGACCTTGCCGGCGACCAGGCGCATGCCCTGCGCCTCGGCCGCCTCGAATACCGCGTCCACGGAAGCGGGGTGGACGCTGCCCATGACGAGCGCGCTCGTAGTGCCGTTCCTCAGCAGCTCCCGGACGAAGAAGCCGGCGACTTCGCGCGCGTGCGCGCGATCCGCGAAGGCGCGCTCCGCCGGGTAGGTGTAGTTCTCGAGCCACTCGAGCAACCGCGTGCCATGAGAGCCGATCACGTCGCTCTGCACGAAATGCAGGTGCGCGTCCACGAAACCGGGCAGGATCAGGCGGCCCGCGTAGTTCACGACGGGCGCGCCCGCCGGCAGGCGCGGCAGCAGCTCGCGCGCGGGGCCGAGTCCCGCCACGTGGCCCTCCTCGACCAGCAGCAGCCCGTCCTCGAAATACTGGTACGCGCCGGCGCGCCCGTCCGCGCCGGGGTCGTCGAGGAAATGCAGGATCGAGCCCCGGAATGCCTGGGTCATGGCAAGCCAACCTCTGGTTCGCCCAGCAAAGCTTAAACGTATTGCGACTGTGTACAATCGCCGGGACATGGGCCGCCTGACGACGCACGTTCTCGACCTCGCGAGCGGTCTGCCTGCCTCCGGCATGACGGTCGAGCTCGCCTCACTCGAGGGCGGCTTGCGCCGGTCGCTCCTGAAGGTGACGACCAACCGCGACGGCCGCATCGAAGGCGCGCTGCTCGAGGGCGGCCGCTTCGCGACGGGCCAGTGGCAGCTCGAGTTCCACGTCGCCGCGTACTTCCGCGCGCGCGGCGTGGCGCTTCCCGACCCGCCCTTCCTCGACGTCGTGACGATCCGCTTCGGCGTGGCGGACGCGGAGGCACACTACCATGTGCCACTGCTGGTCACGCCCTGGAGCTACTCCACCTACCGGGGCAGCTAGGGAAAGCCGTGGGCGGCGCCGCAACGATCCGCTTCCTGCTCGACGGCGAGGTCCAGGTGGTCGAGCATTGCGCCCCGACCACGACCGTCCTCGATTTCCTGCGCGAGCAGCTCGGCCGCACCGGCACCAAGGAGGGTTGCGCCGAGGGTGACTGCGGCGCGTGCACGGTGGTGCTCGCGGGACTCGACGGCGTGCGCCTGCGCTTCCAGGCGATCAACGCCTGCATCAGGTTCCTGCCGACGCTCGACGGCAAGGCGCTCTTCACGGTCGAGAGCCTGAAGGCCGCGGACGGCGCGCTGCATCCCGCGCAGCGCGCGATGGTCGAATGCCACGGTTCGCAATGCGGCTTCTGCACGCCCGGTTTCGTGATGTCCCTCTTTGCACTGTACGAGTGCGAGCGCGACCCGGACGACGAGGCGATCCGTCATGCGCTTGCCGGCAACCTCTGCCGCTGCACCGGATACCGGCCGATCCTCGCGGCCGCCCGGCGCATGTACGCCTACCCGCGTGCCACCGTCGCGGACGAGCGCAAGCTGCGGGATCAGCTCGCGGCGATCCGCGTCACAGAGGAGAAGCGGCTCGACGGGCCGGACGGCAGCTATGTCGCGCCGGTCACCGCCGACGGCCTGGCGGCGGCCCTCGCGGCGCGGCCCGACGCCACGATCCTCGCCGGCGGCACCGACGTCGGCCTGTGGGTGACCCAGCAGCACGTGGAACTGCCCCACGTCGTTTATGTCGGCAACGTGGCCGAGCTCGGGAGCGTGTCGGGCGCCGGGCAGGGCCTCGAAATCGGCGCCGCGGTCTCGCTCACCGACGCCTTCGCGGCCCTGCTCTCCGACCACCCGGACCTCGCCGAGATCGCGCGCCGCTTCGCCTCGCCACCGATCTGCAACGCCGGCACGCTTTGCGGAAACGTCGCGAACGGATCACCGATCGGCGACACCATGCCCGTGCTCATCTGCCTGGGCACGCGCGTGGTGCTGCAATCCGCCGCAGGCCTGCGCGAGCTGCCGCTCGAGGACTTCTACCTCGACTACATGAAGAAGGACCTGCGCAAGGGCGAGTTCGTGCGTGCCATTCGCGTCCCGCCGACGCGCAAGGGACTCTTGCTGCGTTCCTACAAGGTCTCGAAGCGCTACGACCAGGACATTGCGGCCGTCTGCGGCGCGTTCGCGCTGGAGCTCGCAGGCCACCGCGTCGCCTCGGCGCGCGTCGCCTTTGGCGGCATGGCCGCGACCCCACGGCGCGCGCCGGCCTGCGAACGGGCGCTCGCGGGCGCCGCCTGGAGCGCCGCCGGGATCACGCCCGCGGTCGCCGCGCTCGCCTCGGACTTCGCGCCGATCACGGACTTCCGCGCCACGCGCGAATACCGCGCCGCGGTCGCGGGCAACCTGTTGCGGCGGTTGCTGGCGGAGTCGACGGATCGCGGTGCCGCCGCGAGCGTGTGGCGCCATGCCGGCTGACCGCCCCGAGCGCTCGGCGCGGGCGCCGGGCGGCGTCGGCGAGGCGCTGGCGCACGAGAGCGCGCACCTGCACGTCTCGGGCGAGGCACTCTACACCGACGACATCCCGCTGCCGCAAGGCGCGCTGCACGCGGCCATCGGCCTCTCGGAGCGCACCCACGCCCGCCTCCGCTCGATCGACCTCGAGGCGGTGCGGCGCGCGCCCGGCGTGGTCGCGGTATTGACGGCCGCCGACGTCCCGGGCGAGAACAACCACAGCCCGGTCGCGCACGACGACCCGATCTTCGCGACCGATACGGTCGAATACGCGGGCCAGTCGCTGTTCGCCGTGCTCGCAACTTCGGTGAACTGCGCGCGCCGCGCGGCGCGCCTCGCCCGTGTCGAGTACGAGGATCTTGCGCCCGTGCTGGACGCGAAGTCCGCCGTCGCGCGCGAATCTTTCGTGCTGCCGACGCGCCGGCTCGCGCGTGGTGATCCCGCCTCCGCGATCGCCGCCGCGCCGCGGAGCATCTCGGGCTCGATTGCCACCGGCGGCCAGGAGCATTTCTACCTGGAAGGCCAGGTGGCGGCCGCCCTGCCCGGCGAGGACGGCACGATGCTGGTCTGGAGCTCGACTCAGCATCCGAGCGAGGTGCAGCGCCTGGTCGCGCACTGCCTCGGGTGGAGCGCCAAGGACGTCGTGGTGCAATGCCGGCGCATGGGCGGCGGCTTCGGCGGCAAGGAGACACAGCCGGCGCTGCTCGCCTGCATTGCCGCGCTCGGCGCGCTCCTGACCGGCCGGCCGGTCAAGCTCAGGCTCGATCGCGACGCGGACTTCCTGGTGACCGGCAAGCGCCATCCGTTTGCGCTGGACTACGAAGCCGGATTCGACGACGACGGCCTGATCCGCGGCATCCGCATGACATTGGCCGCGAACTGCGGGCGTTCGGTCGACCTTTCCGACGCCGTCAATGGCCGCGCGCTGTTCCACGCCGACAACTGTTACTACCTGTCCGACGTCGAGATCGTCTCGCACCGCTGCAAGACCAATCAGCCGTCGCACACGGCCTTCCGCGGGTTCGGCGGACCGCAGGGCATGATGCTGATCGAGTGCGTGGTGGACGACATCGCGCGCACGCTCGGCCTCGACCCGCTCGAGGTGCGCCGGCGAAATTTCTACGGGATCGAGTCGAGGAACGTCACGCCCTACGGCATGGTGGTCGAGGACAACGTGATCGCGCGCATCGTAGACGAGCTCGCCCTGCGCGCGGACTACGCCGGCAGGCGCGCTGCGGCGGCGAAGTTCAACGCGGAAAGCGCGCTCTTGAAGCGCGGTCTCGCGCTGACGCCGGTGAAGTTCGGCATTTCGTTCACGACGACCCACCTGAACCAGGCCGCGGCGCTGCTGCTCGTCTATACCGATGGATCGATCCTGCTGAACCACGGCGGCACCGAAATGGGCCAGGGTCTGCACACCAAGGTGGCGCAGGTGGTGGCCGAGGAACTGCAGGTGGACATCGGCCGTATCCGCTGCACGGCGACCGACACCAGCAAGGTGCCGAACACGTCGGCGACCGCGGCCTCCGCGAGCAGCGACCTGAACGGCAAGGCTGCGCAGGCGGCGGCGCAGACGATCAGGGGCAGGCTCGCCGAGTTCGCCGCGAAGAAATACGGCATCGCGGCCGATGCGGTCCAGTTTCGCGCCGGGCGCGTGCACGCCGGCGACAAGGATGAGCTCTCCTTCGACCAGCTCGTGATGCAGGCCTACCATGCGCGGGTGCCGCTCTCGGCCACGGGTTTCTACGCGACGCCGAAGATCGGCTACGACCCGAAGACACTGACCGGGCGGCCCTTCTTCTATTTCTGTTACGGCGCGGCCGTCTCCGAGGTCCTCGTGGACACTCTCACGGGCGAGTCGAAGCTCCTGCGCGTCGACATCCTGCACGACGTCGGCAGCTCGCTGAATCCCGCGATCGACATGGGCCAGGTCGAAGGCGGTTTCCTGCAGGGGGTCGGCTGGCTCACCAGCGAGGAACTGGTCTGGGACGATCGCGGGAGGCTCATGACGCACGCACCCTCGACCTACAAGATCCCGGCGGTGTCCGACTGGCCGGCCGTATTCAACGTGGACCTCGCGCCCTGGAGCCGGAACCGCGAAGACACGATCTTCCGCTCGAAGGCGGTCGGCGAGCCGCCGCTGATGCTCGCGATTTCCGTGTTCCAGGCGATTCGCGACGCGATCGCGGCGGCGGCGGGCGGCGGCGTGCCGCGACTCGACGCGCCCGCGACGCCCGAGCGGATCTTCGGCGCGATCGAGGAACTCCGCGCGCGAAGCGGCGCGGGCCGCGCGGCCTGAGCGGATGACAGAAGCCTACGTTCTCGACTGGCTCGATCTCACGCTGCGCTGGGCGCACGTGATCACGGGCATCGCCTGGATCGGTTCCTCCTTTTATTTCAACTGGCTCGACCTCAGGCTCAACGTCCCTCCGCGCGATCCCGAGAGCCCGGCCGTCGCAGGCGATCTGTGGGCCGTGCACGGCGGCGGCTTCTACCACGCACAAAAGTACCAGGTGGCGCCGGAGCAGCTCCCCGAGCCGCTGCACTGGTTCAAGTGGGAGGCCTACTTCACCTGGATCACGGGATTCCTGCTGTTCACGGTCGTGTACTACGCCAGTGCCGACGCGCTCCTCGTCGACCCCGCGATCCGCAACCTCGGCGAGGCGACCGCGATCGCCGCGAGCGTCCTGCTGCTGCCGGCGGGCTGGTTTGCCTACGACGCCCTCTGCCGCTGGTGTCCGGCCGGGCGGGCCTTCGTGATCGCGGGCCTCGCGCTCGTGCTCGCACTCTGCTTCGGCCTCACGCAGCTGTTCGGCGGACGCGGGGCTTTCATGCAGGCGGGCGTGATGCTGGGCACGATCATGGCGGCCAATGTCTGGCGCGTGATCATCCCGTCGCAGAAGGCGCTGGTCGCCGCCAAGGAGAACGGCGAGACGCCGGATACCGCGCTCGGCCTGCGCGCCAAGCAGCGTTCGGTCCACAACAACTACCTGACGCTGCCGGTCGTGTTCGTCATGATCAGCCCGCACTTCGCGTTCCTGTACGCGAACGCATGGAACTGGCTGGTGCTGTACCTGCTGTTCCTCGCGGGCGCCTTCGTACGCCACGGGTTCAACCTGCGCAACCAGGGCCGGAGCGACATGGCCTGGCCGCTGGTCGCGCTCGCGATCGGCGCGGCCCTCGCCGTGGTACTCGCGCCGCGTCCCGTGTCGGGCGCGGCGACCTTTGCCGAGGCGAATCGCGTGATCCAGGCGCGCTGCACCGCCTGCCACTCGGCCGCGCCCGCGCACCCGACCGCGCCCGTGGCCGCGGCGGGAGTGATGCTCGACACGCCGCGCGAGATCGGGGCCTGGGCCGCGCGCATCCACGAGCGCGCCGTCGTGACGCGGACCATGCCGCTCGCGAACCTGACCGGGATGACGGAAGAGGAGCGCGCCCTGCTCGGCCGCTGGTACGCGGCCGGCGCGCCGGCCGACTAGGGCCGCGGCAGCAGGAAGCCGCCGTCCGCGAAGGAGAATTCCTCGCAGTTGGCGCCCGGGCCGCCGCGGTCGAGCACCAGGAACTCGCGCGCCTCCGCCAGCGCGATCAGCGGGTGATGCCAGGTGCCGCGCCGGTAATTGACGCCCTGCCGGCCGTTGGCGCGGAAGGCGCGCACCGCGCCGCGCTCCGGCACCGCGGCGGGCGGCGCGACCACGACGAGGAAAGGATCGGGCGACAGCGGCATGAAGAGCTGGCTGCCCTGCGGGTGCCGCTCGAGCATGCGGATCTCGACCGGCCAGGAGCGCCGTTCGCTGCGGTAGATGCTGATCCTGGGCCGCCCGCCGTCGGAGGCGACGTCGATGGTCGCGAGGTCCGCGTACTGCCGCGCGGTGCCGGCATTGATGAGCTCCTCGCGCGCCCCGGCCTCCACGACGTCGCCGAAGGGCGCGAATGCGGCGGCGGTCAGGGGCTCAACGGCGAGCGGGCGCGCAGTCACGGGCGCGCGATCCTGCCGAACAGCCGCAGGCGCGAAACGCCGCCATCCGGATGGATGTTCATGCGCACATGCGAGACCGGGCCGAGTGAGGCGATCTTGTCGAACCGGTGCACGTGGTCGGCGCGCAGTTTCTGCTCGGAAAGCAGCTGCGGCCATCGTTCGCTCGCCGCTGCGAGCGCCGGCGCGTCGCCGGCCGGCACCATCGCCGCCTGCAGCGAGACGCGATCCGGGTAGTTGCCGCGGAAGTGCGCGGTGTCCACCTCCGCCCCGACGAGTGTGCCGGGATGGCCGAGCTCGACGACCACCCAGTCGTTGCCGGGTTCGCGCCGGCGGCGGGTTTCCCAGCCGTCGCCCATGTGGATGCCGCGGCCCGGGCGGTTGAGGTTGCGGATGTCGCCGTAATGCTGGTCGTTGGCGATGAGCGCCATGCCGCCGCGCTCGATCGCGAAGAGGTCCACGACCTCGCCTTCCTTCACGCCGGACCAGTCCGCCTGCACCCGGCCCCAGGCGCGCAGCCGCGCGACGCCGCCGTCCGGGTAGATGTTGAGCCGCAGTGCGCGCAATGGCCGCGCGTCGGTCACGGCGAAGCGGTTCCGCCGGTCGCCGCCGAGCGCGGATTTCGGCAGGATCGTCAGCCAGCGCGCGTCCCTGGCGAGCGGGTCCGCGTCGTCCGTCGCGTCCACCGAGGCATGCGGCGGGTAATTGCCGGTGAAGTACTGCGTGTCGAGGTCGAGCACGCGGATCGAACCGCGCAATGCCAGCTTCACGATGCAGGCATCGTGGCCGGGTTCGCGCCGGCGGCGCGTCTCCCAGCCATCCATCCATTGCCCGTGCGCGTCGTAGGCGCCCGGCTTCGACATCGGCGCCGCGGGATCGAGCAACCGCTCCTTCGCCGCGAAGAACTCGTCGTTGGCCCAGAGCGCGGCCGCGCCCAGCGACGCGTCGGCGAGGTTGACGAGCCCGGCCGGGATGTCCTGGTTCATCGATTGAATATAAACTGCCGCGATTCGCCTGACTAATCGGCAGCGACTTCCTCCATGAATTCCGGCTATCCGCGCGACATGCAGGGCTATGGCGCGAACCCGCCCGACCCGCGCTGGCCGGGCGGCGCGCGGCTGGCGCTGCAGTTCGTGCTCAACTACGAGGAAGGCGCCGAGCAGTGCGTGCTGCACGGCGATGCGGCCTCCGAGCCCTTCCTGTCCGACATCCCGGGCGCGCGCGCCTACGAGGGCGCGCGGCACCTCAGCATGGAGTCGCTGTACGAGTACGGCAGCCGCGCGGGCGTCTGGCGGCTGCTCGGGATCTTCGGGCGGCGCCGGCTCCCGCTCACCGTATTCGCGGTCGCTATGGCGCTCGAGCGCAACCCCGAAGCCGCGGCCGCATTCAAGTCGGCCGGCCACGAGATCGCCTCGCACGGCTGGCGCTGGATCGACTACCAGTTCGTGGATCCCGCCATCGAGCGCGAGCACGTTGCGCGCGCGGTCGAGTCGCTCGCGAAGCTCACCGGCGAGCGGCCGCTCGGCTGGTACACCGGCCGCGACAGCCCGCACACGCGCCGCCTCGTGGTCGAGCACGGCGGCTTCCTGTACGACGCCGATTCCTACGCCGACGACCTGCCCTACTGGGTGCAGGTCGCCGGCTGCGACCACCTGGTGGTGCCCTACACGCTCGACTGCAACGACATGCGTTTCGCGACGCCCGCGGGCTTCGCGACCGGCGAGGACTTCTTCGCCCACCTGCGCGACGCCTTCGACCAGCTCTACCGCGAGGGCGAGCGTCGGCCTGCGATGATGTCGGTCGGCCTGCATTGCCGGCTCGCCGGCCGCCCGGCGCGCGCGGCGGCACTCGAGCGCTTCCTCGATCACGTGCAAAGGCACGACCGCGTCTGGGTCTGCCGGCGCGTGGACATCGCCCGCCACTGGATCGCCGAGCATCCTGCGCGTGCCGCGACACGATGACGCGGGAGCGACTTTCGATTGCCCACGTCAACGCGCTGGCACGCGAGGAATTCGTCGCACGTTTCGGCGCGGTCTACGAGCATTCGTCCTGGGTCGCAGAGACGGCCTGGCAGGCGCGTCCATTCGCAGACCGTGAAGCGCTCGCGCGCGCGATGCAGGATGCGGTCCAGGGCGCTGGCCGCGACCGCCAGCTCGAACTCCTGCGCGCGCACCCGAAGCTTGGTGCGCGGCTCGCGCTCACTGCGTTCTCGCAGGCCGAACAGGCGGGCGCCGGCCTGAAGTCGGCACCCGCCGCAGAGCGCGCCGAACTCGCCGCGCTCAATGACGCCTATGAACGCAACTTCGGCTTCCCGTTCATCCTGGCCGTGAGGAACGCCGCCGTGCCGGAGATCCTCGAGAGCTGCCGCCGCCGCGCTGGCGCGAGCCCGGAGGCCGAATTCGACGAGGCCCTGCGGCAGGTTTTTCGCGTCGCGGATTATCGTCTTGCGGAGCTCTGCTAGCTTGCCGGCCCGCATGCGCACCGTCTTCCCGCTCCTGCTCGCCGCCGCCGGGGTCGCGGCGCCGGCCGCCGCAACGGAACTCGAGGACGTGATCGTGACGGCGACCCGGAGCCGCGTCGCCCTGCTCGACCATCCGGGCAGCGCGACGCGCCTTGCGGCCGCGGACCTCTTGCTCGCGGGTGCGACGCACTCCTCGGAGCTCCTGAACCGCGCGCCGGGCGCCATGATCCAGCGCGGCAGCGGCCAGGAATCGCTGACCGCGTTGCGTTCCCCGGTGCTCACGGGCGCGGGCGCCTGTGGCGCCGTGCTCGTGCTCGAGGACGGCATCCCGATCCGGCCGGTGGGCAGCTGCAACGTGAACGAGCTGTTCGAGGTGAATGTCGAGCAGGCGGCGGCCATCGAGGTCCTGCGCGGGCCTGGCAGTTCGCTGTACGGATCGAGCGCGGTGCACGGCATCGTCAACGTGATCCCGCCGCTGCCGGCGGAGCTGCCCGCGTTCGGCATCGGGCTCGAGGGCGGCAGCGACGACTACTATCGCCTTCGACTCGCCGCCTCGGGTGGGTCGCAGGCGCAGGCGCTCGGCCTGGTGCTGCATGCGACTGACGACGGCGGCTGGCGCGACGAGTCTGGATTCCTGGAACAGAAGCTCTCGGCCGCCTGGACACAGGCGCTTGCGGCCGGCGAACTCCTGCTGCGGCTGTCGGCGACCCACCTCGAGCAGGAGACTGCGGGCTTCATCATCGGGCCGCAAGCCTACCGCGATCGCGCGATCGCGCGCTCGAACCCGAACCCGGAGGCCTATCGCGACGCGCAAAGCCTGCGGCTCACCGGGCAATGGTCGCGGGGCGCCGCCGACTGGCGCGCGTTCCTGCGCAGTTCGCGCATGGACTTCCTGCAACATTTTCTGCTGGGCCAGCCGGTCGAGGAGAACGGCCAGGACAGCGCGGGTCTCCTGTTCGCCTGGCGGCGTGCAGGCGCCGCCGGCGGCGAACTGACGCTGGGCGCCGACGCCGAGTTCTCCTCGAGCTTCCTGCTCCAGTTCCAGGAAGGACCGACGATCGGCGGCACGCCGGCCCAGAACGCGATCCGCCCGGCCGGCCGGCACTACGACCACGACGTGGAATCGCGGCTCGCCGCGGCCTATGCCGAATGGCGGCGGCCGCTCGCCGCGCGCTTCACGCTGGAGGCGGGACTGCGCGTCGAGCATGTCCGCTACGCCTACGACAACCGCATGATCGACGGCAACACCGACGAGAACGGCGTTCCCTGCCCCGGCGGCTGCCTGTATTCCCGGCCGGCGGATCGCAGCGACGACTTCACGAACGTGGTACCACGCGCCTCGCTCGTATGGCGCCCGGGCGATGCGAGCGCGCTTTACCTCTCCCTCGCGCGCGGCTTCCGCGCCCCGGAGACGACCGAGCTGTATCGCCTGCAGCGCCAGCAGTCGGTCGCCGACCTCGATTCCGAGCGCATCGACGCCGTCGAACTCGGATGGCGCCGGCGCGGCGCGGCTTTCGGCTTCGACTTCGCCGCCTTCGCGATGGAAAAGCGCGACGTGATCCTGCGCGACTCGGCCGGCTTCAACCTCAGCGGCGGTCGCACGCGTCATCGCGGTGTCGAATTCGAATTCGACTGGCGCATCGCCAACGGATGGTCGCTGGCCAGCAGCGGCACCCTTGCGCGCCATGAATACCGTTTCACTGCCGCCGTCGAACAGGGCGAGCAGATCACCTCGGGCAACGACGTGGACACCGCGCCGCGCGAATCGCACGCACTCAGGCTGCGCCGCGCCTCGGATCGCTTCGCCGCGGAACTCGAATGGCTGCGGGTGGGCGAGTACTGGACCAACGCGGCGAACACCGCGCGCTACGCGGGTCACGACGTCACCAACCTGCGGCTGTCCTGGACACCGTCGCAGTCCTGGTCGCTCGCCGCACGCGTCACCAACCTGCTCGATGCGCGCTTTGCGGATCGCGCCGACTTCGCCTTCGGCAGCGACCGCTACTTCCCGGGCCGTCCGCGCGCCTTCTTCCTGGAGGCCGGCTGGCGCAGTGACTGACGCGGCTGCTGCTGCGTGATGCAGTGGATGTTGCCGCCGCCCAGCAGGATCTCGCGCGAGGGCACGCCGATCACCTGACGCCCGGGGAACAGGCGCGCGATCGCGGCTTTCGCCCGCGTATCGTGGCGCGGATCAAGCAGCGGCATGATGACCGCGCCGTTCGCGAGGTAGAAATTCACGTAGGACGCGGCCAGGCGGTCGCCCGCGCGCCGTGGACGGCTGCCTGGCGCGACCTCGATGCCGGAGGCTTCCGCTGCCGTCATGTAGAGTGGACCGGGTTGCGGTAACTTTTGTATTTTCAGTGGATTGCCGCATATATCTCGTGCCATTTGTAATCTCTCGTAGGCATCGTGCGAGACTTCGTACTGCGGGTCTTCGCGATCGTCGCACCAGCTGAGCGCGACTTCGCCCGGGCGCACGAAGCAGCACAGGTTGTCCACGTGGCCGCCGGTCTCGTCGTTGGTCACGCCGCGGCCCAGCCAGATGATCTTGCGCACGCCGAGGTGGTCCTCGAGCAGCGCCTCGATCTGCCCGCGCCGCAGCTCGGGATTGCGGTTGGGGTTCAGCAGGCATTCCTCGGTGGTGAGCAGCGTTCCCTTCCCGTCCACGTGGATCGCGCCGCCTTCCAGCACCAAGGGCGCGCGGTAGCGCGGGCAGCGCTCGATCTCGAGCACCTTGGCGGCGACCTGGTCGTCGAGATCCCAGGGCGAGTAGATGCCGCCTGACTGCCCGCCCCAGGCGTTGAAGATCCAGTCGACGCCCGCGAGCTGCCCGCGGCCGTTCATGATAAAGGTCGGGCCCACGTCACGCATCCAGGCGTCGTTCGAGGAAATTTCGACCACGCGCACCGGGGCAGGCAGCGCACGCCGCGCCGCCTCGAACTGCTGTGCGGAGACCGCCATGGTCACGGCTTCGCACTGCGCGATCGCGGTCGCGACCTCCGTGAAGGCGCGCTGCGCGGGCAGCGCGCCCTCGCGCCAGTTGTCGTGGCGCTCGGGCCACAGCATCCAGGTGCCCGCGTGCGGCTCCCATTCCGCAGGCATCCGGAAGCCGTCGCGAGCAGGCACACTCAGGCGCAGAGCCGCTGGCTTCGGTGCTGATTTCCGCTTCGCAACAGCCATGCGAGCGATTCTAGCCGAATGCCTGCCGGCTCAGACTTCCGTGCGCCGGATGGCGAAGTCCTTGACGATCGCGTAGACAGCCGGTATCACGATCAAGGCTAGTATCGTCACGGAGATCATGCCTCCGACCATCGGTGCCGCGATGCGGCGCATGACCTCCGAACCGGTGCCGGCACTCCACATGATTGGCAGCAATCCGCCGATGATCGCGGCCACCGTCATCATGATCGGGCGCACGCGCATCAGCGCGCCCTGGGTCACCGCCTCATGCAGATCCTCGCCCGTCATGACTTGGCCGGCTGATTGTCGCCTGCCGGACACGGCGACCAGGGCGTGATCGATGTAGATGAGTATCACGACCCCTATCTCGGCGGCGACCCCCAGCAGCGCGATGAAGCCCACGGCGACCGCGACGCTGAGGTTGTAGTCGAGCAGATACATCAGCCAGATCCCGCCGACCAATGCAAACGGAACCGACAGCATGACGATCAGGGTTTCCGTGAGTCGTCTGAAGTTGAAGTACAGGAGCAGGAAGATGAGCAGTATCGTGACCGGCACGACGATCCTGAGCTTCTGCTTGGCGCGTTCCATGTATTCGAACTGGCCGCTCCAGGTGACGTAATAGCCCGGCGGAAACCGTACGTTCTCGCTGACCGCCTTCTGGGCGTCGGCGACGTATCCGCCGATGTCCCGGCCTCGGATGTCGACATAGATGTAAGCCACCAGCAAGGCATTCTCGGTGCGGATGTTGGGCGGACCCTTGACGAGCCTGACCTTCGCCAGCTGCCCGAGCGGCACCATCGCACCATCCGGCGTCGATCCGGATGCATCCATGCCGGTGACGCCGGCCCCACCCATGACCGGGACGAGAACTTCGGTGGCGATCGCCTGCGGACTGCTGCGGAAGTCGCGCGGATAGCGCACGATGACGCCGTAGCGCTCGAGGCCTTCCACCGTGGTGGTCACCATCTCGCCGCCGAGCGCGGTGGTTACGACGTCCTGGAGATCTCCGACGGCAAGCCCGTAGCGCGCGAGTGCCGCGCGATCGGGTTCGATGTCGATGTGATAGCCGCCGGTCAGGCGTTCGGCGAAAGCGCTCGTCGTTCCCGGCACTGTCTTGACCACGGACTCGACCTCTTTCGCAACGCGCTCGATCTCCGCGAGGTCCTTCCCGAAGACCTTGATGCCGATCGGCGTCCGGATGCCGGTCGAGAGCATGTCGATGCGCGCCTTGATCGGCATGGTCCACGCGTTGGCAATGCCGGGAAACTGCAGCGCACGATCCATTTCTGAGACGAGCTCTTCCGTCGTCATGCCTTCGCGCCACTCGCTCTCGGGCTTCAGGTTGATCACGGTCTCGAACATCTCCGTGGGCGCCGGATCCGTGGCCGTATTGGCCCGACCCGCCTTTCCGAATACCGACTGGACCTCCGGGAAACTCTTGATGATGCGATCCTGGGTCTGAAGAATCTCGGCCGCCTTGGTGATGGAAAGCGACGGAAGCGAGGTGGGCATATACATGAGCGTCCCCTCGTTCAGCACCGGCATGAACTCGGACCCGAGCTTGATCGCCGGATAGATGGTCGCAGCCAGCACCCCGATGGCTGCCAGGACCGTGAGCTTGCGCCAGCGCAGTGCAGCACCGATGACCGGTCGATAGACCCAGATCAGAAACCGCACGAGCGGGTTCTTGTGCTCCGGCGGAATGCGGCCGCGGATGAACAACAGCATCAACACGGGCACCAGCGTTATCGACAGCAGCGCCGCGCCCGCCATCGAAAAGGTCTTGGTGAAGGCGAGCGGCTTGAACATCCGCCCTTCTTGCGCCTCCAGCGTGAAAACCGGAAGGAATGACACCGTGATGATCAACAGGCTGAAGAACAGCGCCGGTCCGACCTCCCGGCAGGCGCTGATGATGGCATCGACGCGCGACCCGCCGGGCGGGAGCCGTTCCAGGTGCTTATGCGCGTTTTCGATCATCACGATCGCCGCATCCACCATGGCGCCGATGGCGATGGCGATGCCGCCGAGACTCATGATGTTCGAATTCAGGCCCATCGCGCGCATCACGACGAATGCAATGAGTACGCCGATCGGCAGCATGACGATCGCGACCAGCGCGCTCCGTGCGTGGAACAGGAAGACGACGCAGACGAGGGCGACGATCACGCTCTCCTCGATGAGCGTGCGATTGAGATTCTGGATCGCCCGATGGATCAGTTCGGAGCGGTCATAGACCGCCTGGATCGAAACGCCGTCGGGCAGGCCGGCCGCGATTTCGGCAATCTTCGCCTTCAGGTTGTGAATGACGTCCTGGGCGTTCTGTCCAAAACGAGCCACCGCAATTCCCGCAACGACCTCCCCTTCGCCGTTCAACTCGGTGATTCCGCGGCGCTCCTCGGGTACCAGTTCGACCCGCGCGATATCGCGAATCAGCACCGGCGTCCCGCCATCCGCCTTGACCACCAGCTGTCGCAGGTCCTCGATGCCTCGCAGATATCCGCGGCCGCGAACCATGTATTCCGTCTCGGTCAGTTCCACCACCCGGCCGCCGACATCGCGATTGCTGTCGCGGATGACCTGCATGACCTTCATCAGCGGCACGTTGTAGGCCTGCAGGCGCCGTGGATCGACCGTCACCTGGTACTGTCTTACGAAGCCACCGACGCCCGCGATTTCGGAGACTCCTTGCGCTTTCGTCAGCTGGTAGCGCACGAACCAGTCCTGAATGGAGCGAAGTTCCTCCAGGGTCCGATCCTTGCCGACGACCGCATACTGGTATACCCATCCGACGCCGGTCGCATCCGGCCCCAGCGAGGCGGTCACACCGCGCGGCAGGCGCCCGGAGACGTAGTTGAGATACTCCAGGACCCGCGAGCGCGCCCAGTAGATGTCGGTTCCATCCTCAAAAATGATGTAGACGAACGACGCACCAAAAACCGACAGGCCGCGCACTACCTTTGACTTCGGCACCGCCAGCAGGGCCGTGGTCAGCGGGTATGTGACCTGGTCCTCGATCACCTGCGGCGCCTGTCCGGGGTACTCGGTGTAAACGATCACCTGGACATCCGACAGGTCAGGAATCGCGTCGACCGGCGTCGTGGATACCGCGTAGACGCCCGCTGCAACGACGAAGGCCGTGCCGAGCAGGATGATGAAGACATTGCGTGCCGACCATTCGATGATGCGGTTCAGCATGTCAGTGCCCCCGGTGCTCCTCAGACTTCGCCGCCGGCGGCCCGGATGTTTCCACATCCGCCGGGGACGCGTGGCTACCGTGGGCGCCGAATGACTCGATCGCGGACTTGAGATTGCTTTCCGCATCGATGAGGAAGTTGGCCCGCACCACGACCTGCTCCCCGGACTGAAGGCCCTCGACGACTTCCGCGTAGCCGTCGCCGCGCACTCCCAGCCTGACATCACGGGGTTCGAACGTCCCTTCTTCGCGGCGCACCAGGACCAGCTGGCGCGATCCGCTCTCGAGCACCGCGGAATCCGGCACCGTCAGCACCTCGCCGTCCGCGGGTTCGGTGACGAATTCGACGCTGGCGAACATCGCGGGCTTGAGCAGGCCGTCGGGGTTCGCCAGTTCGATCCGCGCCTTGGCGGTCCGGGTCGCGGCATCGACCGTGGGATAGACAAAAGTGACGCGGCCGGAGAAGACACGACCGGGATAGGCCACCATGGTCAGCGACGCGTCCTGGCCTGCACGTATCAGCCCCACGTCCTGCTCAGCCACGTCGGCAAGGACCCAGACCGATGAGAGGTCCGCGATCTCGTACAGCACCTCGCCGGACATGAAGCGCATGCCCTCGACGCCGGGCTTGCGCAATACGACGCCATCCGCAGCGGAGCGATACGTGACTACTCTGCGCGGCTTGCCGTCCCGCCGCAGCAGTTGAATTTCCTGGTCCGAGATCTCCCAGTTGCGAAGGCGACGCAGCGCGTCATCGGCCAGCCGCAGCATCACGTCCTGCGCCTCGCGGCCACTGCCCTCCAGCTCGCTCGCGCCACGCAGCGCAATCAGGTACTCCTCTTGCGCGGTGACGAGGTCCGGGCTGTAGACATCCATCAGGGGCTGGTCGCGGCTGACCCGCTGCCCGGTCGTGTTGACATGCAGCTTTTCGATCCAGCCTTCGAATCGCGGCGCCACCGCGTACAGCAATCGTTCGTTGGCCTGGACCGTGGCTACCGCACGCACCCTGCGCGTGATCCTGCGTCTCTCGACGGGTTCGCTTCTCACGCCGAGGACCTGGATCTTGTACGGACTGATCTTCACGGTGCCCGCCGGCATATCCGGCTCCGGTGCGTCGCCGGCATACACGGGCACATAGTCCATGCCCATGGGATCTTTTTTTGGCACCGGCGAGGTGTCCGGCAGCCCCATGGGATTCCGGTAGTAGAGCACCGTGCGCTCTCCGGGCGCGGTCTGGGCGGGGCCGGTCTGCGGGTCTGCCGCGCGCCGCGTACCGGCCCAGTAGCCGATGCCCGCAACGCCCGCGACGGCCAGTGCGGCGATGCCGATCCATGCGCTGCGATTCATGATTCCACCTCTCCAACTGGGGCGCGCGCGGATACCGTCACGGCGGCGCCTTCCCGGTCAGGTACTCAATCTCCGCCAGCGCCTTATTGCAGCTGGCGATTGCCGACGCCAGGCCGATCTCGTAATTGAGCACCGTCATCTGGTTGTCGAGCAGCGTGAGGAAATCGACGCGATTGACGCGATAGGCCGCCAGTGACGACTCCACGGCCAGCCGGGCTTGCGGCAGGATGCCGGATTCATAGAGCCGAGCCGACCTCAAGCTCTGCTCGGCAGCGGCCACTTGCCGGCGCAGTTGCGCCGACACTTCGTTCAACTGTGCGCGATACATGTCCGCTGCCTGGTTGCGCATCGCGATCGCTTCGGCAACGCCCGGATCGCGCTTGCTCGCGCGCCAGACCGGCAGGTTCACGGCGACTGTCAGACTCACCATGTCGTCGCGCCGCGTGCCATCCAGCATGCTCTCGCGCTGGCCATAGCCGAGCATGACTTCGAAATCGGGGTAGTATTCCCTGCGCGCGAGATCGACCGCCCCGGCGTTCCGGTCAATCAGGCTGGCCAGGCCAAGCAACTGCGGGCGCCCCTCCAGGGCGGATTGGCGAAGCGCGTCAATCTGAAGATCCGTTGCAGGCAGCCGCAGCTTCGCCGGCGCCGGCAAGCCGTCGTCCGACTCGCGGCCCAGTGCGAATGCGAGTTCCGCCTCGATCGCGCGACGCTCGCGTTCAAGCTGGATCAGCTCGTCGTCCATCCTGGCCAATTGGGTCCGGGCCGTCAGCACGTCTGACTGGCTTCCCTGTCCGACCGCATAGCGCGCGGCGCTGATCTCGGCAAATTGACCGAGAACCCGTCTGTTCTCCTTGACGAGCGAGGCGGACTCGACAACGAGCGCCAGATCGAAATAGGCCATCCTGACATCGCGTACCACCCGATTCACCGTTTCCGCGTAGGCGTGCGCGGCGACTTCGGCGTCCCTGGCGGCGACCTCACGACGCAGACCGCGTTTACCCGGATACGGAAACTGCTGCGACACGCCGAGCATTTTCATCGTCATGTCCTCGCGCCTGAAAGCGCGCGATGCCAGCGGCAGATTGATCACACCTGCTTCCAGCATCGGATCGTCCAGCGCTCCCGCCGGCGACACGCGCGATTCTGCAGCTTGGCGTTCGCTGTCTGCCGCCTTGATCTCCGGGTTGTTGTTGATCGCCTCTTCCACCAGTCGCTGCAACTGCGCATCGCGTATCTCGCCCGCCACCGCGTGCCGCGGCCACCACGCCGCCGTGAGGGCCAGCACCGCGAGCACGATGCTGCGTGCGGCGCATGCCATCGAGTGCATGACCTCGGTCCGCTTCATGTCGACCTCCCCGGATCCCGTCGGGCTCGATATCGCTCAAAGACCGTATAGCTGCCGTCACGCTGGAACAGCAGGACTGCGTACTCATCGTGGACGTCGGACTCCATGCCCGGCGAGCCGCGCGGCATGCCCGGGACGGTGAGTCCGGCCGCTTGGGGCCGTTCCTTCAGCAGGCGAAAGATGTCCCTCGCCGGCACATGCCCTTCGACCAGGTAGCCCCCAACCCTGGCGGTATGGCAGGAGCCGAGGGCACGCGGCACGCTTTGCAACAACTGCGACCGCGCGACGGCGTCGACGTCATGAGCCCGCACCTCGAAATCATTGTCGCGCAGATGAGCAATCCACTTGCCGCAGCAGCCGCAAGCCGGACTCTTATAGACGTCGATCACTTCTTGGGCGGCGAACGCCGGCGCAGCTGCCAAAACGGCTGTCGAGGCGACGAGGAATCGTCTTCGATTCATTCCATGCACCGTATGCATTTCAAGTCTCCTTGCCGAATCGATCAGCGATCCGGCGGGCAAATGGCCGCTCGCGCCAGCAGGGTTTGTCCCTGGACGCGCCGCGGATCAATCGTTTGGGCCTCAAACCGACCCGAGGGTCACAAGATGCGAACATGCCTCCTCCTGCACAAGGCGCCGAACAAGGGCGGACCTGGCAGGAGTGGCTATTTCAGGAAGGAGCAGTAACGCTGCTGGAGCGAGGCGCGGGGCGTCGGCGCCGCATTGGCGCCGGCAGGCCGGTACGTTCGCGGCACGAGCGCGAACGAGGACGAGTCAAAGGACGCGGACGGGATGGCCGCGCCGGGCTTCGGCTGCGCGCCTTCGCGCGATTCGATCATGGGCGGCGCGGAAGAAGCGCAGTCCGCGGGCGCGGCATCGGCGCAATCGAGCGGCTTCTCAGCCGGCGCACAATGGCCACAGTCGTCCGTCGGCGCCGAGCCGTGGTGCGGCGTCTCGTCGGGCGCGGGCGCCATCGCCTGGCAGGGCGCGACCGCGAAGCCCAGCCAGCCGGCGGCGAACAAGGCGGCAGCCAGGCGCGCGGCCCGGGTCTGGTGCTGTCGCAGTATCGAGAGCAGGTTCATCAAGAGCGACACTACGCCCGCTACGGCCTCGGGGTCAATGCGGGCCTGTGCTAATATTTGCTTGCTAATCGAGGACTTCCCACTGCATGAACGCCGTCACAATCACGCCGCCCAGGGTCGGCGAGAAGATCCGCATTTCCGCCGGCAAGCTCCTCGTCCCCGCCCAGCCGATCATCCCCTTCATCGAGGGCGACGGCAC
>JBQTKI010000004.1:0-2245 GCA_052386275.1 Gammaproteobacteria bacterium
TTCTACGGCTACTGAACTCGAACGAAGCAATTCCACAGGAGTCAGCGCGAATGCAATACCCAAAAGTTTCTGTCTGGAGAATGCTTGCCGGTCCCCTGGTGGGGCAGCGAGCCCTCGTTCTTCCTGCACTGGCCGCGATTGTGCTGGCATCCGGATGCGACGGAGATGGGGCAATTGGTCGGACAATCGCGGGGCCTCCGGCGGTCGCAGCGACATCACCGACTAATGGCGCCATTGAGGTGGCGACCAGCAGCGTCGTCAGTGCAGAGTTCCAGCAGTCGATTGATCCTTCGACGCTGACCAGCACGACCTTCACGGTCGAATGCCCGGCAGGGACCAGGATCCCGGGAGCCATCAGCTACGATGCACCAAGCCGTCGCGCAGTATTCACTCCGGGTGCACAACTGCCTGGCGACATGGTCTGCGCGGCACGCGTCAGCGCGGACGTGAAGAACCTGCTTGGAGTTCCGCTGGCAAGCGGTGTGATGTGGACGTTTGCCACGGCGCTTGACCCGGCGCTCGTTGCAGCGGGCCGGGAGATCTTCAGATTCGACACCTTTGGCGACGAGACGCAGTGGACGGACTTGCTGCGCATGCACGAGGTCATTCGCTCCGCCGTGGATCCGGTGACCGCATTGTCGGTCGGACTCAAGGTCGATGCGGACGCCCTGCCCGCGGCCGTCGTCCAGGGCATCCAGGACGGCAGCATCAGCCTGACCAGTCCCGCCACGACGGTCGCATTGCTGAAGCTCAGCGCCGTGGTCGGAGTCAAGGGCACGGTTGAGACGATCAATGGCGTGGACACCTTGACTCGCGTCGGAATCACCTGCGCGCTGTGCCATTCAACCGTTGATGATTCCTTCGCGCATGGCATCGGCGCGCGCCTCGACGGCTGGCCGAATCGTGATCTCAATCCGGGCGCGATCATTGCGCTATCGCCAGCGCTGAGCCCGGAGGCAAAGGCCGTCTACAACTCGTGGGGTCCCGGCAAGTACGATCCCCGTTTCAACTTCGACGAACTCAATGGTCCCCAGGTCATTCCGCCGGCTTTCGGCCTGCGCGGCATCCACAGCATTACTTCGACCGGAGATGGCGGGGACCTCGCCTACTGGAATCGCTACGTGGGCGTGACGCAGATGGGTGGACACGGCACGTTCTCCGAGCCGCGGACCGGCGTAGCAGTCGTGAACGGCAACGAAGACCTGATCAGCGACAAGCTCCCGGCGCTACAGGCATACCAGCTGTCGATCGCGGCGCCAGCGGCGCCGGCGGGAAGCTTCGACGCGGCTGCGGCATTGCGCGGCCAAGCCGTGTTCGCTGGTGTCGCGCGTTGCTCGACGTGCCACAGCGGCCCGGAATTCACGGATGCAAATACGCGCCTGCATGCGCCGGATGAGGTCGTGAGCGAACCGGAGCCTGATGGAGTGCCGAGCTACGCGTCGCGCAGCGCCACGAAGCAATATCGCACAGCTCCGCTGAAAGGCTTGTGGCAGCACCCACCGTATTTCCACAACGGAACTGCTGACACGCTTGCGGATGTCGTGGCAACCTACAACAGCAGGCAGGCGCTTGGTCTGACGGACGCGGAAATGGCGGATCTGGTGGAGTACTTGAAGTCGCTGTGAGCTGCCGGAATGCGCGCTAGCGGTCAACGGCGCCCGGCGAGAGTGTTCGCGGCCTGCGGCCGCGAATCCCTCGCTGCGCTCGGGATCGTCGCCGCTGCGCGGCGACGCCCTTCGCGGCGCCTGCTGCGCCGCTCGTCGAACTCGGCACGGCTGCGCCGTGTGAGTTCGAATGATCCACCGAACCCGCTAAATGAAAACGGCCACCGCAAGGGTGGCCGTTTTCATTTAGTTGGCGCGCCCGGAGAGATTCGAACTCCCGACCCCGTGGTTCGTAGCCACGTACTCTATCCAACTGAGCTACGGGCGCGTGCGGGCGCGAATCCTACCATATCTTTAGGATGCTTCTAATGTGTTGATTTTGCTGACTGGAGGCGCCGGGCGACGGCTTCGGCCTGCTCGAGGGCGCGCAGCACATTGCCCCCGGCCAGCTTCTCCAGATCCGGGTCGTTCCAGCCCCGGCGGATGAGCTCGGCGAAGAGCTCGGGGTAGGTGGAGACGTCCTCCATGCCCGCGGGCCAGTCGGTGTTGCCGTCGTAGTCGCCGCCGATGCCGATGTAGTCCACCCCGATCAGGTCGCGCACGTATTCGATGTGATCGGCCACGGCGCCGACGGTGACCTT
>JBQTKI010000005.1:0-15881 GCA_052386275.1 Gammaproteobacteria bacterium
GACGGCGTCGGCTACTACTTCGTCGCGACCGAGCAGTCGCCACCCCCGGATGAGTTTCCCCACCTGGTTCAGGGGGCGCTCCTGGTGGGCGGACTCATTCTCCGATTCGAGGTTCTGACCCGCGACGGGCAGGATGCGGCGATCGCGCAATGCCTCTCGATGCTGCAGGGCGCCGTGCACCGCGACCGCGGCCTGGCCCGGCCCTGATGGCCCGGAGGCCCGCCGATGCACTCAACCGCGCGCCGCGAACCACTGCGGCAGCCACAGGCTCATCTGCGGGAAGGCGGTGATCAGCGCGACGCCGATCGCGAGCACGATGAGCATCGGCACCGTGGCCCAGGCCACTGACAGCATCGGCCGGTCGAAGCGCAGCGCCGACATCAGGAGGTTGAGCCCGATCGGCGGCATCAGGTAGCCGAGCTCGAGGCTCGCCAGCATGATCACGCCGAGGTGCACGGGGTGCACGTCGAACGCCGCCGCGACCGGCACCACGAGCGGTGCGACGACGATGATGGCCGAGAAGATCTCGATCACGCAGCCGAGCACGATCATCACGAGATTCAGCAGCAGCAGGAACAGCGCGCGCGAGTCGATGGCCGCGTCGAGCCATGCGGCCAGCCGGTCCGGCACGTGCTCGGTGACCAGCAGGTTCGTGAGCCCCATCGCGGTGCCGAGGATCAGCAGCACGCCGCCCACCAGCAACCCGCATTCGCTCACGACCCCGACCAGTTTTCCGCCCTTCGGCAGGTCGCGATTGATGAACGCCGCGACCGCGATCGCGTAGGCCGCGGTGAGCGCAGCGGCCGGCACCGGCAGCACGAAACCGCCGAAAATCAGCACCAGCGGCACGACCGGCAGCAGCAGGTCCCACTTCGCGCGCCAGCTGGTGGCGGCCGCGCGCCGCCTGCTGAAACGCGGGCGCCACTGGCGGCGCGGCGAGATCGCCACGCCCCAGGCACAAGCGAGCAGGACCATCAGCACGCCCGGCAGCGCGCCGCCGAGGAACATCTCCTCGATCGACACCTGCGCGACGATCGAGTAGAGGATCAGCGGCAGGCAGGGTGCGAACAGCACGCCGAGCGAGCCGGCGCCGGTCACGAGACCGAGCGCGGCGCGCGATTCGTAGCGCGAGTGCAGCAGGATCGGCATCAAGAGCCCGCCGAGCGCCAGGATCGTGATGCCCGAACCGCCGGTGAAGGCCGTGAAGAACGCGCAGGCGAACACGGTCACGACCGCCGGCCCGCCGCGCAGGTGCCCGGTCCAGGCCTGCAGCAGGCGCACCAGCCGACGCGCGGCGCCGGTCGCGGTCACGATGTAGCCCGCCAGCGTGAAGAGCGGTAGCGTCGCGAGCAGCGGATTCGTGACCTGGTCGTAGTGGTCGAGCGGAATCGAGGCGATCGGGTCGCCGACGCTCACGAAGTACACGAGCGCAATGCCGGCGAGGCCCACGAACAGCGGCGCGCCGCAGAGGATGGCGGCGCCGAGCATGACGAGGAGCGGCGCGCGCACGCCCTCAATGCCGCCTTCGAGCTGCGCTACGGCCCAGGCCACGGCGACCGCGAGCGCGAGCACCACGGCGCGTGCCGGCGTGCCCTGGGCCGCGTGGCGCGCGAGCCGCAGCGTGATCACCGCGAATCCCGCGGGCATCGCCGCCTGCAGAGCGATGCGCGGCACGCCGAAGGCGAGCGCGGAGGAGACTGCCGCTTCTTCACGCACAAACTGCCAAGCCGCGAGCGTCAGGAGCGCCGCCACCGTCGTCGAGACGAGCCCGGCGAACAGGCGCACCCAGGGCCGCCACGCCGCAGGAAGGGCCTGCACCACCGTGCCCATCGCGAGCAGGCGGTTCTCGCGCGCCGCGACCATCCCGCCCAGCATGCCGATCAGAAGCGTCAGGTGGCGGTTGAGCTCGTCGGCACCCACGAACGCCGTGCTTGCGCTCGCGACGCCGAGCACGACGAGCGCGGCGAGCGCCGCGGCCAGCAGCAGGTTCTCGGCCCGGTGGACCAGCCCGGTCACTGCGCGGATTCGCCGGCCCTGAGCGTCGTCACCGTGACGTCGAACATCGCCTCGGGCACCAGCGCGCCGCGGATGCGCGGATACATGCGCGCGACTTCGGTGCGAAACTCGCGCTCGGCGTCCGCTGCAAGCGCCACGACCTTGAGTCCGTGCTTGTCCTTCATCGCCTGCACTGCGGCCTGGTCCTCGGCGCGCGCGGCCCGGCGCATCTCGACCCCGGCGCGCTCGGAGGTTTCGCGCAGCCACGCCTGCGTGGCGGGCTCGAGCCCGCGCCAGGCCTTGTCGGTCACGACCAGCGCCCCGGTGATCGGCGCCCAGTTGAGGTCCAGCATGTAAGGCGCGTAGGTCGCGATCTGGTTGAAGTTGGCGAGGAACGCCGGCACCGGAAGTGCGTCGATCATGCCGTTCCTGAGCCCGAGCAGGATCTGGTCCGGCTCCAGCACGACCGGCGTGTAATAGGCTTTCATCATCTCGATGCTGTCGGGATCGCCGGAGCTCGCGTACACGCGCATCGGCTTGAGGTCCCTGACCGAACGGATTGGCGTCTTCGAGAAATACCGGACCCAGCCGGCGTCGGCCCAGAACATTGCGACATAGCCTGCAGCCTTCAGCCGCCGCTCGAGTTCGGGACGCAGCTTGTCGCGCACGCGGTCCACGTCGTCCCAGTCCTTGAACATCAACGGCATGAACTGCAGCGCCGTCACCGAGCGCTCGAGCTGGCCGAGGCCTACCGAGGTCAGCGCCGCTCCCTGGATCTGGCCCACGCGCATGCGCCGCACGATCTGCAGCTCGCCGCCCTGGGTGCCCGGGTAGATGTTCATCGAGACGCCGCCGGGGCCGCGCGACCACTCCGCGGACAACGCCTGCAGGCGCTTGTGGAACGAGGAGCCGGCCGGCGCCACGGTCGCGATCCGAAGCTCATTGCGCACCGCGGACCGCGCCGCCGGCAGCGTTGTCGCGAGCGCGGCGGCAAGCAGGGACCGCAAGGCGTTCCTGCGCGTCAGGTTCAAGGGTTCGGCTCCTCGGCCGCACCTTCGTCCGGCAATGGCGGCAGTATCCAGTGGTCCGCATTCGCGAGCAGCCAGGCCGCGCGGCGCTGCATCACGGTGTTGGCGAGGCGGGTGGCGGGCTCGGCACCGGGATCGATCGCGAGCGCCGCCCGCAGCGACTGTTCGAAGCAGTCGCGATCCTCGTGCGCCAGGCACCAGGACTCGGCCCAGGACAGGTACGGGCCTGCCGCCCTGCCCTCTGAGAGCCCGACCGCGCGCTCGAAGTGCCGCCGCGCAATTGCCGCACGATCGCCCTCGATGTCCGGCCGCGCCATCGAGTAGGTCACCAGGAAGGAATGCACGGCGCCACGGTCCCAGTCTTCGCCCACGGTGAGCGCACGATCGATGAGCGCCGATACGACCGGCAGTTCGGCGACGAGTCCAGGGTCGTCCTTGCCGAGCCCGATGGCCGCGGCCCAGGACGCGGCGCTCCAATACAGGAGGTCCACCTCGGCCGCGGTTGCACGCGCAACCGCAGCCGCCGGGCCTGCACGCAGTTCCGCGCTGAATCCGGGCAGCACAGCGTCGAGCCCGCGCAGGCAATAGTCGCGTGCGCGCAGGTACAGGCGGCGCGCGCGATTCCAGGACTCCCAGGCCCGGTCAGTATCCTCGAGCGCGAGCGTATCGCCTTGCTGCTGCACGAAACCCCAGGAGTACTGCGTGAAGCCGGCGCAGGTCGCGACCAGCAGGCCGCGATGCTCGGGTGTCGAGACGAGTACGCTCTCCATCAGCTTGAGGCTGAACGGCAGCGCGGCCTCGATCAGTTCCGGGTCGTCGTCTGCGGAATAGGTGGTGCCGGAGGCCGCCAACGTGTCGGCGACCTTGTTGACGGCCATGCGCTCGATCGAGCAACCGGAGGCGGACACGACGAGCGCGAGCAAGGCGATCCCGGCCTGGGCTCTCAGCGGTGCACTCATGGGAAGTCAGGACCCCCGATGTCGACTGGGAGGGAACCGATCGGCTGGGGCCCGCGGATCATAGCATCGCGGTCAGAGCGCGAGGAATTCCGCAAGTGATTCAAGATATTGCGGGAAAAGGTCCACACTGTTGTGAGTCGCACCCGGAAGCACCACGAGCTTCGCCTGCGACGGCGGAAACGCTTCAGCGAGTGCCCGCGAGCGGTGTGCCGGGATGATCTCGTCGTCCTCCGCGACGACAACCAGCACCGGTGCGCGCACCGCGGGTGCCTTCGCGGACGATTCGTAACGGTCGAGCATCAGGAGTCCAACCGGGAGCCAGGGATAGTGCTCGCGCGCGACGGCGACCAGGCTGTCGTAGGGCGACACCAGCGCGAGCCGCTCTACCTCGCGCTCGCTCGCGAGGTGCATGGCGACGCCACTGCCGAGGCTGCGGCCGAGAACCGAGACTTCGGCGTGCCCTTCGCGCACATGGTCGTAGACCATGAGCGCATCCGACAGCAGCGCCCGCTCCGACGGCCGCCCGCTGCTGCCGCCGTAGCCGCGGTAGTTGACGAGGTACAGCGAATACTGCGGAAACGCGGCAGCGAAAGTCGGCAGGTTCACCGACACGTCCTCTGCATTGCCGCCGAAGTAGACCAGTGCGCGTGGTCCCGGCCGCCGCAGCACCCAGACCTTGATGTTTTCTTTGCCGTTCCTCACCCGGATCGATTCGACGCCCGGCCGCCGCGTCTCGGGCACGGAGAAATAGATCTGCGAGCGCTGCATCGCGAAGAGCAGCAGGCAGAGCAGCAGGTAGGCGCCGGCGGCATAACCTGCGAGTGCCAGGAGGTTTCGCATGCGGCGCCTCAGGCGCCGTCGTGCAACTCGACGACGGCCTCGATCTCGACCGCGATGTTGGACGGCAGCGACTGCATGCCGACCGCGGCGCGCGCGCCCTTGCCGCCCTCGCCGAAGGCGACCACCATCAGGTCGGAGAATCCGTTCATGACCTTCGGGTGGTCCTGGAAGTCCTCGGTGGACTGCACCATGCCGAGGACGCGCACAAAGCGCCTGACCTTCGACAGCTCCCCGACCGCCGATTTGATGCTGGCGAGCATGCAGAGCCCGACCTTCTCCGCCGACTTCACGCCCTGCTCGAGCGTGAGGTCCCCGCCGACCTTGCCGGTCGTGAACGGCTGGCCGCACTCGCCGTGGCCCGAGAGGAACAGCAGGTTGCCGGTGCGTACGAAGGTCACGTAGGTCGCGACCGGCTTCGGCGGCGCCGGCAGCGCGTAGCCGGCGGCGGCGAGCCTTTCCTCGGGTGTCTGGGCCATTGCGGTGGTGGCAGTCATCAGCAACAGAACCGGAATCAGCCGGCGCATCGGGCTCCCTCCATGTTGCCGCGAGACTACCCCCACTGCCAACTTGCCGCCAGCGCCGAACCGCCGGCCGCGCGCGGAGTCTAGAATGACTGCGTGAACCTCCGGAGCCTGGTCTTCGCCATAGTCGCCGCGAAGTTGCGCCGGGCGTTCCGGACCTGCGACTGAAAGGGATCCGCGAATGACGCGCAAAGTCAAGGCCGTGCACGATGGCGCGCCGCCGCACTGGGTTGGCGATGGCTTCCCGGTGCGCTCGATCTTCTCCTACGACCACCTCGGCCGCGAGCAGCTGTCGCCCTTCCTGATGCTCGACTATGCGGCGCCGCGACTGTTCGAGCCATCCGCGCGCCGCCGCGGCGTCGGCGAGCACCCGCACCGCGGCTTCGAGACCGTCACGATCGTCTACCAGGGCGAACTGGAGCATCGCGACTCCGCCGGCAACGGCGGCCGGATCGGACCGGGCGACGTGCAGTGGATGACGGCAGCCCGCGGCGTCGTGCACGAGGAGCTCCATTCCGAGCGTTTCACGCGTGAGGGCGGGCCGATGGAGATGATGCAGCTCTGGGTCAACCTGCCGGCGAAGGACAAGATGACCGCGCCGCGCTACCAGACGCTGCTCGATTCCACCATCCCGCGCGTCGCGCTCGCGGACGGCGCAGGGACGCTGCGCGTGATCGCGGGCGAGTACGGCGGCAGGCGCGGCCCGGCGCAGACCTTCTCGCCGGTCGAGGTCTGGGATCTGCGCTTGAAGGCCGGCAAGCTTGCCACGCTCGCGATGCCCGAGGGGCACACCGCGGCACTCGTGCCGATGCACGCCGGCATCGACGTCAATGGCACCGCGCGAGCGGCGCCCGCGCAGCTCTTGCAGCTCGAGCGCGACGGCGGTGAATTCACAGTCGAGGCCGCCGCGGATACGTCGGTGCTCGCGCTCGGCGGTGCGCCGCTCGGCGAGCGCGTCGTGGGCTACGGTCCCTTCGTCATGACGAGCGAGGCCGAGATCGCGCAGGCGATCCGCGACTTCCAGGCCGGCCGCTTCGGCCAGCTGTAGCGCGCCGCGGCCGCTCAGCGGTCGAGGTAGTCGAGCTTGCCGAGCTCGACGCCGTTGTGGCCACGACCGGGGGGCAGTTGACGCAGGTCAAGGCCCGGGCGTCCGGCGGGGCACATAGTGTCTTCCCATGGATGCTCCGGCGACCTTCGACGCGGAGTTGCTGCGCCGCTACGACCGGCCGGGGCCACGCTATACCTCTTACCCCACCGCGCCGCAGTTCCGGCCGGAGTTCGGCGAGGCGCAGTTCCGGGCATGCGCCCGCCGCAGCAACGCCGAGCCGATCCCGCGCGACCTGTCCCTGTACGTCCACATTCCGTTCTGCTTCAGCCCCTGCTTCTACTGCGGCTGCACCCGCATCATCACGCGCGACCGCAGCCGGGGCGCGTTGTACCTCGCGCGGCTGCTGCGCGAGATCGAGATGGTGGCGCCGCTGTTCGACCGGGACCGCGACGTGGTGCAGTTGCACTTCGGCGGCGGCACGCCCAACTTCCTCGAGGTGGGCGAACTCGCGGCGCTCATCGGCAGCCTCGGCCGCCACTTCCACTTCAGCGACCGCGTCGATCGCGATTTCTCGATCGAGCTCGACCCGCGCACGCTCACGCCTGGCGACGCCCGCCGTCTCGCGGCATTCGGACTCAATCGCGCAAGCCTCGGCGTGCAGGATTTCGACCCCGAGGTGCAGCGCGCGGTCAACCGCATCCAGGGCATCGAGCAGACGCTCGCGGCGATCGAGGAGTGCCGCGAGGGTGGCATGCGCTCGGTCAACGTGGACCTGATCTACGGGCTGCCGAAGCAGTCGCTCGCGGGGTTCGAAGTGACGCTGGATGCGCTCCTGGCCGTGCGGCCGGACCGGCTCGCGATTTACGGCTACGCGCACCTGCCCGAGCTGTTCAAGGCCCAGCGCCAGATCGAGGCAGCGGACCTGCCGGACGCGGCGCTGCGCCTCGAGTTGCTGCAGCTGGCGGTGCAGAAGCTCGGCCAGCACGGCTACCGCTTCATCGGCATGGACCACTTCGCGCTGCCGGACGACGACCTGTCGCAGGCGCAGGCGGCGGGCGGGCTGCACCGCAACTTCATGGGCTACACGACCCATGAAGACTGCGACCTGATCGGGTTCGGCGTCAGCGCCATCAGCCACGTCGGGGAGAGCTACAGCCAGAACCTCCGCGACCTGCCCGGCTGGGAGCACGCCGTGGACGAGGGGCGGCTGCCGGTCTGGCGCGGCATCGAACTGGACGCCGACGACCTTCTGCGGGCCGACGTGATCCAGGAACTCATGTGCCAGGGCGATGTCGACGTGGCGCGCATCGAGGAGCGCCACGGCATCGGGTTCCGCGACTATTTCGCCCGGTCGTTGGCGGAGCTCGCGCCGCTGGTGGAGGACGGGCTCGTTACGGTCGAGCCCGGTCGCATCGCTTCCACGTCGCGCGGCCGCTTCCTGCTGCGTATCATTGCAATGTGCTTCGATCGCTACCTCACCGCTGGACAGGCGCCCCGCTACTCACGGGCCATCTGAGACCCGCGACGGCCCGCCGCGGCCCCGGCTGATGGCGCGGTCTGCGCCGGCACGGCCACAGCCGATCGTCGACGACGGCGACGAGCTCCGCTTCTGCAGCACCTGCGCCTTCGCCAGTGCCTGCCTCGCCGCCGGCGTGGACAAGGGCCGCCTGCGGGAACTACACATGCTGGTCGAGCACGTCGGGCCATGCCGCACCGGCCTGCACCTGTTCCGGGAGGGCGACCCCTTCAATGCGATCGCGGCCGTGCGCTCCGGCACGGTCAAGACCTACGTCACCGACGCCGACGGGCGCGAGCAGGTGCGCGGGTTCTTCCTGCCCGGCGAGATGATCGGCCTCGACGCGATTTCAGAGTCGCGCTATCCGTGCAACGCGATCGCGCTCGAGCCGGTCGTGCTGTGCCGCTTCTCGTTCCCGACGCTCGCGGCGCTCGCGACCCGCATGCCGGGACTGCAACAGCAACTGTTCCGGCTGCTGTCGCACGACCTCGGCCATGCCGCGCTCCTCGCCGGCAACCATGCGGCCGAGGACCGCTTGGCCGCGTTCCTGGTCGACCTGTCTCGCCGCTATGCCGCGCGCGGTTTCCGCCCCGACCGCTTCGAGCTCACGATGAGCCGCACTGACATCGCGAACTACCTTCGGCTCGCCGCCGAAACCGTGAGCAGGATCCTGCGCCGCTTCCAGGACGAGCGGCTGATCCGAGTGCGTCGGCGCGAGGTCGAGTTGCTCGACCTGCCGCGGCTCGAAAAGTCGGCCATCGCGGTGCTGCGCAGCTGATCGCCCCGGCGGCCGGCCCGTCTGGCCGGAATGTGCACCGCGTCACCGGTGCACCCGCGTTTCTCGACCTGGCTCACAGTTGGAAACGGACCGGCTCAGGCTACATATGTCGACCCGATGACCTGCCCCGGAGACAGGCTCGCGCGTGGGAGTTGGTGCCGGAACTATGGCCCCAGGCCGCGAAATGGGCGAAGTGGCAACGAAGCGCGAACCGTTCGGCGCGGGCTGGACGGGCGCGCTGGCAGTCGAGCTCATTGTCTATGCGCTCGCCACCATCCTGCTGATAATCCTGGGCGGTGACGGCAAGCCGTTCTCCGAGATCTTCAACCTCTATTCGGACTCCCCGGCCAGCATCGGGGCCACGCTCCTCGCCACGATGGCCGCCCGCCGCGCGACCGACCCGGCGGTGCGCCGGACCTGGCGCTACCTCGCCGCATCGCTGGCCGTCTACAGCGTCGGCAACCTGCTGAACTCGACCTACTGGCTGTTCGGCGTGGACCCGTTCCCCTCGGTCGGCGACGTGTTCTTCATGGGCTTCTACCCGTTGCTGTTCGCCGCCGCGCTGACGGTGATCCGGGCGGCGGCGCTACGCGTTCAGTGGGGCCGGCTCGCGCTGGATGCCACCATCCTGATGCTCGGCTTCGGCGCGTTCTTCTGGTTCTTCGTGATCGCGCCGACCGCCTCCGCCGACCGCGACCCGGACGTGCTGAAATACGTCCTGTCGCAGAGCTACATCGCGCTCAACTGCGTGATGCTGCTCGCCTTCGGCGTGCTGCTGATGCACGCGGGTGCGGGGCCGCTGGCGCGCCGCACGCTGGTGCTGCTGGCGATCGGCTTCTCGGCAATGTTCCTGGCCGACATCGTCTGGGCCATGGGCAAGGTCTCCGGCTCCTACCTGCCGGGCGGCGTGTCGGACGCGATCTACCTGTCCTGTTACGTCTGGCTTGCGGCCGGGGCCCGCGAGCAACTGCGCGGCATGCCGGCGGTGCAACCTGCGCCGTCGCCGTTCGGCATGGCACTCGTGCAAGGCATGCCCTACGTCGCGATGCTGGTCTCGTTCCTGGTGCTGGTCTACGTCGAGACCGGCACCGGCGCGAGCGCTGCCACCGCGATGACCGTCATCATCTTCGTGCTGACCCTGCTCGTGATGGTGCGCCAGGGTGTGCTGTCGCGCGACGACGCGCTGATCCGCGAGCGGCGCGCCGCGGGCATGGTCGAGGCGCGCTACGCCTCGTTGATCAGGAACGCCAGCGACGTGATCATGATCGCGGACGTGGACGGGCGGGTGCGTTTCGCCTCGCCCGCCGCCGAGCGCACTTTTTCGACCAACCCCGACGATCTCGTGGGCCGCAATCTGCTGGACTTCTGGGGAGATTCCGACCGCGAGCGCCTGGCGGCGTTCCTCGCCGAGGTCGCCGCGACGCGCGGCCGCACCATCGGCCCGGTCGAGGTCGTGGTCGGCACCGGCAACCGCCGCAGCACGCTCGAGAGCGTCGGCAGCAACCTGCTGGACGACCCCGCGATCGCCGGGCTCGCGCTCAACTTCCGCGACGTCAGCGAGCGCAAGGCGCTCGAGGAGCAGCTGCGCCAGCTCGCCTTCCACGACCCGCTGACGCTCCTGGCGAATCGCAGTCTGTTCCGCAACCGCGTCCAGCACGCCCTCGCGCTCGCGCAACGCTCCGGCCAGCGCGTGGCCGTGATGTTCCTGGACCTCGACAATTTCAAGAATGTCAATGACGCGCTGGGTCACGAAGCCGGCGACCGGCTGCTGCAGGCGGCCGCGCAGCGCCTGATCAAGTGCACGCGCCCGTCCGACACGGTGGCGCGTCTCGGCGGCGACGAATTCGCAATCCTGCTCGAGGGCATCAGCGACGCGGTCGACGTCGAGCGCATCGGCGCCTCGATCACCGATTCCTTCGAGGAGCCGCTGCTGCTCGACGGCGGCGAGGTCTGCATCGCGGCTTCGATCGGCATCGCCTACTCGCAGACCGGCGACGACACCGAGCAGCTGCTGCGCAATGCCGACATCGCGATGTACAACGCCAAGGCGGCCGGCAAGGGCCGGTTCGTGGTGTTCCAGCCGCGCATGCAGGAGCAGCTGCGCGAGCGGCTGCGGCTCGAGGAGGACATCAACCGTGCGCTCGCGCGCAGCGAGTTCTTCATCGAGTTCCAGCCGGTCGTGGACCTCAACAACCGCGAGCTGCTCGGCGTCGAGGCGCTGGTGCGCTGGAACCACCCCGAGCAGGGGCTGGTGCTGCCGGGAGCGTTCATCCCGACGGCGGAGGAGTCCGGCCAGATCGTCGAAGTCGGGCGCTGGGTGCTGCTCGAGGCCTGCCGCCAGGTGCGCGCCTGGCGCGACCGCATCGTCGCGGGCGACGGCCTGCGCGTCGCGGTCAACATTTCGGGCCGGCACCTGCAGCACGCGGACCTGGTCACCGACGTGCGTCATGCGCTCGAGGCCTCGGGTCTCGAGCCCGGCAACCTCGTGATCGAGCTGACCGAGAGCACGACCATGCACAACACCGAGGTCAACCTGGAGCGCTTCCGCGAGCTCAAGGCACTCGGCGTGCGGCTGGCGATCGACGATTTCGGCATGGGCTACTCGTCGTTGTCGTACCTGCATCGCTTCCCGATTGACATCCTGAAGATCGACCGCGCATTCGTGAGCCGCCTGACCGAGCAGGACGACGGCCCGGAGCTGGCGCGCGCGGTGGTCATGCTCGGCGACACGCTCGGCCTGGAGACTGTCGCCGAGGGCATCGAGCATGAGGACCAGGCGGTGAAGCTGGTGGAACTCGGCTGCGTCGCGGGGCAGGGCTTCCTGTTCGCGCGCTCGTCATCGCTGGATGCGGTCGCCGAAACGCCCTTCGCAAACCGGCGCGCGGAACTGCGCCGCGAGCAGGCGATCTACAGCCGCCTCACCGCGACCGGCCGCTTCAAGGTCGGGGACGTGCGGAAGCGCTCGGTGGCATGAAAGCCGGGTCGGCCCAGGCGACCTCGCCGCCGACCACCACCAGCACGGCGCGCGATGCCAGGACTTCCGCTTCGGGCACCTGCATCAGGTCGCGCGAGAAGACGCTGAAGTCCGCCCACTTGCCGGGTTCGATGGTCCCGCGCACGCGTTCCTCGAACGCGGCCCAGGCCGCGCCCGTCGTCAGGATCCCGAGCGCCTGCTCCCGCGAAAGCCGCTGGTCGAGACCCCAGTTCGGACCCGCCTGGCCTTCCAGCGTGCGCCGCGCGACCGCGGCGTAGAACTCGATGCGCGGGTCGCCCTGCTCCACCGGCGCGTCGCTGCCGCCCGCGATCACGGCGCCGGCATCCAGCACCTTGCGCCAGGCATAGGCGCGGCCGATGCGCGCCGGCCCGAGCCGCGCCGGCGCAAACAGCATGTCGCTTATCGCATGCGAGGCCTGCATCGAGGCGACCACGCCGAGCCTTGCGAGGCGCGCGATGTCGCCATCTTCGATCACCTGCAGGTGCTCGATGCGCAAGCGCGGCTCGGCGACGGCGCGTTCCGCGGCCGGCACCTCCGCGAGAGCGCGCTCGTACTGGTCGAGGACGATACGGTTGCCGCGATCACCGATCGCATGTGTCTGGATCTGGATTCCCTGCCTCAGCGCCGTCACGGTCACCCGCAGGATCTCCTCCGGCCCGTGACGCAGGAGCCCGGTGCTGCCCGGCGCGTCGCTGTAGGGCTCGAGCAGCGCCGCTCCGCGCGAGCCCAGCGCCCCATCCATGTAGAGCTTGATGGCGCGGACGGTGAGGCGTGGATCGCAGCTCTGGTAATCGCGGCCCGCGGCCAGCAGCCGGTCGGCATCGGGGCCCGGACCGCCGATCGCCGCATAAACGCGCAGCTTGACCCGCCCTTCCGCGTACAGGCGGCAAAGCTCATCGATCTCGCCCCAGCTCATGCCGGCGACCTGCAGCTGGGTCCAGCCGAGCCGCACGCTGCGCGCGGCCCCGACCTCCAGCGCGCGGCGCAGGTCGCCGGCGTCCGGCGCGGGAACCAAGCGCTGCACCAGGTCCGTCGCCGTGTCAATCAGCATGCCGGTCGGCTCGCCGGTGGCGGCATCCCGCAGGATTTCCCCGCCCGGAGGATCGGGCGTGTCGCGCCCGATGCCGGCAAGGGCGAGCGCGCGGCTGTTGACGACCACCGCATGCCCGTCTGCGCGTTCCAGCACCACGGGCCTCGCATCGACCGCCAGGTCGAGGTCGAAGCGCGTCGGAAAAGCCTGCGGCGACCATTTCGATTCGATCCAGCCGCGGCCGACGATCCAGGCGGACGGGTCCTCTGCCGCGCGCTCGCGCACGCGCTGTTGCAGCGAGGCCAGGCTCGCGACGCCGGTCAGGTCGAAGCTGAGTTCCCTGAACCCGATGCCGGACAGATGCGCATGGGCATCGGCGAGTCCCGGCAGCACCGTGGCGCCCTGGAGGTCGATGCGCAGGGCTCCCGGCGGGGCGCGCCGCTCGGCTTCCTCGCTGCCGCCAACGAACGCGATCCGCCCGCCTTCGGCCAAGACCGCTTCTGCCCGCGGCTGGCCGGCGGCGCCGGTATGGACGATTCCATTGACCAGGACCAGCGCATCCGCAGCCAGGGCGGGCACGCCGGTCAATGAGGACACGAGCAGGCAGGCAAATCGCAGATGGCGGCGGCGCATGGCGCGGATCATACTTTTTTCCCCTGAACCTTCGCCCCTCCGGGGCGGTCTGAGGTTGCAAATGAAACCCGACAGCCGCTGTCGCCCATCCGTCGCCCGGCTGACGCTCGGCCTGGTTGCCGTCACGCTCCTGGCCGCCTGCGCGACCACCCGCCAGCGCGAGGGCGAAATTTCGGACCGGGAACGGTACTGGTATTACGCCAAGCCGGCGGTGCCGAGCTTCAGCACGTTCGGCAGGATCTCCGGCTGGCGCCCGCTCGGGCGCAATGAGCTCGTGGTCTGGACCCGATTCGACGAAGCCTACATTTTGCGCGTCAGTCCGGGCTGTTTCGGGCTCGACAGCGAGTGGGGTATCCGGATTGAATCGCGGGTGCCGAGTACGGTCAGCAGCGGCTTCGACTCGGTGCGCGTCGGGCGCGATACCTGCCGGATCCTCGAGATCCACCCGATGGACTACAAGCTGATGAAGCAGGAGGAGCGCGAGCTGCGGCAGCAGAAGAAGAAGGAAAAGGCTTGAGTTTCTCGCGCGCGGGCGGCGGGGATTGCCGCGCGTCACGGCGCTGAAGCAGCACCCGCGCGGGTCCTCAGCGCATCGAATTGCAGACCGGGTTCCACTCGGCGATCAGGTCCGACTTCTCGGCCCGACGCACCTCCTCGGTCGCGATGGAAAGCTTCACGTGGATGTGGGTCGCACGGTTCAGCTTGATGCACTGCATGGCCGGGTGATTCTCAAAGGGTGCCGATAGATCCTCCGTGTGTCCGATGTAGACCGGCAGGTAGTGGCCCGGCCGGGTCTCACGGGCGAAGATATAGTTGGCCGGGCCCGGTCCAAATACCGTGCCGAACATGTAGACGGTGTAGCGGTACTTCTGGCCCGAGGCGCCGGTCCAGAGATAGATACCGGGGTCGTTCATTGCTTCCTTGGATCGCATACGGGGCCCTCCTGGCGCCAGCTGATGCGGCGCACGGCCTCCCACTCCTATATAACTGCCATGAGGCGGCCGAAAGTCTCACTTCTGGCGCAAAAAAAGTGATGGGTTGCCGAACCCCGACATCGCGTGTTAACAAGGTAAGGACGGCAGGGGCGACGGAATCAAGAAGAAGGCCATGGAGCCCGGCAGGGAGGATGTCATTCGACCCAGGCTGTCCGTCACGGGCCGCTGCGCTTTAGCCCTCTTCGCAGCGCTCCTCGCCGCGTGCAGCCCGGACCTGTCGCCGCTCGTGCCGGTACCAATACCCGACGAGATTCGGATCGCCGACTCGGAGCCCCAGGACCTCCGGATTGAGGCGCCGCCAGCCTCCCCGATCTGGATCACGGTTGCAGCTCGCGACGTGGACGTCAAAGCGGCAATCGTTGCGACAGGCGTGCCGCTGCGCTACTGCGACGCACCCAACCGGCGCATGGGTATCGAGACATTGCTCATCGAGCCCCCGCACGAAGGCGCCGTTGCGCTGCGAGTCCAACGCAACGACCACGCCAAGGCGTCTGGCGAAGCGATCGTGGTCGCCGTGGCGCTGCCACTTGCGACCGAGGCCGACCGCCAGCGGCTCATCGCCGTGCGCAAGGATGCCGGCGCGTGCGAGGCATTTCCCGACCCCGCGCTCAAGGACCAGGCAGCAACCGCCTACGCGGCCGCGGCCGAAGCCTGGGGCAAGGCCGGTGACCGCCGCCGGCGGGGCCTGTCGCTGCTGCACGCGTCAGGCGTGCGCTACCTCCGCCACGCCGACTGGAGGGCATCGGCGGATCTCGCTTCGAAGGCATTCGACCTGCTCGAGCATGCCGATGCTGCCGCCTACTCGGCCTACGCACTGCGCCTCGAAGGTTCTGCACTGGATCAACTGGCAAATGCGACGGACTACGAACTGGGACTTCGCGCAGGGACTGTCCGGCGCGCACGGGAACGACTTGCGCAGGCAGCCAGGCAGTTCAACGAGCTCGGCATGCCGTACGAAGAGGGCTATGCGCTGAGCTATCGCGCCGTCTCACTCGTTGAGGCGGGCGAGCCGGATCAGGGCCGCCGCGAATTCGTCGCGGCTCTTGACCAGTTCCGGATGGCCGGCGACGAACCTGCGCAGGCTGTAGTGCTCCAGAGCCTCGCGCTGCAGAGCTATGAGGATGGCCGTTCCGCCGATTCGGCGCTCGAATTCCGGGAGGCGCTCGCGCTGCTGCCGCGCGATGAGGAACTTGCGAACTACGCTCATACCCTGCAAAACAGCGCTCTGCCACTGCGCATCCTCGGCCGGTTCGACGAGGCTATCGCGCGCGAACTTGAATCCGCGGAAATCTTCCGGAAGCTCGACGACCGCGACGGCGAGGCGCGCGCACTGCACGGCATGGCCATCGACATGATGTACTTCGGCGAGAACGAGCGCGCTGCAGAGCTGATGCGCGAGGCGATCGGCCTGCGCGGCGCAACAGGTGTCAGGCGCGAGCAGGTGATTTCGCTGATCAATCTCGCGGAACTCGAGCGCCAGTCCGGACGGCTGGATGCTGCGCTGGCGCTCGACCGGGAGGCGCTTGAACTGGTGGTGGCGCCC
>JBQTKI010000006.1:0-28903 GCA_052386275.1 Gammaproteobacteria bacterium
GCGAGCCGCCCGCCGGTGACCACCTCGCGCATGCGTTCCCTGAGCGAATCGCGGAACCAGACGTCCAATGGCACCGCGAAGCCCATCTTCGAACGGAACAGCACTCTTTCCGGCAGCACCGGACGCAGCGCCTGCTTCAGAAGGTACTTGCCCTCGCCGCGGCGGAGCTTGACCGCGGTCGGCAGGCTGGCGACCCATTCGACGAACTCGTAGTCGAGGAACGGCGTGCGTACCTCCAGGCTGTGCGCCATGCTCGCGCGGTCCACCTTGGTCAGGATGTCGCCAGGCAGATAGGTCTTGAAATCGAGGTACTGCACGAGCGAGAGCGTGTCATCGAAACTTTTCCCGTCCAGGTGGCCGCGGAACACCTGGCCCGCGTCGTAGCCCTGGAGCTCGCGCCGGAATGAGGGCGCGAAGAGCGCCGCCCGCATCTCGCGCGGGCAGATCGAGACGCCGTGCAGGTAGGCCTCGACCGAATCCCGCGCCAGCGCCTGGAAGGTCGTTTTGCCACGCAGGAATCGCGGCGCGCGATCCAGCTTGGGGTACCAGCGGCCGAGTGGGCCGAACACGGCGCGGCGCAGGGGAGCCGGCAGAATGCGACGAATTCCCTCCTCGGCGGCGAACAACCGGTAACGCCGGTAGCCCAGGAAATTCTCGTCGCCGCCGTCGCCCGAGAGCGCGACCGTGACATGCCGCCGGGCCAGCTGGCAGACCCGGTAGGTCGGGATCGCGGAGCTGTCCGCGTAGGGCTCGTCATAGACCCCCGCCAGCCGGTCGAGCAGGCTGTAATCCGAGGCCTCGACGATCTCGGTCCTGTGGTCGGTCCGCTTTTCGCGCGCGACCAGCGCCGCGAACTCGGACTCGTCATAGCGCGCCTCGCGAAATCCGATCGAACAGGTGAGGATCGGGCCGCCGCCGATTTCGCGCATCATGGCGACCACCGCGCTCGAGTCGATGCCGCCCGAGAGGAAGGCGCCGAGCGGCACGTCCGACATCAGGCGCTTGCGCACCGATTCCTGAAGGCGCGCGCGCAATTCGGCCTGCCACTGCGCCGGTCGGCCTCCGGCATGGCGCGCGCCCGCGAGCGGCACGTCCCAGTAGCGTACCGGCCGCGGGTCGCGCTCGCCGCGCTTCACGCTGAGATAGCAGCCGGGCTCGAGCTTCTTCACACCCTGGTAGATCGTCTTCGGATCCGGCACGTAGCCGAAGGTGAAGTATTCCTCCACCGCCTGCGCATCGATGTGGCGCGGCACGCCCGGATGCGCGAGCAACGCCTTGAGCTCCGAGGCGAAGGCGAGCGTACCGTCCGGCAGGAGCGCATAGTGCAGCGGCTTGACGCCCAGGCGGTCGCGCACCAGGAAGAGCTGCTCGCGGTTCCGGTCCCAGATCGCATAGGCGAACATGCCGTTGAAGCGGCGCACGCTTTCCTCGCCCCATTCCTCCCAGGCGTGCACCAGCACCTCGGTGTCGCAGCGGGTGCGGAAGCGGTGGCCGCGCGCGATCAGCTCGCGCTCGATCTCCTGGAAGTTGAAGATCTCGCCGTTGTAGCTCACGAGGACCGTGCCGTCCTCGTTGTAGAGCGGCTGCCTGCCGCCCTCGAGGTCGATGATGGACAGGCGGCGATGCCCGATGCCGACGCCCGGCTCGAAGTGGTAGCCGTCGCCGTCGGGTCCGCGGTGGGCGATGGTGCCGTTCATCGCCCGCACCAGCGCCTCGTCGATCGGGCGCCGTCCGGCGAGGTCCACGACGCCACTGATGCCGCACATCAGCGCGCCGTACCCTGCACGGCCGAACGGTAGAGCAGCCAGTAATCCTTCAGCATGCGCGCCAGCGAGTACTCGGACTCGGCGCGCAAGCGCGAGGCGCGGCCGTGCTCGCGCCGCAGCTGCGTGTCCTCGGCATAGGTGGTGATCGCCTGGGCGAGTGCGTTGGGGTCGCCGGGCGGAACGAGCCGGCCGTTCACGCCGGCCGCAATCAGCTCGAGATTGCCGCCGGTCGCCGTGGCGACCACCGGCAGCCCCGTCGCCATCGCCTCGAGGACGGTGTTCGAGATTCCCTCGCGCTGGGAACCGAGGGCGAAGACATCGAGCGCCCGCAGCCAATCAGGCACGTCGTTGCGGGCGCCCGGCATGGACACGGCTGCCGCGGCCTTGTCGGCGACCACGAGCGCGAGCGCCTTGGCGCGCAGCGGGCCGTCGCCGGCAATCATCAGACGCAGGTCCAGACGCCGCTCCGCGAGCTGCCGGCGTGCCCTCAGGAACGCCCGCACCAGGTTGAGCGGATCCTTGATCGGCTCGAAGCGCATGACGCTGCCGACCACCACGATGTTGCCGCGGTCCGTGCGCGGCGCCGGCAGGGGTCGGAAGCGGTTCGTGTCGACGCCGTTGCAGATGTGCCAGACCTTGCCGGGCGCAATGCCGACCTCTGCGATGAGCCATTGCTGAAGGTCGCGCGAGACGGTCACGAACTGATGAATAAACGGATTCAAAAGCTTTCGTAATACCTTGTATTTCCACACGTTTCCATCTGGGTCGTGGACATCCCAGCCGTGCTCGCCGTGGATGCGATAGGGCACGCCGGCGCAGGCCGCGACGGCCGCGCATTCGATCGTGCCGAGGTTGCGCGTGTGCACCACGGCCGGGCGCAGCTGCCTGAGCAGGCGGTACAGGCGCAGGTAGGCCGCCGGGTCCTTGCCGGGTCGCTTGCCGATCGCATGCACCGCGACGTCTGCGCGGCGAATCCGTTCCCGGAATTCCCCCGCTTCGGTCAGCGCGATGACGGCATGGCGCAGCTCGCGCTCCGGCAGCGCGTTGATCAGGTTGATCACGCCGTTCTCCAGGCCGCCGATGTCGAAGCGGAACACGATGTGCGCGACCAAGGGCCGCGGGTCGGCCGCACTCATGCGGCACGCGCGAGTTCGCGCAACTCGTCCGCCACGTCGGACTCGCTGCGCCCGTCCAGGAACAGACGGCACCACAGCTCGAGGTTGACCAGCGCCAGCAGCAGGTCGCTGTAGTCCTCGCGGTTCGCGTCGTGCGCCTGTGACAGCGCGTGCACGGCATCAAACCGCAGCAGCCCGCGCGCCTCGACCGAATCGCGCGACAAGAGCGCATCGCGCAGCGGGCGCAGCTCGGACTTGAACCAGGCGCCCATCGGCGCGCCGAAGCCGCGCTTGCCGCGGTCCAGGATCTCCGGCGGCAGGATCCCGGCGAGCGCGCGGCGCAGCAGATATTTCAGCTCGCCGCCGCGCATCTTGATTCCTTCCGGGATGCGCGCGGCGAGCTCCGCGAGGCCGTGGTCGAGGAATGGCACGCGGCATTCGATCGAGGCCGCCATCGTGACCTTGTCGGTCAGCAGCAGGAGATCCTCCGGCAGCTGCGTGCGCGCATCGACGCGCAGCAGGCGCAGCAGCGGATCATCCGCGGACTCATCCGCCAGCACGCGGTCGAAACCCGTCGCCTGCGGGCCGGCGCCGAGCAGACGCTCGACGGCCACCGGCGCGCAGATCTCGAGGTAATGACGGTACTGGCCGCGCCAGTCGAGCTCGCCCGCCTGGATGAAGCGGCGCGCATAGCGTGCGAAATCCATGACCCGGTTCTGGCGCCCGCTCGGCAGGTTTCGGGCGAGCGGTGCCAGCAGTCCCCGCCGCAGCCAGGAGGGAAGCCTGCGATAGCGCCGGCCGTAGTGCTCGCCGAGGTAACGCGTGTAGCCCGCGAACAGCTCGTCGCCGCCCACGCCCGAGAGAATCACCTTGACGCTGCCGGCCGCCAGTTCCGACACCAGCCAGGTCGTGACCATGGCGCTGTCCGAGATCGGCTCCTCGACGTGCCACAGGAGCTTCGGCAGCAGGCGGATCACGTCCGGGGCGACCGGAATCTCGTGATGGCGGGTGCGGAAGCGGCGCGCGACGATCCCCGCGTACGACAGTTCGTTGTAGTAGCTCGCGGCGCCCGGCCCCGCGTAACCGATCGAGTAGGTATTGACCGGCTGGCTGCTCGCCTCGGCCATCAGCGCCACCACGGCGCTGGAGTCGATCCCGCCCGACAGAAAGGCCCCGATCGGCACGTCGGCCACCATGTGATCGGTGACGGCCCGGCGCAGCTCACGCTGCACCGCCTCGATCCAGGCCTGCTCGTCGAGGCCGTCTCGCACGCGTTCCGGGAGGCACCACCAGCTTTCGACGCGGGTGCCCGCGCTATCGCGCACCAGCCGCGCGCCCGGCGGCAATCTGGTCACGCCGCGAAACGGCGTGCGGGGAGCCGTCGCATAGCCCATCGCCAGGTATTCGTCGAGCGACTCGCGGTCGAGCTCGGCGCGGAAGCCGGGCAGGCGCAGCAGCGCCTTCACCTCGGAAGCGAAGGCAAGCCCGCCCCGGTGCTCCACGATGTAGAGCGGTTTCTGACCGAAGCGGTCGCGCACCAGCACGAGCCGGCGCCGGCGCAGGTCCCAGAGCGCGATCGCGAACATGCCGCCGAGGCGGGTCACGAAGTCGAGGCCGTGCTCCTCATAGAGATGCACGATGACCTCGACGTCGCTGTGCGTGCGGAAGCGATGGCCGAGGCGCTCGAGTTCGGCGCGCAGCGCCCGGTAGTTGTAGATCTCGCCATTGCAGACCACCCAGACCGTTTCATCCTCGTTCGGAATCGGCTGGTGGCCGCCCGCGAGGTCGATGATGGACAGGCGGCGCATGCCGAGGATCATGCCCTCGGACTGGTGGAATCCTTCGTCGTCCGGCCCGCGATGGCGGATCGCGTCCGCCATGCGGCGCACATCCTCGACGGAGACGGCGGGGCCGGCGCCCTGCGCGATGCCGACGATGCCGCACATCTCAGGCCACCGCTCCGTCAGCGAACGACTCGTCGCGGCGCCCTCGGCGGAAAGCGTGATCGTCGCCGCGGGTTCGCGCGGGTCCTGCCTCGACTGGCAGCGCGGGCTGTTGGACAATGATCCGCGCCTGACCGGCAGGTGACGCGGGACCCGCATGCCGACACGCGAAGAAAATGCCCGCAAAGTCGACGCACTGCGCGAACGCTGGTTCGGTCACGACCCGCATCCTTACCGCATTCTCGAGCAGCGGGTCGCCGCGGCGCTTGCACCGGGCGCGACGCTGCTGGACGCCGGCTGCGGACGCACGGCGCCCGTGCTCAGCCGGTTCCGCGGCCGGGCGCGCCGCCTGATCGGCATCGACGTGATTGAGTTCGCTCCCGGCGTCGACGCCTGCGAGTTGTACCGCCGCGACCTGGCTGCCACGGGTCTCGGGGACGACAGCGTGGATGTGGTTTATTCGCGCAGCGTGTTCGAACACCTCGACGACCCGGCCGCGGTGCTGCGGGAATTCCGCCGCATCCTGCGTCCCGGCGGCCGCTGCCTGGTGCTGACGGCCAGCCTGTGGGACTACGCGACCCTGATTGCACGCCTGGTGCCCAACCGCTTTCACGCGCGGATCGTCGAACAGGCCGAAGGCCGCGCGCGCGAGGACGTGTTTCCGACCCGCTACCGCTGCAATACGCGCCGCGCGGTGACGCGCCACGCCGCGGGCGCCGGGCTCGCCGTCGATCGCTTCGACCACGTCGGCCAGTATCCCGCGTACTTCGCCTTCAGCCCGCTGCTGTTCGCGCTCGCCGCGCGTTACGAACGCTTCCTGCGGCGGCACCGGCGCCTGCAGCCGCTGCTCGGCTGGATCCTGTTCGAACTGGTGAAGCCCGCGAGCCCGCATGTCAGGGCACACCGGTGACGAACACCTGGTCCATGCGGCCCCACTTGAAATCCGAGAGCAGCCTGCGCAGGCGTCCTTCCATGCGTGCCAGGTTGGTGTAGTGACGGAAACGTGATCTCCAGGAGATCCCGGCCACGCGCGGTTGCCCGGGGTCGATCTCCCACGGGTGGCAATAGAAGACGCCGGGCTGCCGGTCGTGCTCATTCACGCGACGGAGCCCGGCGCGAAACAGCCGATAGGGCAGCAGACGGAAGTACCCTCCCCCGCCGCAGGGCAGGCGGCGGCCGAATACCTCCACGGTCGTGATCGGCACCTCCAGCATGCGACCGCTGCCGGGGCGCCAGGGAAAGCGCGGCGCATCGGGGATGCCGTACAGGTCGTGGTGGATGGGGAAGATGCTCGAGTCATAACGGAATCCAAGCGCTTCCAGCACGTCGAGGGCCCACAGTGAATCGCGGCGGATGGAATAGGTCGCCGCGCGGTAGCCGGCGACCTCTGCGCCGACTGCGTCTTCGAGCCGCGCCTTGGCATCGCGCGTCTCGCGCTCGAACTGGGCGCGCGACTGCCGGTAAATGACCTGGTGATTCTCGCCGTGGCAGGCGATTTCGTGCCCAGCCGCATGGATGTCGCGAACGAGACCGGGCGAACGTTTCGCGATCCAGCCGAGCAGGAAGAAGGTCGCGCGGACGCCACGTTCCGCCAGGATCTCCAGCAGGCGCCGCGTATTGCGCTCGGCGCGGTACTCGAAGCGGTCCCAGTCGCCGGGTCGCACGGCCTGCGCCAGGGCTTCGACGTGGAAGTAGTCCTCCACGTCCACCGAAAAGGCGTTGACGATGCTCATTTCACGGCGGGTCCGCGCCGGTCAGTTGTCGGGGGAATACGTGAACCTCAAGGTGTAGCGGTTCTCCGCGTAGTCCCTCGTGCCGACGCCGGCCGACGTATCGCCGTTGCCATCGAAGCGCTCCGCGCGCAGCCCGAGCGCGATGGTCGCCGAGAGTTCCCTGTCCAGCCCCAGGCCCGCCGACCATTCGTCAAAGTCCACACCGCTCACGCTGAAATCGTCGCCGGTGTGGCGGCCAAAGAGCGACAGGTTGGTGCGCGGCCCGATGCGACGCGACAATTCGAAGCCGAAACCGAGACTTTCGCGGTCGAAGGTGACATCCACCTCCCGCTCCTCGTCGCGCCATTCCGCCGACAATTCGAGCGTCGTTCGCGCGCCCGCGAGCGTCCAGGCGATGGTCGCATAGTCCTGCTGGAACGGGTCACGCGCCGGCACCACATCTTCGTTGCCGGTCACGATGTCCTGGAATCCGCGCTCGCGGACCATGGAGTCGGCGGCATCGTAGAATCGCGTACCGATACTCAGGAACAGCGACGAGCGCGAGCCCAGTTCGCGCGTTACGGCCAGGTCGAACAAAGGCCCGTCGCTGCTCGTGCCGAAGTCGTGCAGTGAGGTCATGCCGCCGGAAACCGACAGCGTGGTCCTCGCCCCGCGCGCCTGGTAACCGAGCCAGGCCGAGTGCAGGTCGTAGTTGCTGTTGGGCGGCGACTCGTCGAACTCCACTCGCTGCGTCGACGCATTGAGCGACAGCGTGCTGGTGTCGCTCATCGCGCGCGATAGCGCGAGCATGCCGACCACTCTTTCGCTGTCGAGGTCGCTCTCTTCGTAGTTCACGTCCGTCCAGCGACCGGAGACCGAGAGTTCGGTGCGTTCCCCCAGCGGCAGCACGAGAGTCGGGCCGGTGCTGAAGACGTTGAGGTTCTGGCGGTTGGCCGCGGTCTCGATGTCGCGCGCATCGATGAAGCTCTGGCCGAACTCGTCCTCGAGGACCCACATGAAGCGATCCGGAACGAATGCGAAGCTCAGGCGCCCGCTGAGTCCGCCCACCAGTTCATCGTCGAACGTGTCGTCGAGGTAGCTCAGGTAGCGCAGGTTGACCGCGACGTCGGTGTCGAGCCGGCCTTCCCGCCGCAGGCCGAGCTGCAGGCCGGCCTCCGCAATCGTGTCGGACACTTCGTTCGCGCTCGCGCGCGCGATGTTGTCCGAACGGGTGGCTCCCGCACTGACCGAGAAGGTCCTCTCCTGCGCTATCGCAACTGACGCGAGCGCGAATGCCGCTGCCGCCGGGAAGATGCTGCTGTATCTATTCATGACTTCCCCGTCTGGGTGATGTTGGATGCTTCGCTTGCCGCGTAGCCATAAACGTAGCCGTAGCCGTAATAGTTGCCGGCGGCGCCGGCCCGGTGCGCCTGGTTCAGCACCAGCCGCAGCCCCGGCTTGTCTCCGATGGCTTCGATCGCATCGATCACCGCTTGCTGCTGCGTCGCGCCCGCGCGAACCACGAGCACCACCTGCTCGAACAGGCTCGCGAGCACGCGCGCCTCGCTGGTGAGCAGAATGGGCGGCGAATCGCACACGATCAGGAGGTGCGGGTCGATCCGCTCGAGATTGTCCAGCACCTGGCGCATGCGCGCGCTGGCCAGCAGTTCGGTGGCAACATCCGAGGGCTTTCCGGCGGGCAGCAGGCTGAGTCGCGGCGTGTCGGTCGAGAGGATCACCGACTCGACCGAGCGACGCGCGTCGGCCAGGAGCTCGAGCAGTCCCGGCTCGTTGCCGGCGCCGAAGATCTGGCTGATATTCGGCTTGGCGACGTCGCCATCCACGAGCAGGATCGAGTGGTCCTTTTCCATCGCCAGGCTCAGCGCCAGGTTGACCGCCGTGAAGGTCTTGCCCTCGCCCGGGAGCGCGCTCGAAACCATGATCGTGCGCCTGCCGGCTGCCACCGGCCCGGCCAGCGGCTCGCCCGGCGGAAGCGCATGCCGGATCAGCGGCCGCTTGATGGTGCGGAACTGGTGCGCGAGCTCGCGTTCGTGCTGCTCGGGCGGCAGGAAACCGTTGCTGCGCAGGGCCGCGAGGTCGATACGCACCGTGCGCAGGCGGTTGCCGAGTATCGCCCGGGGCTGTGGCAGCGCCGCGGCATCCGGTTTTGGGCGCTCCACGTCCACGACTCTTCCAACGCGGATCGTTGGCGGCGGCTCGGCGCGCGCGGCCGGCGCGGGCGCCGAGGCCTTCAGCTTGTTCAATGCCCTCTCGACGATGCTCATGCGCGGGTCATCCACTCAGGCGCTGCAGCAGCGCGACGCTTGGCAGCTGGATCACGTAGACAAGCCCGAAAAGGAGCACCAGCGCAATCGTCGCGGTTGAGAACCGCAGGAGTTCCTGCCTGCGTTCCTGGCGGTGCCGGTCCTCGAACGTGCGGCTGACCGCGGCCAGCACCTGCAGGCCGGTCACTTCCGCGAGTCGGCGCGCGCCGTGAAACACCGGCCGCATCTGGTTCATCAGCCAGGTGACTCCTGCGCCGGTCGCGAGACCGAGCAACAGCACGCCCACGAGCAACAGCGGGCGATTAGGTGCGACCGGCCGGAAACCGGCGGCCGGCGGGTCAATGACCTGGAACTTGACGGTGCCGGTGCGGTCGGCCTGCTCGGAAATGGATGCGGTTTCGCGCCGCTGCACGAGCTCCAGGTAGCGCTGGCGGGTCACTTCGTAGTCGCGGTTCAGCCTTGCGAGCTCGGCCTCGACTTCAGGCACGGCGTCCACGCGCTGGCGCAGCGACGCCACGCGGCCCTGCGCCTGGGCCAGTTCCTGCCGCAGTTCCGCGACCCGGATCTTGGTCCGGTTCAGCTCGATCTCGAGGCCCTGGTAGACCGGGTTGGTCTTGAGCGACGACGAGAGGCTGCCGGTGCCGCGCCCGCTAGCCCGCACGCGCTCGAGTTCCTCATCCCGCCGGCGCTTGAGCTCCTCGAGGGTGGCGCGGGTCGAAATGACTTCGGGATGCTTCTCGGTGTAGCGCAGCAGGAGTTCGTCGAGCGTCTTCTCGAGCTGCTGGATCCGGAAGCTCAGGTCGCCGGTCGCACCGGACCCTTGCGTCGACTCCGGACCCGCATCGAATCCGAACAGGAACGGCTCCTCGCCCGCAAGCTGGCGCTCGATCTCGGCGCGCCGGCTCTCGGCGACCGCAAGCTGCGTCCGCAGGTCGCCGGCGGTCGACGTCTCCAGCCGCATGCGCGTGAAGTAGTCGCCGCGGTCGTCGGGCATCAGTCCCACGTTGTTCTTCTTGAAGTCCGCGAGGCGCGCTTCGGCCTCGCTGAGGCGGCGTTCGTAGTCCGAGATCTGTTCGTCCAGGAAGCGTTCCGCGGTCTCCTGACCGACCCGTTTCTCGCCGAGTGCGTCCTCGACGAAGGCATTGAGCAGCGTCTGAACAACCTCGAGGCTCTTCTGCCGGCTCGTATCCTGGAATCCGATGCGGTAGAGCCCCTCTCCCGGGCGCGTGGTGGCGCGGGCGTCCACACCTTCGATTCGAATTCGCTCCTGGATGCTGCGGATGAGTGCGTCATGCTGCGCCGGCGTCTTGGCGCGCAGGTCGAGGTCGGTTTCACGGGCGACCTTCTCGATGTTGGGCCGCGACAGCAGCGCGGCGCGGACAAGGTCGAGGCCCGACGCGACGTCGGGATTCACCGCGAGCCCCTCGAGCAATGGACGCAGGATGCTGCGCGTGTCCACGAATACCCTCGCGCTCGCCTCGTAGGTGTCGGGCATGCGCAGCACAATCAGCCAGCCGACCAGGCAGAGCGCCCACGAGGCAGCCAGGCCCCACCAGCGGAAGCGCCAGGCCCCGCGGACCTCGTCCAGCACCTGGTTGATCATTGCCTGCGTCTGCATCGCTGCTCCAGGCCCCTAGAATACGGATTCGGGAACGATCAGCACGTCGCCCGGCCGCACTTCGAGGTTCTGGTCCAGCCGCCCGCGCGTCAACAGGTCCTTGAGCTTGACCCGGGTCTCCTTTTCCTTCCCGTCGGCTTCCTTGCGGATCAGCTTGGCCCGGTTACCGGCCGCGAACTCCGTCAGCCCCCCGACCGCCAGGAGCAAGTCCATCATGCGCATGCCCTCGCGGTAGGGCACCGACTGCGGCGTGCGCACCTGGCCGATCACGGTCACCTGGCTGAACGTGCTCTGCGCGCTCGTCACGATCACGTTGACCTGGGGGCTGCGGATATACTCGGCCAGGCGCGTCTCGATGTCGCGCGCGAGTTCCGACGGCTTCTTGCCGACCGCGACCATGTCCTCGACCAGCGGCGTCGAGACCTTGCCATCAGGCCGCACCGGCACCGTCACGGAGAGTTCCGGGTTGCGCCAGACGAAGATCTGGATGGTGTCGCCCGGGCCGATGATGTAATCGGTGCCGGTCTCGTCCGGCTGCGCCGGCGCAGGCGCGGCAACGGCAAGCCAGGCGGCGATCACTGCTGTCAGTCGAAGCATCCTCAAGTCAACCTCCATCCAATGCGGCGAGCAGGCGCTCCGCCTCGCGCCGGGACTCGAATTCGGGTGCGGACTCGAGCAGCGCGCGAAGATTGACCGCCGCTTCGTTCTCGTGCCCAACGCGCGCCTGCGCGGCGGCGTGGTGGTAGCGGATGTCGGGATGCGAAGGCGCGCCTTCCATCGCCGCGGCCAGCACCCGCAGCCCCTCCGTCGTCTGTCCCTGCTGCACCAGGATCCAACCGTAGGTGTCGGCGATCGCCGGGTTCGCCGGCGACATTTCAAACGCGCGTCTCGCGGTTGCCACCACGCGACGATCGCCTGACTCCTGGTACAGCAGCGCAAGGTTGTTGAGCGCGAAGGCGTGCGGACCCGACTGCAGGACCCGTTCATATTCCGCGATCGCTTCCGCCCGGCGGCCGACCCGGTGGTGGCGTTCGGCGAGCAGATAGCGGGCACCTGCCGAACGCGGATTGTGATCGAGCCAGCGCTGCAGCGGCGACTCCGGCGCCTTTTCGCCTGCCGATACCCGCGCGTAGAACTCCTTGATCGCAAGCATCTCGTTCGGTCGCAACTGCGCAGCCCGCGCGTACCCCTGCGCCGCCTCCGCGGGCCGCCCGCTCATTGCAAAGAGGTCGCCCCGAATCTCGGCTGCTGCCGCAGGGGCGCCGCCGCCACGCTCCAGGGCCGCGACGCGCTCCAGGGCCCGCTCCAGGCGCCGGTCAGCGGCATCCAGTGCCGCGATCATCGCGACCGGCATCGCCGCCTTCGGGTCGCGTCGGATCTCCTGCTCGAGGCGGCTGCGGGCTTCGTCCTCGCGGCCGAGCGCAATCAGCGCGCGCACCGCATCGAGCGCGGCGCCGGGCACGCCCCGCGTCGCCGCCTGGTTGAAATGGACCAACGCACGGTCGTAGTCCGCCTGGCGCACGTGGATTCCCGCGATGCGGTGGTGGACAGTCCCGTCGTCGAGCGCAACTTCCAGCGCCTGTTCCAGCAGCGACTGTGCCCGCAACGGATCCTTGTCCGCGAAACCAAGCTCGGCGAGACGCAGCCTTGGTTCGACCGACGCGGGGTCCGAGCCGATCGCCTGCTCCAACCACTGCCGGGCCGCGGCACGGTCATGCCGTGCCAGTGCGACCTCCGACAGCGCGATCAACACTCGCTGGTCGCCCCCTTGCGCGGCCAGCCCCTGACGCAACACCGTCTCGGCCCCCTTTGCATCGCCCTTGCGCAGGGCAATCGCGGCAAGCCCAAGGCGCCCTTCGGCGCTCGCGGGTGCGAGCTCGACCGCGCGAACGAAGGCAGGCTCCGCCGTGGCCAGGTCGCCCACGGCGAGGAAGTAGGCGCCCGCCGCCGCCTGGGCCGCGGCGTCATCCGGCCGCCCGGCTGCATATGCGGTCACGCCCTTTCCTGCTTCGTCAGGATCCAGGCCACGTGTGGTCGCCACGACCGTCAGATGCCTCCGCTCGAGCCCGCCCTGTTCATCCGGCAACGTGGCAAGAAGTCGTCGCGCTTTCTCGGGCTCTCCCGCCGACAGGTAGGCTCGCACGAGGTCGAGCTGCAATGCCGAGTTGTCGGGGTCCATCGCGACCGATGCCTCGAGCATGCCGATGGCCTCGGCGGATTGCCCGGCGCGCAACATCAGGCCGCCCATCATCCAGCCGGTTGCCGGATGCGCGGCGGCGCCGGCGGGCGCGGCGGCGAGCACGCGCCGCGCACTCTCGATGTCGTTGCGCGCGACGTAGACGCTCGCGAGCAGGTTGCGCGCGTCGGCGTTGTCGGGCTGTTCGGCCAGCAGTTGCGAGAACTCCACATCCGCCTGTTCCAGCAGGCCCTGGTGCAGCAGTGACGCGCCGAGCAGGAGCCGCGCGAACGGCATGCCGGGACGCTCCGCCAGCGCGCGCTGCAGGTCTGCCGTCGCGGCCACGTAGTCGCGGCGCGCGAGCGCGATGCGGCCTCTCAGGAACAGCGTCCCGAACGCGCCCGGGGCGCGTTGCTGCATCTTGGCCAAGGCCTGCTCTGCTGCGGCGACGTCGCCGGCAGCGAGGTTCGATTCGGCGAGCCCGGCAATCGCTCCGACCTGCTCCAGGAAATCGAGCGTCGCCTGCGGTGCCGCGCCCGCCTTCGCGAACGCGTCGCGGGCCGGCTCCGGCTGGCCAAGGCTCAGCAGGTAGCGGCCGCGGTACAGCCACCAGCGCGCCTGCTCCGGATTGCGCCGATGCAGCCGGCCAAGCGCCGACAGCGCTTCTTGCTGGTGGCCCGCCTGCCAGAGTGCCCGAACTTCCAGGAACGCGGCGTCGTCATCCTCGGCATCACGCTGGCGAGCCTGCCGGATCGTCGCAAGCGCACGCTCGGCGTCGTCCTGCGCGAGCTCGGCTTCGGCAATCAGCTGCAGGCGTGCCTGGTCGTCCAGCGACACATCGGCTGCCAGCGATTCGATCAATTCCTCGTGTCGTCCCTGGCCCAGCAGGATGCGGTAGCGCAGTCGCGCATCTGGCTCCGTACCTAGCTGCTGCGCACGGTCAAGCTCGACGCGCGCGGTGGCGGCATCGCCAAACTGCAGCATTACCTCCGCCAGCAGCAGTCGCGCGCCCGCATGATCCGGTTCCTTTTCCACCGCGCTCTTGGCTTCCGTCATTGCCGCGACGTAATCGCCGCCAGCGAGTGCCGCGGCAGCCCGGTCGAGCCGGTCCTCGACGCCCAGAAAGGCGTCGCAGGCACCGGCGAGGACGGCGGCGGCCGCTATTGCCGTCGCCCGCAGTGGCCGCCCGTTATGCGAATCAGGCCGCATCGTCGGAAATCATCCCCAGGATGGAACTTGACATGTCTTGCCAGAAAACCTGCACAAGTGCCTGCGCTTCCTGGCAATTCTCCGAGCATTGTACCGTCAATGACACGATTCCGGAGGGCGCCGGCCGGATCAGCGATTGCAGGCCGTAGCCGGCCTGGGCCAGCGGCGCCTGCATCGTGGTCCAGTCGCCGACCTTGTAGACATAAGCCAGCAGCCAGCGTTGCCCGGGGGGTGCGTGCACCTCCAGCGCGGCAAGCGCAGGGGCGTCGATCGCCTCGAGTCTCTCGACGCGTTGCGGCCATGCCCGCGACCAGGCCCCGGGTGCCAGCAGATTATTGCGGAAATTCACCAGCTCCTTGCCGGGTTGCTGGGAGCGATAGAGATTGAGGTAGAGCTGGACCGCGCGTCCGTCTGCGCGCCGGTAACTCGCGTGCTGCTCGCCGTCAGTCCCGATGAAACGCGGAGACCAGGTGGGGAGCGGCGGCATCGGGCCGAGCCAGTCGCCCGCCGCGACCGGCAGCGGGCCAAGGCCGAGTCCCGTCGCGGCCGCAGCTTGCGCCGGGACGTGTACGACCGCCGCCACAGCGCCCAGCAGGAGAAATGGTGCGACAACGATTGCGGGTGCAGCATCCACCGCCGTCCCTGACCCCGCGACCAGCGCGACGTCACGACGACCGGTCGCCCGTTCGCCGATGATCGTCGCGGAAACATAGATCGCGAGCAGCAGAACCGCGAACACGACATTGCCAAAGGTCTGGTGCTCCACGGCGACCAGGTAGTGCTGCATGTCGGTCGCATGGCCGGCTGCGATGACGACGAAGATGCGGATCCAGTTCGCGAGGAGTGCCAGCGCGCCGCCTAGCGCGACCAATTCCAGCAGGCGCCAGCCACGCAGGTGGCGGAACACGCCGGCGATCACCGAGACCGCAAGCGCGACCATGAAGTAGCGCTTGCCGCTGCAGCCCTCGATGATCTGGAAACTGCCGGCCGGCAGGGTGACAAAATACTCGGTGACTTCCGCCGGAATGCCGGCCAGCGCGAGTGCCGCTTCGGTGGCATGCACGCTCAGCCACTGCAGTGCCGGCAACAGGAACTCCCACACGGGGATCGCAAAGTAGAGGTATGCGATGGCGCCGGCGGCTTCGCGCGCGATGCGCCAGCCGGCCGCCGCGTAGATGGTGAGCCAGACGATGACTGGAAACAGCGCCTCCATCGCGATGTCGCTATGCGCCCGCAGCGCGACCAGCCAGGCGAGCAGTATGCCCGCAAGCATCGCGAGCCCGACCGACGCAGGGCGCAGCGGCTCGGACCGCTGCTGCCACGCCGCGACCAGCAGCCAAACGAGCGCCACCGGCGCGATCAGGAATCCATGCTGGTAATCGTGGATCTCGATCCAATTGCCGGCGATGGACGTGGCTGCGGGCCACAGCGCGGCGGTTGCCGCCGCGGTTGCTCCCGGCACGAGGGCGACGGCGCGCAGACGGGTAAGCGCGCCCCTCGCGGCAATCATTCGGATTCCTGGCCGCCGGGGCGCGGGATGCCGCAGCGGTCCATCAGGTCGTACAGCGTCGGGCGACTGACCCCGAGAAGTGCCGCGGCCTTCGAAACATTTCCGTCCGCGGCGGCGAGCGCCTGCACCGCTGCCTGCCGCTCGGCCTGGGCGCGCACGTCCTTGAGGTTCAATACCTGTGGCGCCGCGCCGGCAGCGAGGCCCAGGTCCTGTTCGGTGACCAGCGGCCCGTCCGCCATGATGACGGCGGTCTTGATCTTGTTCTCGAGCTCGCGCACGTTGCCGGGCCAGCCGTAGGACTGGATCGCGGACAGCGCTCCCGGCGTGAAACCGCGCCGCGGCGAACCCTGCTGGGCGCCGAATCGTTGCAGGAACACGTTCGCAAGCACGACCGCGTCGCCCGTGCGCTCGCGCAGCGGCGGGATCGTGACCGGTACCTCGCTGATCCGGTAATAGAGATCCTCGCGGAATCGCTGTGCCGCGATCAGCGACTTGAGGTCTTGGTTGGTCGCGCAGACCACCCGCACGTCCACCGCGATCTCCTCGCGGCCGCCGACCCGCTCGATGACGCGCGCCTGCAGGAAACGCAGGAGCTTGGCCTGCAGCGCGAGCGGCATGTCGCCGATTTCATCGAGGAACAGCGTGCCGCCGTTCGCGATCTCGAACTTGCCCTGCGTCGTCTTGAGCGCGCCGGTGAACGCGCCTTTCTCGTGCCCGAACAACTCGCTTTCGAGCAGCTGCTCCGGGATCGCAGCGCAGTTGATCGCGACGAAGCGCCCCTTGCGCCGCTGGCTCATGTCGTGCAGCGCGCGCGCGACGAGTTCCTTGCCGGTGCCGCTCTCCCCCTGGATCAGCACCGTCACGTCGGCGGGCGCAATCTTCTCGACCAGCCTGCAGACCCGGAGCATGCCGGCGTCGGTCGCGATGATTCCCTGGATCGGGGAGGTCGCCAGGCCGCGGCTCAGTTGCCGGTTCTGCTCCTCGAGCCCGTGGATGTAGAATGCGCGCGCGACGATCAGTCTCAGCACCGCCTCATCGAGCGGTTTCTGGCAGAAGTCGAAGGCGCCCTGCGCCACCGCCTTGAGCGCGTTTTCCTGATCCGCGTGGCCAGTGACCACGATGACCTTCGTCTGGGGTGCGAGCGCCAGCATTTCCCGAATCGACTCGAATCCCTCCGCGACACCTTCTGGATCCGGTGGCAGGCCAAGATCCTGGAGCACGACCGGCGGCTCGTGACGGCGCAGCATCGCGATCGTTTCGGCACGGTTCCTGGCCGGCAGCACCTCGTAGTCGTCGAAAGTCCAGCGCAGTTGCTTCTGCAGGCCCGCGTCGTCCTCGACGATCAGGAGTTTCGGTCTTTCTTGGGTCATGCTTCACCCGCGGGCGTCGTCAGGACCGGCAGCCGGATCTCGAACCGCGTTCCCCTGCCCCGCTGGCTTTGCACCTGCACCGATCCGCCTATCCCCTGCACGTATTCGCGCACCTGATAGGCTCCAACGCCCATGCCTTTCGCACCCTTGGTGCTGTCGAACGGCCTGAACAGCCGCTCACGCACGAATTCGGCCGTCATGCCGGCCCCGCTGTCGGCCACCACGATCGTGGCCTGCCCGTCCCTGGCTTCAATGGTCAGTCTAATGCTGTCCGCCGGCGTGCTGGCATCCTGTGCGTTCCGGATCACGTGCTCGAGTACGCTCGACAGGCGGGCGCTGTCGGCACGCACCGGCAGCGGAGTCTCCGGTGCATCAGCGATCACCGGCGCCGGCTGCCGGTCCGTGCAGCGCCCGATGACGGCGTGCGCCACGCTCACCAGGTCCACGGTCGCCTCTGCGGGCGCGCGCGCGCTGTCACGCAGCTGCTCGATCAGCCGGTTCATGCGCTCGGACGCATTGCCGACCGTCGTGACCATGTCGGCGATGAACTCCGGATTGCCCTTGTGCCGTATCGCATTGCCGACCACGAGCTGCAATTGCGCGACCGCATTCTTGAGGTCATGCATCAGGAATGCGGTGAGCCGGTGGTAGGCCTCGAACTGCCGGGCCTCCGCCAGCCTGAAGTCTGCTTCCTGCTGGGCGATCAGCGTCGCGACGTGCCGACCCACCGTGCGCAGCAGGTCCCGGTCCTCAAAAGTGGGTTCGAACGGCGGTGGCGGATCGTAGAGCATGACGAAACCACGCATCTCCGCTCCCTGCAACAGCGGGGAGATGAGGCGCACCTGGGCGAGTCCCATCAGCCACCCCGGGATTTCGACCCTGCGTGGAGCGCGACGCTCGCGCGCCAGTTCGCGCAGGTCCAGGATCCACTGGCGCTCCGTCATCAATCGCACCATGGGGTGGCCATCATCGACCGGCTCCAGGCCCGGCAGGTCCTCGAGGCCCATCGGCCAGGCCGCCGCCGGCAGGAACTGCCGTCCCGATGCGTCGTGCACGTAGAGGACGCCGCCGGGGCTTTCGAAGATCTGCGCGATGGCCTGCACGCTCGTGCGGCGGACGGCCACGCCACCCGCGCCGGACAGCGTCTCGACGAAGCGCAGCCATTCAACCCGGTAGTCGTACTTGTTGCGGAAGAAGTGCTTGCTGACGAATACCCGCAGCCGGCGGTGCGCAAAGCCCGTCATCACGACGACTGCGAGCACCACCGCGGCGCCCACGAAGAACACCAGGTTTGCTGCCGTGCCCCAACGGTCGCCGAAGGCCTGCAGGAAGTAGCCGCCGAGCGCCATCAGGAGCAGGTACATGCCGATCGCGATGACGGAAGTCGTAAACATCACGGCTTGCCGCGACACGAATACGTCGAGCGACCACTGCGGATTGCGGCGCGCTGCGATCGCGATCAGCGGCACCATCATGGCCGTCACCAGTCCGCGCGCGAACCAGGCGTCCTCGGCGATGCCATCGAACAGTGCCGCCTGGGAATACAGGAACAGGTCATAGGCGAACACGCCGCCCAGGCCGATCACGAGGTAGCGCAGCGCGGCGCGATCCGACGGCGCTGCATTGCGATAGACCTGCTCGAGCAGCACGAGCACGGCCAGCGCCATCGCGATGCCACTGGGCACGAAGAGCTCGTCCAGCCCGGCGCGAATCAGGTCGGCACCGCGCAGCGCGGCGAGCGCCCAGGCGGCGGCGAGCAACAGAAACCACAGGCCGCGCGAGCCGATCGCAAGCACTCTCGGCACCAGCGGGCGACCGAGGCCGAGGATGACCGCGATCCAGGCACCGTCGCGCAGGATCTCGACCGTGTACACCAGCAACAGGGGCAGGTCCGGATGCACGGCCTGCCATGCAAGAATCCCGGCCCAGGTCGCGGTGGCGGCGACCGCGACGATGAGCCTCCGGCCCGCGGCCCTGCCCTTCCAGCTCGTCACGAGCATTGCCAGCAACAGCAGGAACCCGAGGCCTGCGGTCCCGTAACTGATGAGGCCGAAGGTGCTCACGGGGCCCTCACCGCGCGCCTTTGCCGAACAGCACGACTTCGACGGTCTGCACCAGGATCGCGAGATCGAACAGCAGGCTGCGGTTCTTGATGTAATAGAGATCGAACTGGAGCTTCTCGGCGGCATCCTGCTGCGAGGAGCCGTACGGATAACAAAGCTGCGCCCACCCGGTCAGCCCCGGCGCAACTACGTGCCGCTCGCGGTAATACGGTATCTTCTGCGACAGCTCGTCGACGAACTCGGGCCGCTCTGGCCGCGGACCGACGAATCGCATCTCACCCTTCAGGATGTTGAACACCTGCGGGAACTCGTCGATGCGCAACTGACGGATCAGGCGGCCGACCCAGGTGATGCGCGTGTCCTTGCGCTCAGCCCAGCGCGCCACGCCGTCGCGCTCGGCGTCCACGTCCATGCTGCGGAATTTCATTACGTCGAATTCGACGCCGGCCTTGCCGACGCGCCGCTGCCGGTAGAGCACGGGCGCGCGCCAGCCGTCTTCGAATTTGATCGCGATCGTGGTGACAAGCATGAAGGGCCAGGCCACCGCGAGGAACACGATGCTGGCGAACAGGTCGAGCGAGGCGCCCAGCACGTCGCGCCACAGGCTCTTGCGGAAGCCCTCCGAAAAGATCATCCAGCTCGGGTGCAGCACCTCGAGGCGCACCTTGCCCGTCTCGCGCTCGAGAAAACTCAGCAGCTCGATGATCTCGATGCCGTGCAGCCGGCACTCGAGCAAGTCGTGCAGCGGGAAGGCGCGGCGGCGGTCGTCCATTGCGACCACGATCTCATCCACTTCGTTGCGCTGGCAGTATGGCAACAGCTGCCCCGGCTCCAGTGACAATGCATCGTGACCTGCGGGCGCGTCGCCCTCGGTTTGCGCGTAACCGACCACCAGGAACCCGATCCGGTCTGTGCGGCGCTTGAGGCCGCTGATGCTCTGTGCCTGCCAGCCCGCCCCGTACACCAGCACCCGGCGCTTGAAGAGTTCCGTCGGCAGGAAGCGCACGACGGCCCATCGCAGGACGAAATTCGCGATCACGACCATGGCGAGCGCCGACGCGTATCGGAGCAGCGAGACCTCGAAATTGGGCACAAAGAACCCGATCACGAGGAGCGCCGCGAGGGTCGTCAATGCCGCCAGGGTCAGGCGCAGCAGGATGCCGATCGGCCCGGCGCGCAGGCGGGCATTGTGGAGGCCCATCGCGGCCTGGGCGACGGTGACGAGACCCGCGAACAGGGTCAGTTCGCCGGGGAGGACTTTCCAAAGGGCACCGGTCAGGCCGGACGGGGCAACCAGGCCGTGCGCGATCTGCAGGGCAAGGACCGCCAGTACCGCCTCCAGCAGGATGAGCAGGACGACCGGCAGCTGCACGTAGTGCCTGAAAATTCGTATGGACATTCCGCGCACGGCGCCACGGACGCGCGATCCCCGGCGCCCCGGCGTATTGACGAACCCCAAACCAGTCTAGACGATCAGCATGGCCGGAACGTGAACTGCGTCACAGTCCTCCGCACCGTGCGTTGTCGGTCATATAATTGATTTTCCAGAAGAAAGCGGCGGGGAGGCCGCCAGCCATGAGCGATCTCAAGAAGGACTTCGAAGCGGCCCAGGCAGCCGCCAAGCAGCTGCCCACCAGGCCCGACAACGACGCGCTGCTCGAGCTGTACTCCTACTACAAGCAGGGGACCGAGGGAGACGTCGCGGGCGACCGGCCGGGCGCTTTCGACTTCGTGGCGCGAGCCAAGTACGACGCCTGGGCCGCACGCAAAGGCATGAGCAAGGACGTAGCCATGAAGGGCTACGTCAAGCTGGTCGAGCACCTCAAGGACAGCGTGACCTAACCGGCAGAGCGGCAACACCCCATTCCGGGTGTCAACAGGCTGGCTGAAACTCGGCATATGGTCTCAGGCACGGTGGTGGTCTTCCGTGCTTGGCGCAGCTCGCTGCCCGGCATGCGGGTGGATTACCGACTCAACCGGTGAATCAGCACGGCGGCGCGCTGCGTCATCGGCGTCAGCGTTGCGAGGTCTGTGTACTCACCCGGCGCATGCGAGTTGCCGCCACCGCCGCTGCCGAGGCCGTCGAGGCAGGGCAGCAGGTGCGCGATGAAACCGATGTCGCCGGCACCGCGGTCGGCCGGGTCCAGCGCTGGGACCGGCCCGAGGCCGAGGTCGCGGCTCGCGGCGTCGAGCACCTTCAGCAGAGCCTCGTTCCCGGGCGTCGGCGTCATCGGCGGATAGGCCCCGTCGTCGAAGCGCAGTGTCGCGCCGGTCTGCGGCAGGTGGCGCGCGACGATGGACTGCATGCGCTCGCGTGCCGAGCGTTCCTGCTCGAGGCTGATATAGCGGATATCGCCCCGGGCGATGACGGTCGGCGCGATCACGTTTGTCTTGCCTTCGGCGCTGCCGACATAGTCTTCGAGCGTGGCCTTCGTGCCGCCGACGATCACGCTGGGATTGATCGTGAGGTACTTTTCGGCGCCGAGCTCCGCCTGGAACGCGGCCAGGATGCGCGCTGCCTCGTAGACCGCGCCGCTGCCTCGTTCCGGGCCGAAAATGCCGCTCGAGTGACCGGTCTGGCCCGTCACATCGAGGATCCAGCTGTTGACGCCGCGGCGACCGATCGTCGCGGTTCCATCGATCGCGGCCTCGAAGCTGAGCGCGGCATCGCTCTGTCGGGCGAGCTCGAGCATCGGCTCGCGCGATTCGGCGAGCGGAATGCCCGCATCCTCCTCGTCGCCGGTCAGCAGGACGGTGATTCGCCTGCCCTCGAGCGCGCCGGCCGCGTGCAGCGCCTTCAGGGCCTGGACCATCACGACGACCCCGCCCTTCATGTCCGCCGTCCCGGTGCCGAAGGCGCGCGTGCCCTCGTGGCGGAAGCGCTCGCCGGCGAGCACCGTGTCGAGGTGGCCGAGCAGCAGCAGGCGCTTGCCGCGCGAGCCGCCCGTCTCAGCTACGAGGTGCCCGGCGCGCTGCATTCCGGCGGGCAGCTCCACCCAGCGGGTGCGCAAGCCGATGGCGCGCAACTCCTCGGCGAACACTGCGCCGACCGCGCGCACGCCGGATGTGTCCTCGGTCGGGCTCGCGATATTCACGGCGCGTTGCAGCAGGGCCTCGGCAGCGTCCTGCCCTGCGGCCGCATGCCGCGCGATCGCTCGCTCGGTGCGGTCGAGCCCGGCATGCGCGGGTACGGGTCCCGCGAGCGCCAGTGCGAGGAAAGCGGTCAGGAGGCGGGAGCTTGGTCGGCGCACGACGTCTTTCCGGTGACGGACATGGCTACACGTTAACCGACGCGCGTCACCCGACACCACGATACCGCCCCCGCCGTGGGATCCAATCACGCCACCGCCTGATCCCGGCTACCGCCCGCGCAGCCGTCTCAAGCGCCTGCTGCAGCTGTTCCAGTCGCTGGCGTCACCGCACGCGGTTACAGCCTGCCTCCGGCGCCCGCTTCGGGCACCCAGCCGCGCGCCCTCCCCCGGACAGACATCAATGGGCATTTGGAATTCCTATCCGCTTTAATGGCGTCCCCACGGGGATTCGAACCCCGGTTGCCGCCGTGAAAGGGCACTGAACGCAGTTTCTGCCGTTCGGCAACGTCTGCCTAAGACGCTGATACACAAGACTTTCGTCTACCCGTGTCTCAGATCGTCTGCTACAGTTCAACCCGGACTTTTACCAAAACTTACCAAAGAACTGTTACCGCCTAGTTGCGGCAATATCGCCGCAGGGGCGGCCGAACCGACGGAGAAGGGTCGTGGCGAGATTGACGCGGGATGCCAAACTGGAGACGCGCGAGGCCCGCAGCCGCCTGCGCCAGCGCATCGATCCCTATTGGCGTTCAATCCATCCCGGACTCGCAGTCGGCTACTACAAGGGTAAGTTCGGCGGCACCTGGTACGTGCGACGCTTGGTAGCCGGCGCCTATGTGAAGCAACGCCTGGGCGATGCCGATGACTACGGCGATGCAGATGGCCGCGAGATCCTGACTTTCGCCGATGCCCAGCGGCGAGCACTGCGTGAGGAACTTCCTCTTCGAGCCGGGGCACGCACGCAGGGCATGACGGTTGCCGACGCCCTAAGCGATTGGCAGCAGCAGCAGCGAGCCAAGTCTCGGTTGCCCCATCCCGATTTACACGCAGCGGCACAGGTTCGGCTGGTGATCGAAGCACTTGGCGATCGGCCGGTCGCCGATTTGACCACAGCCGAAATTGAGGCGTGGCGTGACAGCATCGCAAACTCCAATCGCCGGGTGCGCGTCAAGAAGCCCGCAAACGAAGCCATGCCCGCGATAAAGCGCGTTCCGCCGCCGGACGACCTAGACCCTCGCGAAGCCAAGCGTCGCCGCCAGGCGACCGCCAATCGCCTCCTGAACGTCCTGAAGGCTGCCCTTAACCGCGCCTGGCGCCAAGGGCGCCTCACGAGCGACACGGAGTGGCGTCGGGTTAAGCCATTCGCGAACGTTGACCAGCCGCGCTTGCGGTTTCTTTCGAAAGACGAGTGCCGCCGCCTCCTTAACGCCGCGCCGCCTGACTTCCGGAGGCTCGCCTACGGCACCCTCTACACCGGACTTCGGGTTGGCGAACTCTGCTCACTGCGCGCCGAAGATATCGGCGGCGACGCACTCCGAGTTTGGCAGTCCAAGTCTGGCAAATCTCGCTCTGTGCCTCTGAGTTCCGAGGGCCAGAGATTCTTCGATGAACTGCGTGCCGGTAAGCGGCCCGAAGCCCCACTCTTCCTACGCAAAGACGGCCAGCCCTGGCACCGAACCGGCGTGTCCCGCGCGATGCGGGAAGTATCAACGGCAGCTCGACTGGAGCCGCCCGCCAAGTTTCATGATCTGCGACGTACATACGCGAGCCTGCTTATCAACGCGGGCGCAAGCGCGGAGACGATTCAGAAACTACTCGGCCACAGCGACACTCGCATGACGCTTCGCGTCTACGCCCATCTGCTCGACTCGACCCTTGCGAAGGAAGTCGAATCGAAACTCCCGAGCTTCGGCTTTGAGCCCGGCAACGTTCGGACCATGCACCGCTAGGTCTACAACTATAGGCAGTCGCTACTGCAACCAACCGCGTTCGTTTGAACTCGATGAATCCGACTACTTGTGAAGGTGTTTCGAGAAGTACTCGATGGCTTCGGCGGCCTGCGAGCCCTCGCGAAACTTCTTCTCCTCCTCGAAGTCGAGGGATGGCATGAGGTGGATAATCTGATCATCGCGATACAATTGCATCAGTTCTACCGGATCGAAGTCCGCCTGACGTAATCCGGCCAGCACGTTTGCGGCTTTAATGACTCCGCCAACAAGAACATCGGCAAGCTGCACCGCACGGCTGTCCTTTGAATCAACCTGCGTCACCTCGGAGAGCTTCAACGGAAACCTAATACTCGCTATCCGCGTCTGCCTAAACTCGATTTCCGCATCGTGAGCGATGAAGCGCTGAAGGAGCGCGTTGTACTGGAGCAAGTTCTTCGACCGATCATGCTCGACCCGGTACGGTCCTGCAGCCATGACTTCCATTCGACTGATAAGTGACTGAAGCACCACGATTGCCGCGTCGGTCGATACGCCTGGCGTGCCAATGGCGCGTAGGCATTCTGGTGAGGCTTGCGCGATTGGGCCGAATCCTTCTGCGAGCGTTCCCTCCCAGTTCGAGTGTCGGACACGTTCAACGAGCTCGCTAAGTGCCTCGCGTGTCTTCTCTTTCACCGCCTTTTGAAACGCGGCCAGAATTCCCTCGAACGTCTCCTCGCCCATCATCACCGGCCCGATGTGGTAGAGGAGCGACGCCATCGCGTAGTTCTGGCCGTCCTGATAGAAGTTCGCGCCACGCTCGAAGTACCAGGGTTCCGTCGCATAGTCCAGAAACATTAGGACGAGCAGGAATCGCTTGTTACAGACGTAGGTGACGCAGTTGTGATTCGCGAGGATCTCACGCTGCAGGTTGACGAGACGCTCGCGATTGCCCGGACGGCCTGCCAGGGCTCCGTACTTGAGTTCAGCCGCTTGCAGCTTTGGGAAGTGCTCCTTGATGAGGCGTGCCGCGTTTTCGTCCGAAATGTCGACGGCTGCAGCGCCCTGGAAGCGCTGTGCCCGGTTCAGAAGGTCAATGCCGGTGTACCCGCTCTCATCGACCGCAAACCGTTCCATAGCGTTCCATGAAATCCTAATCGTGTTACGTGTTCAGGTCAGGGGCGAATTCCAGCACGACCTGTTTCCGCATGTACATCTGGCCTTAGAAGTCGCAAATCATCTTCGTGTTCGCGTGCGCAACAATGTTAGGTGTTCGCCTTCACGACAACGTCCCCGGTTGCAAGTATCCACCATGCGGCAAATCGCTTCACAATCCAAACAGCGCCCGATCATCCGCCCGCCTAAGCGCCCCGTCCAGCCACTGCCGTAACTGCGCCTCCGCAAGAACGCCCTGCCCGACTTTCGCAAACGCGGCTGGCCCGAAGACAACAAGCTTTGCCGTGTTTGGACGACCAATTGCCAAGGAGTTCTTGAAAGCTCCAGAAGAGATGCGGACGCCAAGTCAGCGGGAATCTGAGGCGATCGTCTGGCGAGGTCATACTGGCAATTGATTAGGTCACTTGCCATTCATTTGACTGTCCCCGGCACCTCGGACGCCAGGCAGTTTCCAGTTGCAATGTGTCCGCCTCAAGTCACTTGCGGCCTAGTTTTCCTTCCTGACAGCGGTGTCGGAGTCCTGTTCGGCTTGATACCACGGCGGGGGTTGCCGCTGTAGGTCATGAGGGCGTTTAGGGTGGCATACTGGACGTCCGCCATTTCGGAACCGGAGAATCCGCCTACGAACCAACTACCCCATTTCGCTAATACCTAGATCCCAAGAGGTGCAGCATGAAGACCTCATACGGACGCGCGAGCACGTACATCGTCTTTGCACTTGTCGCAAGCAGCTACGGGGCTCGAGCTGAAACGGCCCTACCTGGCAAGACGACAGCAAGCCCGAGGCTGGAACGCGATACGCTCTTCATGGTGATGGGCATGGATCGCGCCGAAGACATCGAGTGCGATGTGCGCAAGGTTGTCGCTCGATCCGTAATCACTGCGGATTCGCAGAGCGCGGTGGAGGACTGGGTGATCGACCGCTGTGGAACGCTTGTGCGGTATCGCGTCACGTACGAACCCGCGCCAGACGGCGGAACGAGCCTCGGCGTCATGCCTGGCCAAGTTGAAGGCAAGGCCGAGCCGAATGTTGCTGCGAGTACGCCGACACGGACCGATTTCGACGAGGCCGTCGCCGCCTTCACGCGCGGTGACTACGATATCGCCTACCGCAAGTTTCGTCCGCTTGGCGAACAAGGCGATGGGTGGGCGCAAGGTTTCCTCGGCGTCATGTACGCCAACGGCCAGGGTGTGGAGCAGGACTACGCCGAAGCCGCACGCTGGTATCGCCTAGCTGCCGAAAAAGGCCTTGCCATCTCCCAGTACAACCTCGGCTTCATGTACGCCAATGGGCAAGGCGTGACGCAGGACTTCGTCGAGGCCTACATGTGGTACGCGCTCGCAGCAGCCAATGCTCCGCCGGGGGAGTTGCACGACGCAGCCGCGCACGATCGCAATGACGTAGCACGCAAGATGACGCGGGCCCAGATTGCGCAGGCCGAGGAGCGAGCACGTAATTTTCAGCCGCGCCAATAGTCGGGTCAATTGGAGGGCGACTGCACTGCACGTCGGGTTTGTGGAGATATGCCTGGCAACGCCCGCTTTGCCTCGATTGCAGCCTCTCGCTTCACAAACCAAACAACGTTCGATCATCCGCCCGCTTCAGCGCCCCATCCAGCCACTGCCGCAGCTGCGCCTCCGCAAGGACACCCTGCCCGACTTTCGCGAGCACGATTGCTCCGACGAGAATCTTCCGCCGCGTGTCGTCCTTTCTTGCCCGCTGAGAGTCGAGTCTCCTGAGTCGAGCTTTGGTAAGGCGGTCTTTCTTCCTGAGCTGCCTTAGTCTTGCTTCCAGCTTCGAGATCTGCGCTCCCCTGTCACTCGTCCTCATCGAATGCTCCTTTGGCGTTGGCTGCCAGATTCCTGGCGTCGCCGATGCATTTCTACGTCCGCGGGCAGATCCAGGCACGGCGCATACCGAGCGCATTCGCCCCAAAACTCGCCGAGGCAATTCCTAGCCGGCGGCGCCGAGCGAAGCGTCCAGGCCTCGGCCCACCATCCTTACCGGCAGCAGCATCCCGTCCATGACGCTGCGCATCCCAAAGGCCCGTGTTCCGCTTACGGAGCGCTTCGGAATTGCTCCTTGCCCGAAGCTGCTGAGCCGGGCTTCGAGGACCGCAAGCCAATCACGCTGCTGCTTAGCGACACCGTGCTCCCTGACCTTTTCTGGCGTGACTCTTGTCCGTATACATGCGCCCGCGCAAACCGGTGAATTGAGCCCATTTTCGGCCTCACCATCCCCACGAGCACGACAGAACTTGAATCACGTCACACACCGTCTTGGTGCCGCTCGCTAGCGTGGATTTGCCCACTGTTGACTCCGATTTCCGCAAAGGACTGCGACTGCCACACCATGCAAACCCACCGACTCCGAACGCTCGTTGACCCGAGGCAGGTGCAAGTTCTCCTCGATTCTTATGTCGCAAGCAGCAGCAAGCTGCCCGAATCCGCGCGCAAGCAACCGGATCTCGCGCGTCTGCCGTTAGCCTTTCAGGAGCGGGCGGAACAGGCGGAATCGCAGGGCTCGGTTTGGAGTGCCTGGACCAACGGCCCGGATGCATGGCTTTTCGTCGGTCAGCTGAATCTGAATCGGGCTCGCGAACGTGGACAGCCAGTGCTTGAGATTGAATCCTTCGATTACGAGCGGCGAACTAAGAGCCGCACAGTCGCGTTGCGCAGCCCGAATGGTTCCTGGCAGGTATTGGCGGATTAGGGACACCGCGATCCTCCATAGCGTGGGACAAACCAGTACACAGGTCAGCTGCTAGCGGTTCGCGTCGGATCCGATACACGTCCGGTGCCTTAAAGCTCAGCCCCCGAACTGCACCTCAATCCGCCTGGCCCGCTTTACCTGAACTTCTCGGCGGCCTGTAGCCATTGAACGATAGGCGGTGCTGCGATGCGCTCCGCATATCGACTGCATTCGCCTGAAAACTCGCTGAGGCTATTCCAAGTCGGCGGCGCCGAGCGTAGCGTCCAAGCCCCGGACCACCGTCCTCACTCACAGCAGCATCCCGCCCATGGCACCGCGTTTTCCCAGGGCCTCCACACCGCTAAGGGCGCACTTACGAGTCGCTGCGCGACTCAGTGCGCCTGGGGGCCGGCGTTTCCGCCTTGCCCCCAGGACCCCCGGTGTGGCCCCGCAATATTGCGATGCGTGCATTTCAATACGGCGGGGCGACGAGGGACCGGCTGCTACGGCCCGCGTTCACACGCGTTCCGGGTCGCCGGTCCCGCAGAGCAGAGCGTAAGAGGCGCGTGCTGGCATGGCCATCTACCACCTGTCCGTGAAGCCCGTATCGCGCGGCGCTGGCCGTAGCGCGACTGCCGCTGCCGCGTATCGCGCTGCCGAACGGATCAAGGACCACACGACGGGCCAGGTGTTCGACTACACGCGCAAGTGCGGCGTCGAGCACGCCGAGATCGTGCTGCCGGTCGAGGCCGCCAAGCGCGACATCAACTGGGCGCGCGACCGGCAGCAACTCTGGAACGCGGCTGAGGTCGCAGAGAAGCGCAAGGACGCCCGGGTCGCACGGGAGTACGAAGTCGCACTGCCGCAGGAACTGACCAAGGCGCAGCGGCTGGACCTGACCCGGGAATTCAGCCAGGAAATTGCCACTCGTTACGGTTGTGCTGTGGATTTCGCGATCCACAAGCCACACCGGGAGGGTGACGAGCGGAACTTCCATGCCCACATCCTGACGACCACCCGCCAGGTGGAGGCAACCGGCCTCGGCGCCAAGACCTCGATCGAATGGGCCGACACGGACCGCGCCAAGCGGGGACTAGGACCCGCCAAGGACGAGGTCACTTCGATCCGGGAGCGTTGGGCAGTCCTGACGAACGAGAAGCTTCAGGCGCTCGGCCACGAGTCCCGTGTCGATCATCGCACCCTTGAAGACCAGGGCGAGGCACGCGCGCCAACCCAGCATCTCGGTCCAGC
>JBQTKI010000007.1:0-21082 GCA_052386275.1 Gammaproteobacteria bacterium
TGGACGAGACGGGCGGACAGGTCGCAGTATTCGGGCGGCGTGGTTCGCGGCCGTTCAACAGCGCCGAGATGCGCAGGCTGTACCTCGACCGCGATGGCGCGCCCTGGGTGGTGCCGGATGACTGGTAAGAACACACGATTCGCGGCGCTCGCAGGCGGCCTGCTGCTCGCCTCGGTCGCGAGCGCCGCCGATGCGCCCGCAAGCCACCTGGGCGTCGCCTCCTGCGCCTCCGGCGTCTGCCACGGCGTCGCGAAGCCGCTCGAAGGCTCGACCGTCCTGCGCAATGAATACGTCACCTGGTCGCACTTCGACCCGCATTCGGGCGCCTTCCGCACGCTGCGCGAGGAAGCCTCGCGCCGCATGGCCGCGCGTCTCGGCATCGCCGATGCGACGCGCGAGCCGCTCTGCCTCGACTGCCACGCCGAGAACGTTGCGCCTGCACTGCGCGGCCCGCGCTTCCACTTCGACGACGGCGTCGGTTGCGAGTTCTGCCACGGCGGCTCGTCCAGATGGATCGCGAGCCACGACGACGCGACGCGCGTGACGCACGCCGACAACGTCGCACAGGGCCTGGTCGCACTGGAGCGCGCCGAGGTGCGCGCCGGTATCTGCTCTGCCTGCCACGTCGGCTCAGCCGATCGTCACGCCTCGCACGCGCTGATGGCCGCCGGCCACCCGCGGCTGGTGTTCGAACTCGACACCTACTCCGAGCTCTGGCGCACCAGCGGCGGGCGCGAGCACTACCGGCGCGACGAGGACTACCGCAAGCGCAAGGCGGAATCGGACAGCGTCTCCATCTGGTTCGCAGGCCTCACCGAGACCGCCGCGCGCACGCTCGCGACCGTCGCCGACGTACGCCACTCGCGCGGCGTATTCCCTGACTTTGCGCTGTTCAACTGCTACAGCTGCCACCGCTCGATGAAGCTGCGCCGCTTCCGCGACGCGCCCGGCCTCGCGCCCGGCAGCCTGCGCGTCAATGATGCGGCGCTCGTGATGCTCGCGGTCGTGCTGGATGCCATCGAACCGGTGCGGGCGGAGGCTCTGCGCGCCTCCACTACTCGCCTGCATCACGCCGCGAACGAGGGCATGCCCGCACTGCGCGAGGCGGCGCAGTCGCTGGCCAGCGAGCTGCCCGCACTGCGCGGCTGGCTTGCCGGTCGCAGGCTCGGCCCCGCCGACCGCGACGGCATGCTCTCGGCCATCCTCGCCGCCGCCGAAGGCGGCGAGTTCCCGGACTACGCCGCGGCGGAACAGGCCGCGATGGCGGTCACGCTGCTGCTCGCCTCGTCCGGCCGCCAGCTTGACTCGGACCCGCGCATCGAGGCGCTGTTCGCCGATCTCCAGGACGACGAACGCTACGATCCCGCGCGGTTCGCGCGCATCCTCTCCCGCCTCCGTTAGAATAAAGGGGACCGTCCCCTTTATGAACTTCACGCACGCGTTACTGCGACCGCCGCCCGCGAGCTTCGCGCGGGGGCTCACGACCGCCGACGACGGCCCGCCGGACCTCGACCGTGCCTTACGTCAGCACCAGGCCTGCGTCACTGCGCTCGAGAGCTGCGGCCTCTCGGTCTCCGTGCTCTCCGCGGACGACTCCCTTCCCGACAGCTGCTTCGTCGAGGACACCGCGGTCGTGACCGCGCGCGGCGCGATCGCGACGCGGCCCGGCGCGGCCTCGCGCCAGGGCGAAGTGGACGCGGTCGCCGCCGCGCTGCGTGCCTGGTACCCCGAACTCGCGCGCATCATGCCGCCCGGCACCGTGGACGGCGGCGACGTCTGCGAGGCGGACGGCCACTTCCTGATCGGGCTATCGCGTCGCACCAACGACGAGGGTGCGCGGCAGCTGGCCGCGTGGCTCGCCGACCTCGGCTACCCGTCCGACACCATCGACATCCGCGCCAACCGGCGGCTGCTGCATCTCAAGACCGGCCTCTCCTATCTCGGCGACGGGCGCATGGTGCGGACCAGCGACCTGGCCGCGGACCGCGCGCTGCTGCCCTACGACCAGATGGTCGTTCCCGACGTCGAGCGATATGCCGCGAACTGCTTGAACATCAACGGCAAGATCCTGGTCGCGGCCGGCTATCCGCAGTTCGCCGCCATGCTCGACCGCCACGGCTACGAGCTGATCGCGCTCGAGATGTCCGAGTTCCGCCGCATGGACGGCGGGCTTTCCTGCCTCTCGCTACGCTTCTGAATCAGGAGGAACGCCGATGCCGCGCTTCGTGGACGTCAGTCACGTGATCGAACCGGGCATGGTGACCTACCCGGGGTTGCCGGTGCCTGAGGTCAGGGTGATCGTGGATCACGACAGCTCACGCGAGAAGTACCAGGGCAAGTCGGAGTTCCTGATCGCCTCGCTGCATCTGTGCGGCAACACCGGCACCTACGTCGACTCGCCGCTGCACCGGCATCGGGGTGCCGCGTCGCTGACTGAGCTGCCGCTCGAGCGCCTCGCGCACCTTCCGGTGAGGCTGTTCGACGCCCGCTCGCTTGGACGGTCGATCGGTCCGCAGCTGTTCAAGGACACGGACGTGCGCGGAGCCGCCGTGATCGTCCGTACCGATTTCAGCCAGTACTGGCGAACGGAACGGTACGGCAGGGAGAATCCGTTCCTGACCGGCGACGCTTGCGAGCTGCTCGTCAAGGAAGGGGCGGCGCTCGTCGGTATCGACTCGCTCAACATCGACGACATCGGCGACCTGGTCCGCCCGGCCCACACGATCCTGCTCGGCGCGGGCATCCCGATCTGCGAGCACATGACCAACCTCGCGCGCCTGCCCGCAGGCGGCGGCTTTCTGCATGCGGTGCCGATTCCGTGGAAGGGCGGAGCCACTTTTCCGGTTCGTGCCTACGTGCAGTTCTAGCGGGACTGGCGGTAAACTTCGAATGTACGAGCCGACACCGGGGGTCTGCATGCGTGCGCTGACGATGGTCCTTGCCGCCGCCCTGACAGTTTCCGCCTGCGGCCGCGACGAAGACCAGAAATCGCCGGAGCAGAATGCCGCGGAAGCGCAGGTCGCGGGCTCGAAAGCCGCGGCCGGAACCGCAGCCACGCTGACGCGCAACCTGCCGCTCGCCGCCTGCCTCGAGGAGCAGACCGCGGCCGCCGAAACCACCACCGGGCAATGCCCGACCTACATCCTGCTCGCGCTCGACCAGATGGCGCAGATGTGCGTTGCGTCCGGCGGCTCGTTGCAGCCGGCCGAGGAACCGGAAGCCTGGGCGCTCGACGTGAACAGCGACGGCCAGTCCGAGGTGCTCGTGGACCTCAACGAGAACTACATCTGCTACGGCGCGCCTTCCGCGCTTTCCTGCGGCAGCCTGGGTTGCCCGTACTTCCTCTATTCGCGCCGCGGCGACGCCTGGGTCGAGCTCGGCGCGATCAATGCCGACGACGCGCCCAAAGTCGAGGTGCTAGCGGGCAAGGCCGGCGAACACGCGAAGTTGCGCGGCGGCTGCCTCGGCGAGCGGCCCTGCTCCGAGCTCACGCACTACGAATGGAAGGGCGTCAGTTATGAGCGCACCTGGATCGACTTCCGCGGCCACGTCGTGGACGTCGTGCCGGGCGGGCTGTGGATGCTCACCAAGGACAGCGGCGTGCGCACCGGGCCGGCGAAGAACGCCCCGATCATCGACGAGTATCCGGCGGGCACGGCCGTGGTCGTGCTCGGCAATGCGCGGACTGGCCCGTGGCAGTACGTGTCGCCGTGCAACGCCTGCCGCCGCGGTTTCGTCGAGACGACGGTACTCGGCAAGGCGTCCTAGTCCCGGCGGAAGATTCCTTCCGCGGCCCACTCGCGGAACCAGTCGCGCAGCCGCGCGGCATGGCGATCTGCGCTGCCGCTTGCGCCCGCGATTCCCGCAAGCACGGCTTGCGCCAGCGTCCGGCCGGAGGCGAGTGACTGCAACAACTGGAACTGCCCGGGTTCCTGGTCGCGCCGGTACACCTGGTAGCCGCGTCGCCAGACGATCGCGAAGGTCGCGCGCGGGCGCGGGATGCGCGGTCGGCGCTTTGCCCGCACTGCGTTCATGTAGTCGTTAGCCGGGTACCTGAGCTTCAACAGCCGCAGCGCCGGTATCGGCGGCAGCGCCCTGCGCTGCCACTCTGCCGGCGCGATGGCCGCGATGTCGGCGGCGGTCAAGGGCTCCGCGCGCGGCGCATCGAACACGTCTTCCATTGCCCGCTCGATGCACGCGACGTCGGCGGCAAGCCCGTTGCGATGGTTGCGCGGCAGCGTGCGGGCCAGGAAACCGGGGAACTTCACGCTCAGCCGGTTCAGCGTGCGCTCGCGCGATGGATGATGGCGGATGAACCGGCGACAGGCGGCATCGAATTCATCTTCGCCGAGTATCTGCCGCGTCGTCGGGTACTCGTTCTCGAGCACTTCCACCAGGCGCGCGTAGTACGCATGCGCGTAGATGTCGAGCCGCTCCGCGGCACTCAGCGCCTTCGACGGCAGGATCACGCTCTCGGGACGCCGCGCCGCCTGCGGCAGCAACCGGCGCGCAGCGGGCGAGCGCAATCCCGCTTCCGCGCCCGATGGATGCGTCACCACCGCCTGCATCCAGCGTTCGAGTGTTTCCAGCCGCGGCGCGTCGCGCAGGCTCATGCGGCGGTTCTCGCGGCGCGCGCCGCTTCCCGGCGGAATTTCGCCGCCTTGCCGACTTCCTGCTGCAGCACTTCGAACTTCGGCACCTTCGCGTCCCATTCGAGCAGCGTCGCGCGCCCGCCGCGCTGCTGCACGCGCGCGTAGAGATCCCAGACTTCGTCGATCACCCGCCCGTCGTGCGTGTCGACGCAGTGCGTGCCGTTGTCGGTGTGACCGGCCAGATGGATCTGCACCACGTGCTGGTACGGGATCGCCTCCAGGTACGCGACCGGGTCGAGGTCGTGGTTGCGGCAGGTCACGTAGACGTTGTTGACGTCGAGCAGCAGGCCGCAGTTCGCTTCGGTCGCGAGCCGCGCGATGAATTCCTCCTCCGGCATCGAGGAGGCGGCGAAAGTGACGTAGGTGGAGGGGTTCTCGAGCACCAGCGGACGCCCGAGGTAATCCTGGATCGTGCGCACGCGCCCGATCATGTGCCGGAGCCCCTCCTCCGTGTACGGCACCGGGAACAGGTCGTGGCCGTTGACGCCCGCCACTCCGGTCCAGCAGATGTGGTCGCCGAGCCAGCGCGCGCGCACGCGCCTGGCGAGGGCGGCAAGCTTGTCGAGGAATTCGAAGTCGATCGGGTCGGTGCTGCCGACCGAGAGGGAAACACCGTGCATCGCGATCGGGTAACGCTCCGCGATCTGATCGAGGTACCAGAGCGGGCGGCCCTCGGTGTCGAGGAAGTTCTCGGACAGGATCTCGAACCAGTCCATTGCCGGCCATTCCGCGGTGACGTGCCGGAAATGCTGCGTGCGCAGCCCGACCCCGAGCCCGAGGTCGGGGAGGTTCCAGCGATTCGGGAGCGTCGTCGTGTTCATCGCCATCGCAGCAAGTCGGGCGCCGCCCGGGCCGGAGGCCCGGACGGCAACCCGTTATTGCGCAAAGTCAGGCAGCGGTTCAACCCATGTGGGACGGATCGACCGGCACCTTGCAGCCGCCCTTGCCCTTGCAGCTGTTCTTGCCGGCGCAGCCGCCGTCACCGCCCTTGCAGCCGCCCTGGCCCTTGCAGCCGTTCTTGCCCGCGCACTCGTGCTTGGCATCGGTGGCGCAGCCACCCTTGCCCTTGCAGCTGTTCTTGCCGGCGCAGCCGCCGTCGCCGCTCTTACAGCCGCCCTTGCCCTTACACGAGTTGTGGCCTTTACAGATGTGCTTGTCGCCGCCCTCGTCCCCCGGATTGGCGGACGCGACCTGTGCGGCCTGGGCGCCCGCGAGCAGGCCGCCCGCGACACCCAGCATCACCTTGCCGAAATCCCGACGATTCATGGACATGAGATACCCCCTAGCATCGACGTTGAAAAAGCTAACGGCCCCGGGGAATCCGGGGTCACCAAGGAGACCGGACGAATGCAGCGAATACTACAGGCAAAGTGTGACGGCAAATCGGGGCCGTTGCCGTATTGCAACGCAACAAGAAAGGCTGCCCGGAAAGCCCTCAGAAGTCCTGCTGCACCCCGAGGAAGCCAGTCACGCGGTCGTAGGCGTAGCGCGGGTCGCGCGAGTTGTCGTAGGACATCCAGTTCGCCTCGGCGACCAGCGAAAACCCGTGGCGGTCCAGGAACGGGAACGGACGCGAGTAGCGGACCGCGCCCTTGAAGCCCTTCCGTTGCGGCTCCTCGTCGTTGATCGTGGGATCGCCGACCACCTGCTGGTCCAAGACGCGCGAGCTGTAGCCGGACTCGACCGACAGCCGGTTGTCCCCCGCGAAGCGCAGGGTCCAGTCGAGTTCCGCGTCCCAGCGCCTGCGGTCCGCGTAGCCGACGCCGTTGTCCTCGCGGATCTCGTAGCCGCCCGAGAACTCGAGCGCGATGCGGCGCGAGAAGCGATGCCGGTAGCTCGCCTCCACGCCGTAGTAGCGATACTCGAGATCGGTGCCGGCAACGGAATTGCCGCCGGCGTCGCTGGTCCGGCGATCGCGGTAGATCCGCTCTTCCAGCCGCAACGTCACGCGAACCCGGCGATCGCGGCCGCCCAACTCGTAGCCCGGCGCGATACCGTACTCGTGGTAGTCGAGCCGTTCGAGCCCGAACTGCTCATAGTCGTCGAAGTAGTTGCGGTCGCGTATGGAGCCCTCGAGCGACAGGCGACCGATTTTCCAGCCGGGCAGGCGCCAGGATGCGCGCAGATCTCCGGCGGAGTTGTCGTAGCGGTCCCCGATCTGGTTGCCGGCGTCGTCCGTGCCTTCCTGGCCGGTCAGCTGGCTCACGTAGGTGCGGTCGCGCGCCTGATAACGCAGCGACCAGTCCCAGCCATTCTGGTCGTACTTCTCCTCCGAGCTGCCGCGCGCACGCACGTAGAACCGGCCTTCATCAGCATCGCCGAGCGCGGATTCGTACAGTCGGCCGGAGATACCGATATCCGCGCGCTTGCTCCATCCTCCCGCGGCAACGCCCCGGGCTTCGACCGTCGCCTCCAGTTCCGTGAAAAAGCCGTCCAGCACGCCTACGACGGGATTCAGGTCGTAGACGTTGGAGTCGTAGCCGACGCCGCCCTGCAGCTCGATATCCGACTCGGCGGATGCGGCACCCGCGACGATGGCGAGCGCCGCGCAGACGGCGAGCTTTCGCAGAGAGCGCATGAGAATCGTCCGATTCATTTCCGGCCTCGTTCAGCGTGTTTCATCGGGCGTTCCGGCGTCGCCGGTCCTGGCTCGCGCGCTGGCCTGCGCCGCGGCCTCTGCATCGCCGGCCTCGCGGTAGCCTTCGGAGAGCTGCGCCCACAATGAGCGGTTGTTTCCCGCGAGCGCCGCCGCGCGGCGCAGTTCGCGCAGCGCTTCGCCGTTGCGTCCGGCGCGTAGTTCGGTCTGCGCCAGCAGCAGCCGCACTTCCGGGTCCGCCGGCTTCTCGGCGACCGCCTCCGCGAGCAGCTCGCGGGCGCGGCCCGTCTCGCCGCGACGCAGCAAGAGCCGCGCCAGCCGGTCGCGGATCCCGGCGTCGCCGGGTGCGACGCGCATCGCGGCCTCCAGGTCGGCCATGGCCTCGGTCTCCCGCCCGGCCCGCTCGTGCAATCGCGCGCGGTTCTGCAGCGCGGGGGCATAACGCGGGTGTGTCTTCAGGATCTCTGCATAAAGGTCGAGCGCTTCGCGCTCCCGGCCGGCGCGCGCGTAGACGACCGCCAGATTGAGCCTCGTGTTGCGTGCGTCCGGGTTGCGCGCCAGGCTCGCGCGATAGGCCTCGATCGCGCCCGCAATCTCGCCCTGCTCCGAACGCACGCGGCCGAGCTGGAACCAGGCCTCGGAGCTCTCCGGTTGTGCCTCCAGGCTCTGGCGCAGCAGGCGATCGGCTTCCTGCCACTCGCCCATGCGCGTTGCGGTCCGCGCGGCGGCGAGCAGGACTTCCGGATCCGGCTGCGGCCGCGCCAGCAGCAGCTCGAGCAGCGCACGCGCATCCGCGTAGCGTCGCGAGTCGTGCAACGCCGCGGCGGCCTGCTCGATGGCGTCGTCGTAAGCGCCCGGCCGCAGCGCTTCGGCGCGTCGGATCTCCGCCAGCATGCGCGCGGAGTCGCCGTCCTGCATCGCCAGCATCGCCTGCGCGAATGCGCGGTCGGCGGCGTCGTCGGCCTGTTTCGCGAGCCAGTGGAGGGCGGTGCGCGCGCGCGGCGCGTCACCGGAGGCGAGGTAGTGCCGCGCCAGGGCCTTGCGGTATTCAAGCGCATCCGGATCGAGCTGCACCGCCCGTGACAGATGCTTCTCGGCCCGCGTGTGGTTGCCACGTACGCCCTCGAGCAGCCCCATCGCGAGCTGCGCGTCCGCGAGCCGCCGGTTGAGGGCGATCGCCTTGTCGAAAGCGCCATGCGCCTCTTCAATCCGGCCGCGCCGCCACTCCGCGTAGCCGAGATCGAGCCAGGCGCGCGCGGCGTCGGGGCGCAGGCTCACCGATGCGCGCAGCCGCGCCACCGCCTCCTCGCGCCGGCCTGCGGCCTCGAGCACCAGGCCGAGCTGGTGCAGCGACCTGGCCTTGAGCCGCCCACTCGTGATCCCCGCCGCCCTGGCGAGCAGACTCTCCGCGCGCCCGAGGTCGCCGGCGCGCCGCGCCAGCACGCCGAGGTTGTAGGTCGCCTTCTGATGATTCGGCGCGCGCGCGATCACCTGCTCGTACATCTGCACGGCGCGCTCGCGTTGCCCAAGGTCCGACTGGGTGCGCGCGCGCAGGAACAGCGACTCCACCCGTCCCGGATCCGTCTCCAGCGTCCGCGCGAGCAGCTGGTCCGCGAGTTCGTAGGCCTGGAACTGGCGCGCCTGGCGCGCCAGTTCGTGCAGCAGGTCTGCGCCGGACTGCGGTTCGGCGAGCGCCTGGCGCGCGCGCGGTGCGAGCTCGGCGAGCGAGCCGTACAGCGGCACCGTGAAGAACACGGCGGAACCCGTATCGCCCTCGTCTTCGGCGTCGGCGGAGGCTTCGACCGCGATCACGATCGGGCTCTGCGTGCGGACTGCCGCGAGCTGCTCGGCGAACACCAGCAGCGACGCCGCGGCGGCTGCCGCCGCCGTCAGCACGATGCCGTTTTCCCGCCAGTCGACTTTCATGTTCCGCCCGCGAGTGCCTGCCGCAACTCCGGCAGCAGGCCCTTCTGCAATGCGTTCTGGATCTCGATGCCGGGGCGCGCGTTGATCTCGAGGACCACCGGCCCGCGCCGTGCGTCCAGGCAGATGTCCACTCCCGCGTAGCCGAGCGGCACCGCGCGCTGCGCCGCCTGCGCGACCTGGAGTACCTCGCTCCAGCGCGGGATCTCGAGTCCCGCCAGTCGCTGCCTGCTGTCCGGGTGCGCATCGATGGCCCGGCCCTGGTGCGTGCCGCTGCCGATGCGCCCGCTGCCGATGTCGACCGCGAAGCCCGCCGCGCCCTGGTGCAGGTTCGCGCGGCCGCCTGACTGCTGTGTGGGCACGCGCAGCATCGCCGCGACCGGCCGGCCGCAGACGACCAGCACGCGCAGGTCCGGGATGCCGGCGGGCGCGATCGAGCGCGAAAACGCGTCCGGCTGGATCAGTTCCTCGAACAGCGCGCGATCGGGTTCGTCCGCGCCGCCATGCAGCCCGCGCGCGATGTCCCGCACGTGCGCGCGCAGCTCCGGGTAGCTCCAGACCCGGCCGTCCAGCAGCCGGAAATGATCGCCGTCCGCGCCCGCGAACAGCACGATGCCCTGCCCCTGCGAACCGGACGCCGGCTTCAGCGCGAAACCGCCGGCGCCCACCAGCGCGCCGCGCCGGTGATCCAGTTCGATTTCGGATTCCACCGACAGCAGGGTGCGCGGCGTCGGCACGCCGGCCTCCTCCAGATGCCGCTTGGTCGCCTGCTTGTCGTTCGCGACCGTCATCCAGTGCACGGCGTTGAGACGCGAGACGAAATGGATGTTCCGCGTGTTGATGCCGAGCACGCCGGCATCGGTATCGCCCGCCGCGCGGAACAGCCGCAGGAACCGGAAGAACTCACTCGCTCGGATGCCGGTCCAGCGTCCGACCGCGAGCTGCGCCGCCAGCACCGCGAGCAGCAGTTCCGGGAACCGGAAGAAGAGCCCGCGCAAGAGCGCCGAGCTGAACGCCAGGTAGCACAGCACCGTCACGACCAGGGTCGAGGCGATCGTGCGCAGCAGCTCGCCCCTGCGGCTGTGCTCCATCATCTCCTGGAGGCGCTCGGCCGCAAAGCTCAGGATCACGACCGGAAACAGCGCAAGCAGCGCGAGCCGGTGGCCGGCGCTCTCGGTGACGAGCACGCCGCCCGCCAGGATCAGCGCGGTAAGCACGGTGATGACCGCGGCGATACGCGGCACGATCAGCACGCGCATGCCCCGGAACCAGCGGTGCGCCGCGGCGCCGACGCCCAGGATCGCCACGAACCCGGCAAGGCCTGGCAGGAGGCCCGTGTAGACGCAGCCCGCCGCCACCAGCATCGGCAGGAACACCCCGAAGGTGCGCAGCCCGACCACGTTGCGGCAGAAAGTGACGATCAACGCGGCCAGTGGAAACAGCAGGAACACGCCGGACAGCTGTTCGTTCGCGGCGATGAAGCGCGCGACGCCGGCGAGCCAATCCGGCGCCGCCGCGGCCTCCGGCTCGATCGCCCTTGCCGGCGCCAGCACGCGGCGGATCCGGAACAGGTGATCGAAGTTCACGTCGCGCGTATGCGTGAACAGGAACTCGTCGCCGCGATAGAGGCTCAGATAGTCCGCCGGGATGCGTGCGAAGTGGCCGTTCAGCGGATCGAACGGCACCCAGTGCCCGGCGAGATACGCCTCGACCCACTGGTGTGAAACCTGCTTGACGCCGGGCTCGAGGATCACGCCGCCGACCAGCCGCGATGGAATGCCGTTCAGCCGCGCGAGCGCGACGAACAGCCGGCTCTTGCCGTTGCAGCTCGCCTGGCCCAGCCGCAGCGCCGTGAGCGCATCGGTGTAGCCCTTGAACGGTGCGGGCTCGATCTTGTCGTGCGTGTAGTCGAAGATCGCGCGCAGCACCTGCACCTGGTCCGCCGATTCAGCCGGCCGGATCCGGCTCCACAGGCCGCGGATCTCGGGATGGCGGTAGGGAATCGCGACCGTTTCCTCGAGGTGGCGGCGCGTGGCGTCCGGAAGCGGCGTGCCGAAACCGAGGCCGGAAGGCAGTTCATACTCCATGGCGCGCATCGAGAGCCGGGCGCCGTAGCGCAGGCGGTGCTGGCCGTCCGGCGGACGCCCGCTCCATTGCGCCTGCCGGCCCGCCGCGGTCGCCTCGTCGGAGAACGACAGCGGACCCTGCTCGAAGCTTTCTGCGATGACCGTCTGGCGCTCGTCGCCGGCGGGAAGGAAGGTGGCGAGCCGAACCTCGCCGCCGAAGCCCTCGAACGACAGCTCCACTTCATACTCATGGAGCGACACCGGCAGCACCTGGTCGAGCGCGGGCCTTGCAAGCCGCAGGTGGCCGCCGAGGAGCAGCGCTGCCGCAGCCAGCAGCAGGATCGGAATCGGCCAGGATTTCGCGTTCATTCGGACCGCGAATGATCGCACCCGGCGGACCCGGCCGGATGGGGCGCAGTTGTCTGCTTTTGACGACGCCGCTTCCCGATCACGGCGCGATTGTGACGCGCAGCACGGTCCGGGCCGACGCGTTCCTCCGCTACCCCCGCCGCCGGAAGAACGGGTAGAGCGGCAGCCCGAGCGCGAGGAACAGCAACGCCGCGCCCGATTCTGCCGGGCTTTCGACCAGGGTGCTCACGAATACCCCGGCCATGATCAGCGCGAACGCGGCCGGCACCAGCGGATAGAGCGGCACGCGGTAAGGCCGCGGCGCCTCCGCCATCTTGCGGCGCAGCACCATGAGCGCGACGCCCGAAAGTCCCCAGAACAACACGAAGCACAAGGTCGCAAGGTTCGTGAGCTGGTCGAAGGTGCCGGTCGCCGCAAAGAGCATCGCGAGCACGCCGTGCATGACGACGGACGCGGCCGGCACGCTCGCCCCCGGACTCAGCGTCGCGAATCGCTTGAAGAACAGCCCATCGCGGGCGGCGGCATAAGGCACGCGCGCGCGCGTCAAGAGCACGCCATTCAGCGCGCCGATCGCCGAGATCAGGAACACGATCGCCGCGATCGAGATCGCCTGCGGCCCGAGGAAGGTCTCGGCCGCGCGTGCGCCGACCGCGGGCGCATCCGGAAACGCGGTCGAACTCGAGGTGACCACGGCGTCGAACGGCAGCGCGATGAAGTACGCGCCGTTCACGAGCAGGTAGAGCACGACCACCAGCAGGCCGCCGCCGATCACCGCGCGCGGCACATTGCGCCCCGGCTCGCGCACCTCCGCCGCCGTCATCGGCAGGTACTGCCAGCCGCTGTAAGCCCACATCGCGGAGAGGATCGCGAATCCGAAGCCGCTCGCGGTCAGCGTCGTCGCGGTAAGGTCGAGGTCGCGCAGGTTCGCCGCGGACGCCGCGTCGGCTGCGCCGCCGCTCCACAGGAACACACCCAGGATCAGGCCGACCACGGCGAGAACCTTGAGCGAGGTCAGGAAGGTCTGCACGCGCCCGCCGAAGGCGACGCCCGCCAGGTTCACCAGCGTGAACACGGCGACGATCCCGATGCCGAGCAGCTGACGGATGCCGAACTGCCAGCTCAGGTCCTGCCCGAACAGGTTCAACTCGCGCTCGATCCACGGCCCCGGCAGTGCGACGACGTCAGAAAGGAAGATCGAGAACGCGGCGCCGTAGGCCGCGAGGCTCGCCGCGCAGATGACGACGCTCACACAGACATAGAGGAAGCCCGGCAGGTTGCCGAAAGCGAGGCGCACATATTGATATTCGCCACCGGCGCGCGGCACGAGCGTCCCGAGCTCGGAGAAGCAGAGTGCGCCCAGGATCGCGACCAGGCCCGCGACCGCCCAGGCGGCCATGACCCAGAGCGGTGAACCGACCGCCTGCGCCATGGGCGCCGACTTCAGGAACACGCCGGTGCCGATCGTGATGCCGACCACGATCGCGATGCCGTGGGTCAGCGTGAGGTCGCGGCGCAGTTCCGTCATCGCCGCAGCATATCAACCTGATCGGTGCCGGGTCGCGGGGTTCGGGACTGCCGCGCTCCGATCGCCACGCCAGGTGCTAAAGTCCTTTCTGCCTCCCGCCTGGGCAAGACGGGTGGTGCCGGGTCGAATTTCGGTACTGTCGGAGGATCCCATGAAACTCCTCGTGCGTGGACTGATCGGCTGGCCGCAGCATGTGGCACAGCACCTTTACTGGCTCGCGCCGCTCTTCACCCGCCTCGCGGTCGGCTGGGTGTTCCTCTGGAGCGGCTGGGGCAAGCTGACCCACCTGCCCCTGGTCACCGCAAACTTCGAGGGCTGGGGCATTCCCGCGCCCGGGATTCTTGCGCCGTTCGTTTCCGGCGTCGAATTCTTCGGCGGCATGTTCCTGCTGCTCGGCCTGATGACGCGCGTCTTCGCGGGCGCGCTCGGCGTCGTCATGATCGTCGCGATCGCGACCGCGCAATGGGAGCAGGTCGATTCCCTGCGAACGCTGCTCGGCCTGGAGGAGACCCTGTTCCTCGCGCTCTTCCTGTGGCTTGCGATCGACGGGCCCGGGACCATTGCGCTGGATCGGCTGGTGCGGCGACGCTGGGCCTGACGTCGCAGCTGCAATGTCCCCGCAGCGCCGTTTTTTCGTAACGCGTGACGGAAATGCGATGACCCGAGCCACGACCTCCCTCGCCCTGCTGGCAATCCTGTTCTGCTCGAGCCCTGCCGCGCCTGCGGGCGACCCGCCCGTCCTCCAGGAATGGAAAGTCGAATGGGGCGGCCGCCCGCGCGACCCCTGCGTCGCGCCCGACGGCAAAGCCTGGTTCGTGGGCCAGGCCGGCAACTACATTGCGTACTTCGACCCGGAGAGCGAAACCTTCCGCCGCTACGAGATCGAGGACGGCACCAACCCCCACAATCTGATCGTCGATGACGAGGGCTTCGTCTGGTACGCGGGCAACCGCAACGGGCGCATCGGCAAGCTCAACCCGAAGAGCGGCATCGCCGCGATTCACCTGACGGGTGAGGCGCGCGATCCGCACACGCTCGTGTTCGACGGCAAGGGCAATATCTGGTTCACCTCGCAGCAGGCTAGCCGCATCGGCCGGCTCGACATGAAGACCGGCGACACCGTGCTCATGACGCCGCGCGAACCGGCCTCGCGGCCCTACGGCATCGTGATCGACGCCCAAGGCAATCCCTGGGTCTCGCTCTTCAACACCAGCACCGTCGTGCGCATCGACCCGAAGACGCTCGAACTCACGTATTTCAACGAGGCGACGCCCGAGTCACGCTCGCGCCGCATCGAGGTCACGGATGACGGCTCGGTCTGGTACGTGGACGAGCCGCGCGGCTTTCTCGGGCGCATCGACCCGGCGAACGGCAAGGTCAAGGAGTACGCCATGCCAGGCGGCGCGGGCTCGCGACCCTATGCGCTCACCAAGGACGGCGCCGGCCGGCTCTGGGTCTCGCAGTCCGGCCCGGACAAGAAGCTGGTCGCTTTCGACCCGAAGCGCCAGCGGTTCGTGTCGGTCAACGACGTGAGTGAGACGATCCGGCACATGATGTACGACGCGAAGACGGATGCGATGTGGTTCGGCACCGATGCGAATCAGATCGGCCGCGTCATCACCAAGCGCGCCATTCAGTGAGCTCCGCCGCGCGCGGCGCATGCTACGCGCTCATCGCGGCCCTGCTCCCCGCGCCAGCGCTGCTCGCGCTGCGCTTCAAGGATGGGCCGCCCGCGCGCGCGACCTACGAGCTCGAGCTTGCATTGAGGCGACCGGGAATGGCCATCGCCGGGTTTCAGCTGGCGATCCGCAACGACGGCGATGGTACGCGGGCGGGCGAGCTGGCGATTCCGCAAGCGGAAGAATCTCACACCGCCCTGCTCGCCGAGCGCGGTGTGCAGTTCGTACAGCATCGGCTCGCACGGTCGGCGGCGGCGGGCGACGGTGACGAGTCGCAGGCCGGCGACTACGTCTACACGCTCGAGGCGGTCAGCGCCGCGGGTTGAACGGAGGGAGTCGCCATGCGTCCAGCCATCCGGATATCCGCCGTCGCAGTCGTGCTGTTCAGCCCGATCGCGCTCGCACAGGATGCGCCACCGGTTGGCGTAGCGACCGCAGCCACGCGCCTCGCCAACGAGAGGGTGGCCGCGGCACTCCCGCTCGAGGACCGCAAGGACTTTGAAGACGCCACTCGCGGACTGCTGGCGCAGATTCCCGACGGCCTGATCCAGGGCGATGATGGCCTTACCGTCTGGGACGCGCGCGCATACGCCTTCCTCGATCTGCCCGCGCCCGCGACCGTCAACCCATCGCTCTGGCGCCACGCGCAACTCGACCGTATCCACGGCCTGTTCGAATTGCGCCCCGGCCTTTATCAGTTGCGCGGATATGACGCCTCGGTCATGACGCTGATCCGCGGCCGGAGCGGGTGGATCGTCGTCGATCCGCTGCTCTCGCGCGAGACGGCGCGCGCCGCGTACGAACTCGCCGTGCGGACGCTCGGCAGGCTCCCGATCCGCGCGGTCATCTTCACGCACAGTCACGCGGATCACTTCGGCGGCGTCCGCGGTCTCGTGTCGGAGGATGACCTCCGAAGCGGCCCGCGCATCATCGCGCCCGACGGGTTCACGGGAGAGGCGGTCAGCGAGAACCTGCTCGCCGGCAATGCCATGGCGCGGCGTGCCGTATTCCAGTTTGGCGCGACTTTGAAGCCCGGCCCGGCGGGCCAGGTCAACACCGGCATCGGCATGGCGCTTTCGACCGGCACCGTCGGCCTGATCGTGCCGACCGAGACGGTCGGTGCACAAGGCGGTCCGCTCACGATCGACGGCGTCGAGTTCCGGTTCATCAATACCCCGGGCACCGAAGCGCCTGCGGAGTTCATGTTCTATCTTCCGGAGTTCCGCGCGCTTTGCACGGCCGAGCTCGCGACCGGCACGATGCACAATCTGCTGACGCTGCGCGGCGCGCAGATCCGCGATGGCCTGGCCTGGAGCCGGCACCTGGACGATGCGCTCGCGACCTACGGTGCCGAGGTCGAAGTCGTATTCGCCTCGCACAGCTGGCCGACCTTCGGCGCCGAAGCGTCGCGGCGCTTTCTCGCGAGCCAGCGCGACGTCTACCGCTACATTCACGACCAGACGCTGCGGCTCGCCAACCTCGGCTTCACCGCAAACGAGATTGCCGAACAGCTCGCAGAGCCCGCGGTCTCCCGCGAAGCGCTCTCCACGCGCGGCTACTACGGCACGCTGAGTCACAACAGCAAGGCGGTGTACCAGCGTTATTTCGGCTGGTGGGACGGCGTGCCCGCGAATCTGCATGCGCTGCCGCCCGAGGCGGCAGGCCGGAAGTACGTGGACTTCATGGGCGGGGCGGAACAGGTGCTTGCCAAAGCGCGCAAGTCTTTCCGCGAGGGTGATTACCGCTGGAGCGCGACCGTGCTCAATCACCTGGTGTTCGCGGATCCCGGGAACCAGCCGGCACGCGAGTGGCTGGCCGCAAGCTACGAGCAGCTCGGCTTCCAGTCCGAGTCCGCCATCTGGCGCAACTATTATCTGGTCGCAGCGCAGGAACTGCGTCGCGGGCCTGCGGGTACGGGTGGTGTGCAGCTCGGCAACGCCGATTTCCTGCGCGCGGTGCCAACCGGAATGCTGTTCGACTCCCTCTCCGCGCGCTTCAACCCGGCCAGGGCCGCGGGCTCCCCTTATGTGCTGAATTTCGAGTTTCCCGATCGCGGCGAGGCGCTATGCGTCATCGTCGAAGGAGAGGTTGCGGTTCCGCGCATGCCGTGCCGGGACGAGCGGGCCGTCGCCACCGCCCGCATGAATCGCGCGACGCTCGATGAGATCCTGCTCGGTCGCGCGCAGTTCGCAGAGCGAGTGGCAGATGGTTCCGTCGCGATTTCTGGCAGTCCCGCCGCTGTCGGCGTACATTTCGCGGCACTCGACGGGTTTCCGTTCTGGTTCAACGTCGTGACGCCTTAGGGGAGAAGCTGCCGTATGAACACGAGCATCCGGGCCGTCGCCTGGCCCGCAACGATCGTGCTCGCCAGCGCGTTGCAGTTCGCGGGATGCCAGAAGGCCGCGCCGCTCATCGACGGCGCGCGCATCGCTAACCCGGCCCCCGGCGAATGGCCGAGCCACGGTCGCGGCTACGACAAGCAACGCTTCTCGCCGCTCGACCAGGTCACGGAGGAGAACGTCGGCCAACTGGGCCTCGCCTGGTGGCACGACATTCAGGTACCCCGCGGCGCAGAGGCGACGCCGCTGGTCGCAAACGGCGTGATCTACATCACCGAGCCCTGGTCGATCGTCCAGGCACTCGACGCGAGAACCGGCAAGCCGCTCTGGCGCTTCGATCCCGAGGTGCCGCGCGAGAAAGCCCATCACGCCTGCTGCGACGTCGTGAACCGCGGCGTCGCGCTGTGGCATGACAGCGTGTTCGTCGCCACACTCGACGGACGCTTGATCGCGCTCGATGCGAAGACCGGCGAGCTGCGCTGGACCCAGCAGACCTTCGATCCCGCGACTACGCGCACGATTACCGGCGCGCCGCGCGTGGTGCGCGGCCGCGTCGTCATCGGTCACGGCGGCGCCGAATACGGCGTGCGTGGCTACGTCTCCGCCTACGACGCCGAGACCGGCGATCTCTCCTGGCGCTTCTACACCGTGCCGGGCGACCCGAGCGCGCCGCCCGACGGCGCGGCCTCTGATAAGGTGATGGCGGAGAAAGTGCTGCCGACCTGGAACGGCGAATGGTGGAAGTTCGGCGGCGGCGGCACGGTCTGGGACTCGATGGCCTACGACCCTGAGCTTGACCTGCTCTACGTCGGCGTCGGCAACGGCTCGCCGTGGAACCACCAGATCCGCTCGGCCGGCAAGGGCGACAACCTGTTCCTCGCCTCGATCGTGGCGCTGCGCCCGGAAACCGGCGCGTACGTCTGGCACTACCAGACGACACCCGCCGAGCAATGGGACTACACGGCGACGCAGCATATCGTGCTCGCCGACCTCGAGATCGCCGGCGCCAGGCGCAAGGTGCTGATGCAGGCGCCCAAGAACGGGTTCTTCTACGTGCTCGATCGCGCGACCGGGGAACTGATCTCGGCGGCGCCGTACGTGCCCGTGAACTGGGCGAGCGGCATCGATCTCGGGACCGGGCGCCCGATCGAGAACCCGGAGGCGCGCTACGGCGACAGCCCGATGCTGATCACGCCAGGGCCGTTCGGCGGGCACAACTGGCACCCGATGGCGTTTCATCCACAGACCGGCCTCGTCTACATCCCGACGCTCGAACTGCCGTTTCCGTATGCACGCGACACCCGCTTCGAGATGAAGCCGGGCAGGTGGAACCACGGCATCGATTCGTTGGTCATCGCGATGCCGGACGAGCGCGCGCAGCGGCGCGCGATCAAGAGCGCGCTCAAGGGCGATCTGATCGCCTGGGATCCGGCGCTGCAGAAGGAAGCCTGGCGCGTTCCGCACACCGGTCCCAACAACGGCGGCGTGCTCGCGACCGCGGGCAATCTCGTGTTCCAGGGTACGGCCGATGCGCGCTTCGCGGCCTATCGCGCGACCGACGGCGAGAAACTGTGGGAAGCACCGGCGCAGGCCGGAATCGTCGCCGCCCCAATCAGCTACGAGATCGACGGCGAGCAATACGTCGCGGTCGTCGCCGGCTGGGGCGGCGCGATGCCGCTCATCATCGGCGCGCTTTCGCAGAATCCCGGATCGAACGCACGCCGTCTGCTGGTGTACAAGCTCGGCGCCAAGGCAACGCTTCCGGCGCCGCCCGCAGTGGTCGCGACCCGACTCGCGCCCCCGCCGGCGCCCGAAGACGCGGCGACGATCCTGAACGGCAAGCGGCACTATCAGGCCTACTGCGCTGTCTGCCACGGCGACACCGCCATGGGCAACGGCATCCTGCCCGACCTGCGCTTCAGCCCGATGTTGCAGCCCGCAGCCTGGAAGTCCGTGGTGCTCGACGGCGCGCGCGCGGGGAACGGCATGGTCAGCTTCCGGAAGTTCTTCGGCGAAGAGGAAGCCGAGGCGATCCGCGCCTACGTCACCGCCGAGACGCGCGCGGAGCTTGCGGAACCGTCCGGCTAGCGCGCGCAAGCACAGATAGAGCACCGCATCCCGCATCGACAACCTGGAATCGCTCCTGCATCAGATCTACCCAGTCCTGGCCCGGCAGTCTGGCGGACGGCGTAAGACGGGCGTGGTCCGGCCTTCGTCCAATGAGTGCTGACGGCATTCCGATCATCGGTCAGACATCCAGTGAAAACATCTGGCTGAACACCGGCCATGGGCACCTAGGCTGGACGCTTGCGGAAGGATCTGCGCAGTTGCTCGCGGATCTGATGCTTGGTAAGGAGCCCGAACTCGATCCAGAGCTGTACTCAATCCGCCGATCTGTCACGCGATAACGAACCCCGAATAAACCACACCCGGCTGCGCTCCCCAGGCTTGAGGCTGCTGTTCACGAGCGCCATCGCGCCGCGGCCATTCACCGCGAGTTTCTTCATCAGGAAACCCTGGTTGCTGCCGTTCCATCCGCCCGCCGGATCGCTGCTGCCGGGCACCTGGTCCGGCGGCGTGAAACTGCTCCCGCCGTCCTGCGAGACCGCGATCGCCAGGCCGCGCGCATGTTCGCGCGGATTGCGCAAGAGCTCCCACAGCACGACCAGATTGCCCTTCGCGTCGGTGCTCAAGGCGGGAAATCCCGCGCCGGGCCCGGAGATGTCGCGCACCGGCTCGAAGCTGCGCCCGCCGTCGGCGGAGTGCGTGTACCGGACGTGCGTGCGTTCGAAGGGACCGTCCTCGCTCTCCGTGTACACGAGGTGCAGGATTCCGCGAGAGTCCACGGCGAGCCTGGGCGCGTCGGAGTAACCCGGGCTGGTCGCCACGATCAGAGGCTTGCTGAAACTCGCTCCGCCGTCCGCGGACTTCGCCACGTGGATGTCGGCGCCCTTATCCTCGCCGAGCGACCAGGCGAGGTAAACGGTGCGATCCGGAGCGAGCGCCAGCGAAGGCGCGCGCACCGGCTTTTCCCTGCCGCCGCCGGCGACTCGTTGCGGCGGCGAGAAACTCCTGCCCCCGTCGCTCGAGCAGCTGAACCACAGTGTGCCTTCGTATTCTGTCCAGGCGACGTAGACGGCGCCATCTTCGCCGACGGCAAGATCGAGGCTGCCGTTGTGCCAGATGTCCGGAGTGATGCGTCCCTTGCCGTCGCCACCGGTGGAATTCGACAGATTGAGCGGCCGGGAGAAGGTCTTGCCGCCGTCATCGGAGTACGCGAACAGGATCTCGCCGCCGTGCGAGCCGCCCGAGAAGATGATCTCCTGCCAGAGAATGAAGACGCGATGTGGCTCGCGCGGTGCGAGCGCAATGCGCGGCAGCCAGGAGAGGATCGCCGGGCTCTGCGAGACATTGACCGGCGTGCCTAGCGGTGCGCCGCCAGCGGTGTAGCGCCGGAAGAACACATCCTTGCGCGCCTGGTCCACCCATGCGACTGCGATCTCACCGCCCTCGTCGATCGCGACCGCAGGATCGTCCACGTAATCGAACTTCGATTCGTTCATCCGCCACAGGCCGCGCTCCCCGCGTCCGGCGGCGATTTCGGTGCTGCCGTGCCAGGATAGCGGTTCTGCAGCCCAGGCCGCGGCGGCGAGCGCAGCGAGCAGGAAGGCGGCCAGGCGATTCATCCGGTCACCGAATCGCTCAGCCTTACTCTTTCTGATACGTCCCCATCAACACGGCCTGCGCCAGCACATGCCCTTCCATCGCCCGCTCGAGCTGCGTCTTGGTCGGATGCTTGAGATCGGGCAGCATGACGTCGAGCGCGTAGAGCTTGTGGAAATAGCGGTGCCGGCCAATCGGCGGGCAGGGACCACCGTAGCCGGTGCGCTTCCAGTCGTTCGTGCCCTCGAATGTCCCGGCGGGCAGTGCTTT
>JBQTKI010000008.1:0-6902 GCA_052386275.1 Gammaproteobacteria bacterium
CGTCATCCATCCTTCGGTGCCGGCCCGATCCATGAAGGACTTCGTGGCATACGTGCGAGCCAATCCGGGAAAGCTCGCGTACGGCAGCTTCGGCAGGAGCGCTCAGTTCTGGACCGAGGAGCTTCTGTTAAGGCTGGGTCTCTCGATCAGGCACGTTCCCTACAAGATTGAGGCGTGGGCCGATCTGGTCAGCGGTGAAATTCAGCTCCTGGTGGGCTCGGGCACGGGCAAGCCGTTGATCGATTCGGAAAAGCTGGTCGCGCTCGCGACCAGCGGGACGAGGCGCTGGGAATTCTTCCCGCAGCTGCCGACCTACGGAGAAACCGGCCTCGAGGAGCTGAAGGACTACTCCTACTCCCCGTGGCTGGGATTCGCAGCGGCTTCGGGTATTCCCGACCATGTCGCCGCGAAGCTGCACGAGGTGCTCGTCAAGGCGCTTCACACGCCGGCGGTCCAGAGCGGCCTGGCGCGCCGCGGCGTGGAAATCGTTGGCTCGACCATGCTCGAGCTCGAGGCGGAGATCCGCTCCGAGCTGGAGCGCAACCGAAGGGTGCTTGCAAGCGGAAGGATCAAGCTCGAGTAGATAAGGAGAAGGCAATGCCCAGACTGTTGAATGCAGAGCAGGTCGAGCGGTTTCAGAGCGACGGATACGCAGTAAAGAAGTTCCGCTGCATGACAGCCGAGCAGGCAGCTCAAATCTTCAACTGGTACGAGGATTACGAGGCCGAAACGGGGCAGGACGTCCAGTTTCAACTCAAAGTCAAGCCCCACCTGGTTCTCATGCGGCTTTACGAGCTGTGCCGCAACCCGGCGATCCTCGACGCCGTGGAAGACGTCATCGGCCCGGACATTCTCTGTTACGCGTCGACATTCTTCTCGAAAAAGGCCCGGGACGGGACTTTTGTGACCTGGCACCAGGACGGAGATTATCTCGGCATGGAACCGCGCGGCTGGTGCGTCGGGATCTCGGTCGGCATTTCGGCGAGCAACGAACAGAACGGCGGCTTGAAAGTGATCCCGCGCTCGCACCGCAAGGACTATAAAGCCGTGCGGACTTCCGACAGCAAGAACCTGTTGACGCACAAGTCCGCGATTCCGGATGTGGACGAGTCCGAAGTGGCGAGATTCGATCTGGAGGCGGGGGAGTTCTCCATGCACAATGCGAACATCGTGCACTCTTCGGAGCAGAACCGCTCGGACGGGCGGCGCCTGACGTTCACGATCATCTACATGCCGACGCGCTGCCGGCCCAGCCGGGGACGCAGATCGGCGCTCCTTGTCCGCGGCGCGGACAGCTACGGGCACTGGGATGCGGACCCGGCCCCCAGGCACGATTTCGACCCGCTGACGCTGGCGCATCTGAAAAAATGCCTGGCGGAGTTTCGCAACACCCGTGATTGACGCATTCCGCGATCGCCGTGAATCGCTCGCGCCCATGCGCCACTTCAGATTCGCGGCGATCGGGATTTTCGCATCGGCTCTCTGTGCCGTGGCTGCGGCCCAGCAGCCGGCCCAACTCGTCATCGCCAACGTCCGGGTGTTCACGGGAGAGCGGTCGATTGAAAGAGCGACCATTACAGTAGCAGACGGCAGAATCCTCAGGATCGCAGCGGCTTCTCCCGCAAACACCAGCGTCGCCATCGATGGCGCCGGGAAAACAGCCCTGCCCGGTCTCATCGACTCCCACCTGCACATCCTTGCGGGGACCGCCGGCACTACTGAGGCCGAGGTGCTCGCCTTCATCATCAAGGACAAGCTGCAAGACAGGATGCGGAGCTTTCTCCGGAACGGCGTGACGACTGTCAAGTCGACCGGTGATCCGACAGAAGTCATTTTGAAAGTTCGGCGGGATCTCCGCGAAGGAAGGCTCGACGGGCCCCGCCTGCTGGTGGCGGGACCTGTATTCACAGCGCCTGGAGGTCACCCCTTCCAATTCTGTCAGGGGAATGCCTGGTGCCGAAGTGAACTGGTGATCGAGGTGGATTCTGAACAGGATGCCCGCCGTCAAGTCCGCCGACTCGCTGAGGCAGGAGTTGACGCGATAAAAATCGTCTACCAGGGCAGCATTGAATGGCGTGGTGCGGTCCTCCCGAAACTGCGTCCGGACGTAATGAAGGCGATTATCGCGGAGGGCCGCGCCCTCGGGCTTCCAGTCACTGCGCACGTGGGGGACGAGTTGGCCGCTTTAGAAGCGCTCGCAGCGGGGGCCTCCGGCCTCGAGCACGTTCCAGTTCCTCTCGGGTCCGATGCGGTGGCCCAAGCTCTCAAGACCCCCGAGCGTTCTCTGGTGCCGACCCTTGCAGTTCTTGCCGCCTACAACCCGCAGAATCTAGAAATCAGATCTCAAACTGTAGCAGCGCTGTACAAAGCGGGTGTCCGGATCGTCGTCGGCACGGACACGAATAGATCGATGCCGCCGGGGGAGTCTACCGTGCGGGAGGTGGAGCTCTTAGTCAAGGCGGGATTGTCGCCCGAGGCGGCACTGAAAGCCGCAACGTCCGTCGCGGCGCGCCATCTTGGCCTGGAAAAAGAGATCGGCACGCTAGGGGCGGGCATGGCGGCCGACATTCTTCTCGTGCGGGGAAACCCGCTCGAAAACATTGCAGACCTCCGTCAGGTGGATGCCGTCGTTCAAGGCGGCAAGGTCGTCTTCCGCGCCAGCCGATAGCCTATCTGCCCGTCGACACTGCGCACGCAACCTTTCGGCCTGCGCGCGCGTCTACAGATTCACCTGCACCGTGTCGCTCCTCGTCTCCTTGCGGACGAACTTCTCGAGAATCGGCCGGAAGTGAGGGTGCCCCACCGAGGCGAGGACGTTCTGGATCTCGAACTCGGTGCACTCTTCGATCGATTGCCTCCACCCCATGTGGAACCGCTCCTTGGCCATCGCTTGCAGGTGCGTCGGGGCGGCGGCGAGTTCCTGCGCCACCCGCGCGACCCGCTCCTTGAATTCCCCCTTTGCGTAGACCCGGTTCACGATCCCCCACTCGAGCGCTTCGGCGGCCGAAAGCGTCCGGTTCGTGAGCATGAGCTCCATCGCCCGGCGGAACCCCACGATGCGGGCCAGCGAATAGCTCGTCGCAGTATCGTTCCCGATCCCGATCGAGTGCCACGCGCAGAGGAACCGGGCCGACTCGACGCAGACGGCGAGGTCCGAGACGAGAACGAGCCCCAGCCCGCCCCCGGCTGCCGGCCCGTTCACGGCCGCGAGGACGGGTTTCTTGATCCGCGTGACATAGTTGATGACCTGGTGCCACCACATCGCCAGGACCTGGAAGTGCTCCTGAATCGCGCGGCTGCTCCCCTTCTCGAGGGGGATCCCCTTCAGGTTGAAGCCCGAGCTGAAATAGTCCCCCTCTCCCGTGATGAGGACCGCCCCTACTTCGTCGCGCAGGCCCGCCTCCTGCAACGCCGCGTGCATCTCCTGGAGCGTTACGAGACCAAGGGCGTTCGCGAACCTCGGCTGGTCGATCACGATCGTCGCCAGACCCTTGGATACATCAAAACGGATAGTCCTGAACGTCTCTGCCATCGGAATCACCTCCTCGGTTTCCAGCGTTAGCCCCTGCCTCTACGGAGCGAGCCGCAGTGGCGCGAGGCACTTGGGCGTGCCGCTCTGCTCGGCTGCGATCAGCGATTCGACCATGCGTCGCGCCTGCACGCCGCCCTGGTCCGTGGCCACGCTGACGCGCGGAACGTCCGGGTCGAGGTCGATGTTCTGCTGCTGGCCGGCGATCATCCGCAGGTCCTCCTGGAACGCGCCCTGCACGAGGCGGAAGTCGAGGTCGGACACGCTCGGGTCGTCGATGCCGAAGTTCTGCGCCTGCGCCCAGAAATAGTGCGTGGTCTTCTCGGTCTCCGGCGTGATCGCGGTCAGGTTGCGCGTGGTGATGCCTTTCGAGCGGTCGCCCGCCCGCGCGCCGGTGCCCGCAAGCGCGGCGCCGATGTCCAGTCGCACGTAGGCGGGTGGAGTGAACACCAGGTTCATCCAGCGGTCCACCATCGCGTCGCGTGAAAAGCCCGCGATGCTGCGAAAGTACGAAGTGACCGGCACGTTCTCGGTCCAGCGCTCGACCGAGACGCTGTTGCCCTCGCGGCGAATCTCCGCGGGCCCCTCCTTGGGCGCGATTGCGGTGCTGGCGAGCGAGGACGCATGCACGAACGGCAGGTGCGTAAGGTCGCACAGGTTCTCGACCAGCAGCAGGTAGTTGCCCTGCAGGTACAGGCGCTCGCCGCGAAAGCGCCATGCCGGGTCGCCGATCCAGTGGAAGTCCTCGATCAGGCTTTCGTCCGCGAGCGCCGGGTCGCCCATCCAGATCCAGATCAGGCGGTGGCGCTCGACCACCGGGTAGCTCCGGACGCGGGCGTTTGGCGGGACCGTGTCCTGCGTCGGGATGCGCACGCATTTTCCGGTCGGATCGTAGGTGAAGCCGTGATAGCCGCATTCGATGTTGTCGCCGCGCACCTGGCCTGCGGAAAGCGGCGCGTGCCTGTGGCAGCAGCGGTCCTCCAGCGCCACTGGCTTGCCGTCGGTCCGGCGGTGCAGCACGACCGGCTCGCCGAGCAGGATGCGCGCCAGCATCGCCATGCGGCCCACTTCGCTGCCCCATGCGGCGACGTACCAGCTGTTTCTCAGGAACATGATCAGTCCTTGCGGCCGCGAAAGCATCGCCCGCGCGCTCTCGCGCAGCGCCCGGCGCAGCACCTTGTTGGCGGCGTTTCGCGGTATCTCGTCGAAGAAGAGATACGCGCGCGGCCGCTTGTAGTTCGCGAGCGTCGATTCGAGGCAGAAGCGGTCGAGTTCGTCCTCGCTCGGACGCGTCGCGCCGGGCCGCACGCAGGCGACCACGATCTCACCCCAGCGCTCGTCCGGCACGCCGAGCACCACCGCCTCGGCAACGCCAGGATGGCGCGCGAGCGTCGCCTCGACTTCGTGCGGGTGCACGTTCTCGGCACCGGTGATGATCATGTCGTCCACGCGGGCCGCGCACTTCCAGGTCGCCGTCCTCGCGCCGCACCGCGATGTCGCCGGTACGGTACCAGCCGCCCTGCATCTTTTCGGCGGTCGCCTCCGGCCGGTTGAGGTAGCCGAGGAAAGTCGCATCGGCGGTGGAGTCGACGAGCAGCTCGCCTTCCTCGCCGATGCCGGCTATGTCGTTCACGCCGCCGCCGATGCGGCCGACGCGCACGTCCGAGTAGAATCCGGGCCGGTATACGTGCGGCCGCCCCGCGGGCTCCGGCATGTACAGCCCGTTCATGATCTCGGTGGTGCCGTAGATATTGACGATCTTGCGCCCTGCGAACGCGGTGTTCAGCCGATCGAGCACCGGCCCCGGCATCGCCGCGCCGGCGTAGACCACGGTCTGCACGCTCTTCATGCGCCCGGGCGAGAAGTTCGGCGCCGACAGGATGCCGTGCAGATGCGTGGGCGAGCCGTACAGCAGCGTGATGCCGTCGCGCTCGATCGAATCAACCGCGCGCGCCGGATCGAATGCCGAGCACACGAAGTACGTGCCGTCGTACGCGAACGCGCCGAGGACCCCGAGTAGAAGCCGACGGCGTGGAACATCGGCATCAGGCCGATCACGCGATTGTGGGTGCCGTGCGTCAGCGCGCATTGCATCGACAGGTAGAGCACGCGCGCGTCGGTCGCCCGGTGCGGGATCATCACGCCCTTGGGGAGTCCGGTGGTGCCGGATGTGTACAGGACGAGCGCGAGGCCCTCGGGATCCGGGCTTTTCCAGGGGGCGAGCGATATCGGGTCGCCGCGGCAGCTCTCGAACGTGCGCGTGCCCGCGGGTCCCGCTCCGATGGTGATCAGGGGTGCGCCGCTTGGCAGCGCTTCACCGACCGTGCGCACCACCGCCTCGTCGGGCAGCGTCACCGCGCCAGCCATGCCGCCCTGGCGCACGAGGCCCGCGGCATCCTCCGGCTTGAGGCGGGGATTGATCAGCGCCGGTACCGCACTCGCGCGGTGCAGCGCGAGGATCGCGAGCGCGTGTTCGTAGAGGTTCGGCAGCACGGTCGCGACGATCTTTCCAGATCCCATGCCGAGGGCGGCGAATCCCGCCGCATACGCATGGATCTCCTCCAGCAACTGCCGGTAGCTCAGCCGCCGATCGGTGCGATCGTCCACCATGGCCGCGTGGCCGGGATTGCGCGCGGCTGCCAGCCGCACTAGGTCGTGAATCGCCTGCATGCCGGACTCTGCTCCAGACCGCTTCCTTTAGCGTGGCAATGGTAATGGAGTGCAGGCTTTGGGTCGAAAGCGGTCATTCAAACCAGGCGCTACCGGCGATTATCTTCTCGCGGTTGCGCGCAAGGAACGGAAGCTCGACGACCTTCGCTCGGATGTTGATACCTCGGTCGAGCGCGGCCCCTGCAGCGCATAGCAGGTGTAGTCGGGCGTCACGTCCTCGGGTGTCCGGATTGTCGTCGGCACGGACACGAATAGATCAATGCCGCCGGGGGAGCCTACCGTGCGGGAGGTGGAGCTCTTAGTCAAGGCGGGATTGTCGCCCGAGGCGGCACTGAAAGCAGCAACGTCCGTCGCGGCGCGCCATCTTGGCCTGGAATAAGTGATCGGCACTCTAGGGGCGGGCATGACGGCCGACATTCTTCTCGTGCGGGGAAACCCGCTCGAAAACATTGCAGACCTCCGTCAGGTGGATGCCGTCGTTCAAGGTCCGCGCGCGTGGTGCGGCGCTCCTTTATCGAAGCGCCGCGTGCCCCAAGAACCTGGCCGAAGGAAGCTTCGAGCAGCTCGTCTGCCTAGACTAATTAAGCCCAATAAAGTCATCCGGGTGGACTTTCTATAGCAACTCGATCCCATCCAGGTCGGCCGCGCATTTCGTGCGGATGATCGCCGCGAGTTCGGCGAGATAGGGTTTGGCCGCCAGCGC
>JBQTKI010000009.1:0-11651 GCA_052386275.1 Gammaproteobacteria bacterium
GGCCCGCGCCCGGCATTTGTCCGTCTGAGACGGATTCCGGATACTCTACATCGACAAAATGGTGGCCCCGCGCTGATAGCATTCCGTCGCCCGACCGACCGCAACATGCTGGATTGCGACTACCTCATCGTGGGAGCCGGTTCGGCCGGCTGCGTGCTGGCTGACCGCCTGTCGCGGAATGGCCGCTATCGCGTGCTGGCCCTGGAAGCCGGCGGCAGCGATTTTCACCCATGGGTCAAGTTGCCGATCGGCTACGGCCGGCTGTTCTATCACCCGGGTCTCAACTGGCGCTATCAAACCGAGCCAGACCCGGCCATGGCGAATCGCAGCGGCTATTGGCCACGCGGCAAGGTGGTCGGTGGCTCGAGTTCGATCAACGCGCTGGTCTATTGCCGCGGCTTGCCCTTCGATTTCGATGACTGGCAGGCTGCCGGGGCGGATGGCTGGGGCTGGGAGGCCGTGAAACCGCATTTCGACTGCATCGAGACGCAGGTCGATGTGGACGGCACTCGTCGCGGCAACGGGCCGCTCGTGGTGGCCGACGTCCGCGATCGCGTGCACGCGACCAATCGCCATTTCTTCGAGGCGGCGCGCGAACTCGGACTGCCCCTGACCGACGATTTCAACGGCCCCTCGCCGGAGGGCGTCGGCTGCTACCGCATCACAGTGCGCGGTCGGCTGCGCTGCTCGGCGGCGGATGCTTTCCTGCGACCTGCGCTGGCACGCGACGGCGTCCGCCTGCTCAAGCACGCTCGCGTCTGCCGCGTGCTCTTCGAGGGCCGACGCGCCAGCGGCGTTGAGTTCCTGTACCGCGGCGAGCTGCAGCGGGCACGCGCCAGGCGCGAAGTCATCCTGAGCGCCGGCACCGTGAACAGTCCGCAACTCCTGCAACTCTCGGGCATCGGGCCCGGCGTGCTACTGCAAAGCCATGGCGTCCCGGTCCTGCTTGCGAACGATCACGTCGGCGGCAACCTGCAGGACCACCTAGCGGTCAGTTACTACTACCGGGCGACCGAACGCACGTTGAACAATGAGCTTGCGCCATGGTGGGGCAAGGTCAAGGCGGGGCTCGAGTACGTCTTCCTGCGGCGCGGCCCGCTCGGTCTCAGCGTGAACCAGTGCGGAGGCTTCGTGCGCTCAAGGCCTTCAGCGCCGCGTCCGGACCTGCAGCTCTACTTTGCGCCGATTACATACATGACCACGCAGAAGCCGGGCCGGCGGCAGATCGTCAATCCGGATCCGTGGCCGGGTTTTCTAATCTCGTTTCAGCCCGCGCGCCCGACGAGCCGCGGGCGCATCGACATTGCGTCGCCGGACCCGACGGCGGCGCCCGCGATTCGCCCGAACTATCTCGCAACTCAGCAGGACCTTGACGATATCGTCGCAGGCGGGCGGCTGCTGCAGGCCATGATGCGCACGCAGGCGCTGAGAAAACTGAAACGCGAGGCGATCGCGCCGGATCTCGAGCGGCTGGACGACGCCGGGCTGATCGCGGACTTCCGCGAGCGCGGCGGCTCGGTCTTCCACCCGGTCTCGACCTGCCGCATGGCGCGCCAGGCCGGCGCAGGCGTGGTGGACGCGGCGCTTCGCGTCTTCGGAGTCGAGCGGCTCCGGGTCGTCGATGCTTCCGCCTTTCCGAACCTGACCTCCGGCAATATCAACGCGGCCACGATCATGCTGGCGCACAAGGCCGCGGACTCGATCCTGGCCGGCACCTGAATTCGCGAGAGGTCCGAGATGAGAATCACGCGCCTCGAGACGTTTTGTAACGCCTTTGTCGGTTTCGTGCGCGTGACCGCCGAGGACGGCACCAGCGGCTGGGGCCAACTCTCGACCTACAATGCGGATATCAGCGCGCAGGTATTTCACCGCCAGGTGGCACCGTGGTCGCTGGGTCGGGATGCTCATGACGTCGGGGCGCTGGTCGATGCCATCCCGGAGCGCGAGCACAAGTTCCCCGGATCCTACCTGTACCGCGCTCTCGCCGGGCTCGACACCGCGCTGTGGGACTGGCGCGCCCGCCGCGAAGGCAGGCCCGTCACGGCGCTGCTCGGTGGCAGCGCCGGAAGCCTGCGCGCCTACGCCTCCTCGATGCGCCGTGACATCGCGCCTGCCAGCGAGGCCGCGCGGCTGCTGCGGCTGCGCGATTCGCAGGGCTTCGACGCATTCAAGTTCCGCATCGGCTCCGAGTGCGGCCACGACCGTGATGAGTGGCCCGGACGCACCGAGAGCATCGTTCCGGCGGTTCGCCGCTCGCTCGGCAACGGCGTCGCGCTGCTCGTGGATGCGAATTCGTGCTACTCACCGGCGCGCGCGATCGAAGTCGGGCACCTGCTCGAAGACTACGGTGTCTGCCACTTCGAGGAGCCCTGTCCGTACTGGGAGTTCGAGCAGACCAAGCAGGTCGCCGAGGCGCTGTCGCTCGACGTCACGGGCGGCGAGCAGGACTGGGACATGCAACACTGGAAACGCATGATCGCGATGCGCGCGGTGGACGCCATCCAGCCCGACGTGCTCTACATGGGCGGCATTGCACGCACCTTGCGCGTTGCGGCGCTCGCTGCCGGGGCGGGACTGCCCTGCATCCCGCACAGCGCGAATCTGTCGATGGTCACGCTCTTCACGATGCACCTGCTGCGTGCGATTCCGAATGCAGGCTCCTACCTCGAATTCTCGATTGAGGGCGCGGACTACTATCCGTGGCAGCAGGAACTGTTCGTCGAGGATCCGTACGTCATCCGCGATGGCCGGGCCACCGTGACCGACCGTCCTGGCTGGGGTGTCGAAGTGCGCCCCGACTGGCTCGCGCAATCCACTTACCAGTGCAGTCAAGCCGCGCGGTGAACGCCGCCATCGAACCCAACGCCAGGTCCCGCACCAGGGCGCGCCGCTATGCGCAATTCGCGATTCTCGTGCTCGCTGCGGGTGCGCTCTATCCGCTGATGTACCTGCGCCAGAACTTCGAGATCAGCGTGCTGCAGGCGCTTCAAATCACCGCGAGCGAACTCGGCGAGCTCTACTCGCTGCTCGGTTTCGTGTTCTCGGTGGCCTACATCCCGAGCGGGAGGCTCGCTGACCGGTTCCAGCCGCGCCTGTTGATGGCTTTCGCGCTCGCGGCGGTCGGGCTGCTCGGGGTCTGGTTCTCAACCTACCCGACGCTCGCCGAGCTGCGGCTGATTTTTCTCGGCTGGGGCATCGCTGGCGGGCTCTGCTTCTGGGCCTCTCTGATCAAGGCCGTGAAACTGCTGGCGACCGCGAATGAACAGGGGCGTTTCTTCGGCATCCTCGACGGCGGGCGAGGACTCGTCGAGGCCTTGCTCGCCTCGCTGGCCGTGCTGATGTTCCGGGAGCTGTCCGAACCCACCGACGCCGCCTCGGTGCGACTCGAGCCCGTCATCTACCTGTATGCATTCACGGCGCTGTTGTTCGCCGTGCTGGTGCTGTGGTTCGTCGACGACGATCCTGACCGCCCCGCCGGGATGTCGGAATCGGCGGGAGCGGGGCAGATGCGCGGTTCGCTGCACGACGACATGCGGCTCCTGGCGCGGATTCCAGAGCTCTGGCTGCTGGCGGCGGTCATGATGATCGGCCAGCAGCTGTTCTGGGTGACCTATTCGATTTCCGCCTTCCTGCAGGTGAACCTCGGACTCACGGCGCTCGCCGCGGGCTCGGTGACGTTGACGAAGTTGTGGATGCGGCCGGTCGGCGGCTTCACGATCGGATTTCTCGGTGACTGGCTGTCGAAAGAACTGCTGCTCGCCGGGCTTCTGTTTCTTGCGTCGGTAAGCCTGATCGCGATCTGCTTCGTGCCGCTGGCGGGTAACATGCCTGCGATCATCGGCATCGTGCTCGTGATCGGCTACCTGACCTATGCGATCAAGGGGTTGTACTGGGCGTTGCTTGACCATTGCCCCGTACCGCGGCACCTGACCGGTCTGGCGATCGGGCTGGTGAGCTTCATCGGTTACATGCCCGACGTACTGCTGCCGCTTTACGACGGTTTCCTCTCGCGCCACTTCCCGCGCGACGAGAGTTTCCGGGTCTACTTCACCAGCATCGCGCTGTGCGGCTTTTTCGGGGCGGCGCTTTGTCTGCTGTTCTGGCGACGCACCCGCCGGCACCTGGCAAGGCTGAGCCGGGAGGAATTTGGTCGGAGCGCCGAGATTTGAACTCGGGACCCCTTGCACCCCATGCAAGTGCGCTACCAGGCTGCGCCACGCTCCGACCGGGAAATGATAGCCGATCCGGCGGCGGCCGGGCTCAGCGGCGAAGGATCCTGAGCAGTTCCTCGAGCTCGGCCCGCACCTGGCGGATGACCTGCCGGCTCTGCGTATTGTCCTCGCGCGCCTCGTCGCCCTCGAGGCGGTTGCGCGCGCCGCCGATCGTGAAGCCCTCGTCGTAGAGCAGGCTCCTGATCTGGCGGATCGTGATCACGTCGGTGCGCTGGTAGTAACGGCGGTTGCCGCGGCGCTTGACGGGCTTCAGCTGCGGGAACTCCTGCTCCCAGTAGCGCAGCACGTGCGGCTTCACGCCGCAGAGGTCGCTGACTTCACCGATCGTGAAGTAGCGCTTCGCCGGGATCGCCGGCAGGTCCTTGTTGTTACTTGCTTCCAGCATAAGCCTCGACCCGCGCTTTCAGCTTCTGGCCGGGCCGGAATGTCACCACGCGGCGCGCGGAGATCGGGATCTCCTCGCCGGTCTTGGGATTCCTTCCCGGTCGCTGGTTCTTGTCGCGCAGGTCGAAATTGCCGAATCCGGAAAGCTTGACCTGCTCGCCGGTCGCGAGCGCGGCGCGGATCTCCTCGAAAAAGAGATCGACGAGCTCACGGGCTTCGCGCTTGTTGAGGCCGAGCTGGTTGAACAGCGCTTCGGCGACTTCCGCCTTGGTCAGTGCCATTCGGCTATTCCCGGATCCCCGCCTTCCAGTCACCCTTGACCCGCTCGATCACCGCGGCGACCACGGCATCGGCTTCCCCGTCGGTTAGGGTGCGAGAAGTTTCCTGTAAAATCAAGCCTAAAGCGACACTTTTTCGACCGGGTTCTATCCCCTTTCCCCGGTACACGTCAAACACGCGCAGGTCGCGCAACAGGCCTTTTGCGGCCAAATTAACACTTTTCCGCAGTTCGTCCAGCGCGACCGCTTCGTCCACCACGATCGCAAGGTCACGGCGGATCATCGGGAACCTGGAAATTTCCTGAAATACAGGCACTTCCGCGCGGAAGCTCGGATCGATCGCGAGCTCGAACAGGCACGGCGCCGCGCGCAGATCAAGCTTGCGCGCGAGTTCCGGATGCAACTCGCCGAGAAAGCCGAGCGTCAGCTGCCCGTCCATCACCGCAGCCGAACGGCCCGGATGCAGGGCATCGTGCGCTGCCGCCACGTAACTTATTGCGCCGCTCCTGCCGGTCAGCGCGAACAGTGCATCGACATCCGACTTGAGGTCGTAGAAATCCGCCGTGCGCCTGGCCACATCCCACTGCTCCGGCAGCACCGGGCCGGTGATCAACCCCGCGATCGCCTGCGACTCGGTGAGCACGCCGCGGTCGACCTCAAAGCGCGTGCCGACCTCGAACAAGCGCACGCGATCCTGCTGCCGGCGCAGGTTGAAGCGCAGCGCCTCGATCAATCCGGGCCACAGCGAGATACGCATCTCGCCGAGCTCGGCCGAGATCGGGTTCGAGAGCGCAAGCGCCTCGCGCTTCGGGAACAGCAGCCGTTGCAGGCGCGCGTCCACGAAACCGTAAGTGATCGCCTCCTGGTAGCCGCGGTCCGCCAGCGCGATCGAGAGTCGCTCGCGCGTCACGGCTCGCTCGGTGACCGGTTGCGGCCGCTGCGGCATGCGCGCGTCGCGCTTCGGGATCTCGTCGTAGCCATGGATCCGGCCGATTTCCTCGATCAGGTCCTGCTCGATGGTCACGTCAAAGCGGTGGCTCGGCGGGATCACGCCGAGCACGTCGCCGGCGCCCGCCACCTGCATGCCAAGTCGGCGCAGGATGTCCTCGATCTCGCTGCGCGGGATCTCGGTGCCGAGCAGGCTCGCCGCGCGTTCGGGGCGCAGCGTGACGCTCGGCCGCTTCGGCAGGTAGCGATCGGCCTGAGTGAGTACCGCGGGCCCGGGTCGCCCGCCCGCGATCTCGACCAGGAACTGCGTTGTGCGCTCCAGGGCGCGCTCCTGGCCGCGCGGGTCCACACCGCGTTCGAAGCGCTGCGACGCATCGGTGACGAGGCCGTGGCGGCGCGCGCGCCCGGCGATCGCCTCGGGCGTGAAGAATGCGACCTCGAGGAACACGTCCGTCGTATCCGGCGCGATGCCGCTCTTCTCGCCACCCATGATGCCGGCGAGCCCGACCGGGCCCGCCGCATCCGCGATCACGAGCGTGCCCGGCTCGATTGCGATGTCGCGGCCATCGAGCAGCGTGAGCCGCTCGCCCGCGCGTGCCTCGCGCACCGCGATGTGCGAGGTCAGCCGGCGCAGGTCGTAGGCATGCATCGGCTGCCCCAGCTCGAGCATGACGTAGTTGGTGACGTCCACGACCGGGCGGATCGGGCGCAGCCCGGCGCGGCGCAGGCGCTCGCGCATCCAGAGCGGCGTGCGCGCATTCGGATTGACGCCCTGGATCACGCGGCCCGCGAAGCGCGGGCAGCCCGCGGGCGCCTCGAGGCGCACCTCGAACCGGGTGCGATGCGCGGCGGCCACCGGCTCGAACATGGGCATGGCGAGCCTGCGGGTGGAGATCGCCGCGGCCTCGCGCGCCACGCCGATCATGCACTGCACGTCGCCGCGATTCGGGGTGACGTTGAGTGTCAGGACGGAATCGTCGAGTGCGAGCGCCGCGCGCAAGTCCTGGCCCGCGGCCAGTTCGGCCGGCAGCTCGAGGATGCCCTCGTGCTCGTCGGACAGGCCGAGTTCGCGCGCGGAGCAGAGCATGCCGGCCGATTCCACGCCGCGCAGCTGCGCGCGCCGGATCACGAGCCCGCCCGGCAGCTCCGCGCCCTCGAGCGCGAGCGGCGCCTTCATGCCGGCGCGCACGTTGCCGGCGCCGCAGACGACTTCGTGCGTCGCGCTGCCGCCTGCGACCGTGCAAACGGTCAGCTTGTCCGCGTCCGGATGGCGCGCGACCGCGAGCACTTCGCCGACGACCACGCCGGTGAACGCCGGCGCAGCCGGCTCGATCGCCTCGACCTCGATGCCGCCCATCGTCAGCCGCGAGGCGAGCGTGGGTGCGTCCCAGCCGGTCTCGACCCATTCATTGAGCCAGGCGAAGCTGACGCGCACGGTCAACCTCTGTTGAACTGCGCGAGAAAGCGCAGGTCGTTCTCGAAGAACAGGCGCAGGTCGTTGACTGCGTAGCGCAGCATCGCGACCCGCTCGATGCCCATGCCGAAGGCATAGCCCTGCCAGCGGTGGGCGTCCACGCCGCAGGCCTCGAGCACGTTCGGGTGCACCATGCCGCAGCCGCAGATCTCGAGCCAGCCGGTCTGCTTGCAGACCCGGCAGCCAGCGCCGTCGCAGAGCACGCACTGCACGTCCACCTCGGCCGAGGGCTCGGTGAACGGGAAGTAGGACGGGCGGAAACGCAGCTCGCGCGGCTTCTCGAAGAACTGCTCGACAAATCCCGCCAGCACGCCCTTCAGATTCGCGAGGCTGATGTCCTCGTCGATCACCAGGCCCTCGACCTGGTGGAACATCGGCGTGTGGGTCAGGTCGTTGTCGTGGCGATAGGTCGGGCCCGGCGCGATCACGCGGATCGGCACGCCGTGCCGCTGCATCGCGCGGATCTGCACCGGTGAGGTGTGCGTGCGCAGCAGGCGCCCGTCGCCGAAATAGAAGGTGTCGTGCATCGCGCGCGCCGGGTGGTTCTCCGGGATGTTGAGCGCGCCGAAATTGTGGAAGTCGTCCTCGACTTCCGGGCCCTCCGCCACCGTGAACCCGGCGCGGCGGAAGATCGCCTCGATGCGCAGCCGCGTGCGCGTGAGCGGGTGCAGGCCGCCGGGCAGCAGGCCGCGGCCCGGGAGCGTCACGTCGAGCGCCCCGGCGGCCAGTTCGCAATCAAGCGAAGCCGATTCGAGCTCTGCGCGGCGTGCCACGAGCGCGGCCTCCACGCTCGCCTTGGCCTCGTTGATCGCGGCACCGGCTGCGCTCCGCTCCGCCGCCGGCAGCTTGCCGAGGCCCTTCAGGAACTCCGTCAGCGCGCCCTTCCTGCCGAGCGCGGCGACGCGCACGGTGTCGAGCGCGGCAAGGTCCGCGCTCGAGCCGATATCGGCGAGCGTACGCTTGACCAGCGACTCCAGGTTCTTCACCCGACCCCCTGAGATCGCGTTACTTCGCGGCCAGTGCGGCCCTCGCCTTTTCCGCGATTGCGCCGAACGCCGTGATGTCGTTGACGGCGAGGTCCGCGAGCGCCTTGCGGTCGAGCCCGATGCCCGCTGCCTGCACGCCGGCGATGAACCTGCTGTACGTCAGCCCGAAACCGCGCGCCGCCGCATTGATGCGCTGGATCCAGAGCGCGCGGTAATCGCGCTTCTTGAGCCGGCGGCCCGCGTAAGCGTACTGGCCGGCCTTGATGACCGCCTGCTTCGCCACGCGAAACACCTTGCGCCGGGCGTTGTAGTAGCCCTTGGCCTTCTTGAGGATCTTCTTGTGGCGGCGCCCTGCGATGACGCCCCGCTTCACTCTGGCCATGTCAGTTCGCTCCCGGCAGCAGCCGCTCGAGCCGGCCGACGTCGGTCGCGTGGACCATGGTCGCGCCGCGCAGCTGGCGCTTGCGCTTCTTGCTCATCTTCGTGAGGATGTGGCGGCGGTTTGCCTGGCCGCGCTTGAAGCCTTTCGCCGTCTTGCGAAAACGCTTCGCCGCAGCCCGGTTGGTCTTCAACTTGGGCATCGTCCTTCTCCTGTTATGACCTCTTCACACCGCTTGCGCGGGCTGGAGGCGAATCGGCGGCTGGCCGCCGGTCACTTCTTCTTGGGAGCGATCACCATGGTGATCTGGCGCCCCTCCATCGCAGCCTGCTGCTCGATCGCGCCGTAATCGGCGAGGTCGATTACCAGTCTGTCGAGGAGCTTGCGCCCGATCTCCGTGTGGGCCATCTCCCGGCCGCGGAAACGCATGGTCACCTTGGCCTTGTCGCCGTCGGTCAGGAAGCGGATGAGATTACGCAGCTTGACCTGGTAATCCGCCGTTTCCGTGCCCGGCCGGAATTTCACTTCCTTGAGCTGGATCTGCTTCTGCTTCCGTTTCGCCGAGTGCGCCTTCTTGTTCTGCTCGAACAGGTACTTCCCGAAGTCCATGATCCGGCAGACTGGAGGATCGGCGGTCGGCGAAACCTCCACGAGATCCAGTTCCTCGGCGACGGCTTGCGCTAATGCCTCGCTTCGGCTCATGACACCGACCTGACTGCCGTCGGCGCCGATCACGCGTAATTGCGGCGCAAGGATCTCCTCGTTGCGCCTTACGCGTTTGGTTGTCGAAATACTCAGTCCTCCAACTAACGACGGCCGCGGCTCGCCACATCCTGGGCGATCCGGGCGGCCACCTGTTCCAGCGGCATGGCGCCCAGATCCTTCCCGGATCGCGTGCGCACGGCCAATGACCTGGACTCGACTTCCCGATTTCCTGCCACCAGCAGGTACGGGACACGCTTCAGCGTGTGCTCGCGGATTTTATAGCCCACCTTTTCGTTGCGCAAGTCAATTTCAGCGCGAAGCCCCTGATTTCTAAGGAAATCGGCGGAGTCGGCCGCGTAATTCGCCTGCTTTTCGCTGATATTCATCACCACCGCCTGCACCGGCGCGAGCCAGGTGGGCAACTTGCCCGCGCAATGCTCGAGCAGGATGCCGACGAAGCGCTCGAGCGAGCCGAAGATCGCCCGGTGCAGCATCACAGGCGTCCGCTTCTGGCTGTGCTCGTCCACGTAGTGCGCGCCGAGGCGGCCCGGGAGATTCAGATCCACCTGCCAGGTGCCGCATTGCCAGTCGCGGCCGATCGCGTCCTTCAGCACGAATTCGAGCTTGGGCCCGTAGAACGCGCCTTCGCCCGGGTTCAACTCGTACTCGACGCCAGCCGCCTTGGTGCCCGCTTTCAGCGCCTCCTCGGCGCGGGTCCAGGTCGCGTCATCGCCGACGCGGCGCGGCGGCCGGTCCGCGAACTTCACGCGCACGTCCTCGAACCCGAAGTCGCGGTAAATGGACAGGATGAGCTCGATCCCGCGCACGGTCTCCTCGGTGATCTGGTCCTCGGTCACGAATACGTGCGCGTCGTCCTGCGTGAAGGCGCGCACGCGCAGCAGGCCGTGCAACGCGCCCGACGGCTCGTAGCGGTGCAGCTTGCCGAACTCGGCGTAGCGGATGGGCAGCTCCTTGTAGCTGTGCAGGCCCTGCCGGAACACCTGCACGTGGCCCGGGCAGTTCATCGGCTTGATTGCGTAGACGCGCTCGTCCGGCGTCCTGGTCAGGAACATGTTCTCGCCGAACTTCTCGACGTGGCCCGATTGCACCCAGAGCTCGCGATCCATGATCTCGGGGCTGTTGATCTCGAGGTAGCCCGCGGCGCTCTGGCGCTCGCGCATGTAGGCGATCAGCTGCTGGAACAGCGTCCAGCCATGCGGGTGCCAGAACACCGCGCCGGGCGCCTCTTCCTGGAAATGGAACAGGTCGAGCTCGCGGCCGATGCGGCGGTGGTCGCGCTTCTCGGCCTCGTCGAGCCGCGTGAGGTATTCCTTGAGCTGCTGGTCGTCGGCCCAGGCCGTGCCGTAGATGCGCTGGAGCATCTCGTTGCTCGAGTCGCCGCGCCAGTAGGCGCCCGCGACCTTGGTCAGCTTGAAGGCGCCCAGCTTGCCGGTGGACGGCACGTGCGGGCCCCGGCACAGGTCTTCCCAGCCGCCCTGGCCGTAGAGCGAGATCTCCTCGCGCGCCGGGATCGCGGCGATGATCTCGGCCTTGTAATGCTCGCCGATGGACTTGAAGTGCGCGACCGCCTGGTCGCGGGAGAGCACGCGTCGGTGCACGGGCTGGTCGGCCTTCGCGAGCTCGCGCATCTTCGCCTCGAATTGCTCGAGGTCCTCCGGCGTGAAGGGCCGCTCGAAGGCGAAGTCGTAATAGAAACCGTCCTCGATCACCGGGCCGATCGTCACCTGCGCCTTCGGGTAGATGGATTGCACCGCCTGCGCGAGCAAATGCGCAGTCGAGTGGCGCAGGATCTCGAGGCCTTCGCGATCCTTCGAGGTGATGATGCGGATCTTCGCGTCGCCGGTGATCGTGAACGAGGTGTCCAAGAGCTTGCCGTTCACTTCGGCGGCCAGCGCCGCCCTGGCGAGTCCCTTGCCGATGGACAAGGCCACGTCCGCCACGGTCACGGGACCGTCGAAGGGACGCTGGCTGCCGTCGGGAAGGGTGATTACGGGCATGGGACCTGTCGTGCGGTGGTGGGCGCGACAGGGATCGAACCTGTGACCCCTACCATGTCAACTAGAATGGAGAGCACGAAGATCGCCCATCAGCAACTCGAAGTATCGAACGCATTCTGCCACGGTCAACCGGGCCAGGGGTCGGTTTCCATCAGCCGGCTGGGAGCGTGAGTTGTTGGCAAGTCCGGAACTGCCCCGCTTACGTTGGAAAGTCCAAAGGACTCGAGCGGCGCACGCCAGCCTTCTC
>JBQTKI010000010.1:0-44959 GCA_052386275.1 Gammaproteobacteria bacterium
TGGTGTCGTAGATCGCAAGCCCCGCCGTCACCGCGCCGCCCGGCGAGTTGATGTAGAGGTGGATGTCCTTGTCCGGATTTTCGGACTCGAGGTACAGGAGCTGCGCGACCACCAGGTTCGCCATCTGATCCTCGACCTCGCCCACGATGAACACCACGCGCTCCTTCAGGAGCCGCGAATAGATGTCGTAGGCCCGTTCGCCGCGGGCGGTCTGCTCGACCACCATCGGCACCAGATTCAGCGCCTGCGTTTCGTGCTTGCTGCTCACTGCATCACCTCATTCCTCGGACGCCGGCTCGGCGCCGAAGTTCATGATGGCCTTGAACGTCGACGGTTCGTCCGTGACCTGCGCCTGGCCCGTCACCCAGGCCACCGCCTGGTCCTCGAGCACCGACATCTGCAGTTGCCGCGTCGCCGCCTCGTTTGACAGATACTGGCGCCGCGCCTCGTCCGGGTCCGCGAAGCCCTCCACGATTTCGTCGAGCCGGGACTGGACCTGCGTCGCATCGGGATGGATGCCGGCCTGCCGGATCACCTCGTTGAGGATCAGCCCGAGCGCGACCCGGCGGCGCGCCGCCTGCTCGAACGGCGCCCGCGGCGGCAACTGGCGCGCGTCGCGTGCGCCCATGCGCCGCAGCATGTCCATCTGCATGTCGCGGATCTCCGCCTCCACCAGTGCGTTCGGCACCGTCAGCGGGTTCGCGGCGAGGAGCTGTTCCAGCACCTGCTTTTTCATCCGCGCCTGGATCGCCTGCGCGAGCTCGCGTTCCATGTTCGCGCGCACCTCGGCGCGTAGCGCCATGACGCCGCCTTCGCTCACGCCGAAGACCTCGCAGAAGGCCTGGTCCACCTCGGGCAGGCGGCCCTGCTCGACCTTGCGCACCGTGGCCGAGAAGCGCGCGGTCTTCCCCGCGAGCGTCCTGGCCTGGTAGTCGCTCGGGAACATCACGTCGAACTCGCCCGCCTCGCCGGCCGCGGCGCCCTGCACGCCCTGCTCGAAGTCCGGCAGCAGCCGGCCCGCGCCCAGCACCACGGCGAGGTTCTCGGCCTTGCCGCCTTCGAATTCCTTGCCGTCGATGCGCCCCTCGAAGTCGAGCGTGACGCGGTCACCGTCCCGACAGCCGCGCGCCACTTCGGTCCAGTCCGGCTTCTGCTTGCGCAGGCTCTCGATCATCGCGTCGACGTCCGACTCGATGACCTCCGTGCTCGGGCGCGTGAGGCGGATCGCCGACACCTTCTTGAGCTCGATCTGCGGGTAAACCTCGAAGATCGCGATGTAGCGCAGGTCGTCCGGTTCGCCAGACTTCTGCGGCTCGATGCGCGGCCCGCCGGCCGGCATCAGCTTTTCCTGGCGCAGGGCCTCGGCAAAGGTCTCGCGGATCAGGTCGGACATTACTTCTTCGCGCACCTGCGGGCCGTAATGCTTGCGCACCACGTGAATCGGCGCCTTGCCGGGACGGAAGCCCTTGATGCGCACCGTGCGGCTGACCTTCAGCAGCCGTGCGTCCACCTGCTGCTTGACGCGCGTGGCCGGCACGGACACCTGCATGCGCCGCTCGAGGCCGGATAGCGTCTCGACTGAAACCATCATCTGCCCGTCAACCTCATGGTGCGAAAGGAGAGACTCGAACTCTCACGGGTTGCCCCACCGGAACCTAAATCCGGCGCGTCTGCCAATTCCGCCACTTTCGCATCTGGAATCGGCCGGAGTCGTGGACGCCCGCGTCCATGTCAGCCGGTAATTATAGCTTATGGATTCGCACTTCCCGGCCGCCCCGCCTGCCGGCGGCGCCGGGCGTGCCGGGTGCGTAGCGCCGCGATCAGGCTCGGCAGCAGGAAGGCCGCGAGCACCGCGCTGGTCATCGCCAGGCGGCCGACCACCACGCCGCGGTACGCGCCGAGATAGAAGTAGGCGATCGTGATGGCGGCGGCCGCGATCGCGCCGAACTTGAGCGCGCCGAGCGCGGACTCGAGCGGCGTCGGGTCGTCGTCGGGCGTGGGGCCGCTCGGCCAATGGTAGGTCGGTTCGGGCATCGGGCGGCGCGGTTCCATCGGATGCTCCGGCGGATCTGGTGGGCCATGTAGGACTCGAACCTACAACCGACGGATTAAGAGTCCGCAGCTCTACCAATTGAGCTAATGGCCCGAAACTTGGGGCGAGCGACGGGATTCGAACCCGCGACGGCCGGAATCACAATCCGGGGCTCTACCAGCTGAGCTACGCCCGCCATCGTCAAAATGTCCCGCCACGGACCCGGCCTGGTGCGCCCGGCAGGACTCGAACCTGCAACCACCGGCTTAGAAGGCCGGTGCTCTATCCGGTTGAGCTACGGGCGCTCTGTCCTGCCCGCGGCGCCGCCCGTCCCAGATGGTCGGGGCAGAGGGATTCGAACCCCCGACCCTCTGCTCCCAAAGCAGATGCGCTACCAGACTGCGCCATGCCCCGCCAGAAATCCTGCCGGCTGCGGTCGCGCCGGCCCACCGGCCTGCGCGCGGGCCCGCATCTTACGTAGGCACCCGGAAGGCGTCAATTTTGGGCCGAGCAAGAGCTCGGTCGCGTCCGGGCAACATCGCGGTCCGTTCCTTTCACGCCACAGTAGGCAACCATCCACCGAAAGGTGTAGATTTCAGCCATAACAGTCGCGCCGCGGTTGTTGTACCAACACCAATGGGGGATCTATCCATGACCAACCGTACACCGCTCGCCCGGGCCATCAGGCTCGCGATCGGGGGAGCTGCCGGGCTTTCGGCTGCGCTCGCAGCGCCATTGTCGCTGGCGCAGGACGAGACGATTTATGTCACCGGCTCGCGCATCGGGCGCAGCGCCGACTTCGAGGGTCCCTCCCCGTTGATCACAGTCGACCGTGAGGCCATCGAGAACTCCGGTTATGCAAACCTGCAGCAGCTGCTGGAAAAGATCCCGGTCAACGGCAACGGCGCGTTCTCGACGCGCGGCAACAACCAGGATTCGACAGCCAACGGCGCTGCCTCGATCAGCCTGCGCGGCCTCGGCGCCGATGCGACCCTGGTATTGGTCAACGGCCGGCGCGTCGCGATCAGCTCGTTCGCCGAGAGCGTCACGACGAACTTCGTCGACATCAACACGATTCCGGTCGCGGCCATCGAGCGCGTCGAAGTGCTGAAGGACGGCGCCTCCGCGGTCTACGGCTCAGACGCGGTCGCCGGCGTGATCAACATCGTGCTGCGCAGGAACTTCGACGGCTTCGAAGTTTCCGCCGGCTATGGCGATGTCACGAGTGGCAGCAACGCCGAAACCTCGGCCTCGGCGATCTGGGGCACGAGCGGCGAAGACTCGAACTTCACGATGATCTTCGATTACTTCCAGAACGACACGCTGTTCAATACAGAGCGTGGCTTGATGGGTTCGGCGAATCAATCGGCGCTCGGCGGCCTCGACCAACGCTCCTCGCGCGGCTACCCCGGCCGGTTTTTCGTAGATGACGGCGAGGGCGGCTCGGTCATCATGAGGGATCCCGCCTGCCCGGCCGGAAGCATCGCCGGCCAGACCTGCCTGTACGACTACGGCCCGTGGAATATTCTGATTCCCGAAGCGGAACGCACGGGACTGCTGCTGCTGGGCCACAAGGGCCTGGGCGGCGGCACCGAGTTGTTCACGGAAATCGCGGTCCAGCACAACACGTCGGTTGCCCAGGGCGCCCCGACGCCGCTGGACGAATCCGCGGGACTGACCCTCAACAACCACCCCAACGATCCGTTCCCGGGCACCAATGCGGTCGGTATCAGCCGCTTCCGCACGGTGGATGCGGGAGCGCGGCAATGGGACATCGAAACCGACAACTTGCGCGCGGTGCTTGGACTGCGCGGCGAACTGAGTGACTGGGACTGGGAACTGGCGGTGCAGCGAGCCCGCAGCGAATCGACCCAGACCGGCGACCGCAGCCAGGGCTGGGTGCGCACGGATTTCCTGCAGGTGGAGCTCGACGCCGGCCGCTACAACCCGTTCGGCGCGACCGTCAATCCGCCGAGTGTGATCGACGCAATCACGACCAACCTCGTGCGCCAGGGTGAGTCCAACCTGACCAGTTACGACGCCCAGATCACGGGCCCGCTGTTCGACATGGCGGCCGGCCCGGTACTGTTGGCGGCCGGCCTCGAATACCGTGACGAAAACGTGTCCGACGTGCCGGATGATCAGTTCCAACGCGGCCTGATCTTCGGCACTGAGGCGGTATCCGCGGCAGCCTCACGGGACAACTGGTCGGCTTTCGTCGAGTTCTCCGTGCCGCTGCTCGACTCACTGGAATTGCAGATTGCCGGCCGCTACGACGACTACAGCGACTTCGGCGACACCACCAATCCTAAGTTGGCCCTGCGCTGGGCGCCGGTCGACCAGTTCGCGGTCCGCGCATCCTGGGGAGAGGGCTTCCGGGCCCCGTCGCTGGCCCAGATCGGCCTTGGGCCCTCGGAGGAATCGGAGTTCTTCCAGGATACCTTTGGTTGCGCCGACAACCCGGCGTACTGCGCCAACACCGACTTCCTGATCATCTTCTCCGGTAATCCGGACCTGCAGCCGGAGGAATCGGAGACTTTCAATGTCGGCGCGGTCTGGCATCCGTTCGATTCGACCAGCCTCTCGCTCGATTTCTGGGACATCCAGCAGGACAACAAGATCGACGAGGTGCCGCGGATATTCATCTACAATCGGGAGTGCAACAACCAGGCCAGCACGATCTGCGTGCGCGCTGCGCCGCTGCCGGGCGACACGCTGGGCGCACTGCAGTTCATCCGCAGCGGCTTCGTCAATATCAGCAGCCAGTCGGCGCAGGGCATTGACCTCGCCGTTTACCACAACATGGAGGTTGGCAGCGGCAGCCTGACACTCGGTCTCGACTACTCACACCTGCTGGAGTTCGACAAGGTCGTGCTGGGCGCGAATGGCCTGACGTTCGAAACGCAGCAGTTTGCGGGCGAGTACGAGTTTCCGGAAGACCGTGTCGCTCTGACGGGCCAATACCAGATCGGCGACTGGGGCATTTACTCGCGGGTGAACCACATCAGTTCATTCAACGATTTCCGGAATCTGTCGCCGACATCGCTGTCCCCGGTGAGAAGTGTCGATGCTTTCACGACGGTGAATTTCCAGTTCACCTACGCGGGCATCAAGAACACGAAGGTCGCACTGAGTATCGACAATGCGTTTGATGAGTTGCCGCCATTTGCGATCGGCGACAGCGACACCGACCTCTATGGTTATGTCAGGGACACGCACAGTCCGCGCGGGCGGTTCTGGAGCCTGCGGACGACCTACTCGTTCCGCTGATCGTTCCCGACGGGAACGGGAGAAGGGGCGCTCCGGCGCCCCTTTTCTTTTTGGCAGGTCGCGCGTGCGAGAATGACGCCAATGACGGCCACGATCCTCGACGGCAAGGCGATCGCCGATGCAGTCCAGCGCGAAGTGCGCGCCGAGACCGACGCGCTCGCCGCCCGCGGCCAGCGCCGGCCGGGGCTCGCGGTCGTGATGGTCGGCGACAGCGCGGCATCGGCCGTGTACGTGCGCAACAAGCGCCGCGCCTGCGGAGAAACCGGCATTCGGTCCGTCGCCCACGACCTGCCGCTTGCGGCGACCGAGACCGAACTCCTCGCGCTGATCGATCATTTGAACGCCGATCCCGCGATCGACGGGATCCTGATGCAGCTGCCCCTGCCCGACCACATCCGCCCGGTCGCGGTGCTGGAGCGCATCGACCCGGCGAAAGACGTAGACGGCTTTCACCCCTACAACCTCGGGCGCCTGGCGCAGGGCATGCCGCTCCTGCGGCCCTGCACGCCGCACGGCGTCATCCTGATGCTGGAACGCAGCGGCATCCCGCTCGAAGGCCGGGACGCCGTGATCGTCGGCCGCAGCACCATCGTGGGACGCCCGATGGCGCTGGAACTCCTGCTGCAGGGAGCGACGGTCACGGTCTGCCACAGCCGGACCCGGGACTTGCCCGGCCACGTCGGCGCGGCCGACGTCCTGGTCGCGGCCATCGGCCGGCCGGAATTCGTGCCCGGCGCCTGGATCCAAGAGGGCGCAGTCGTGATCGACGTCGGCATCAACCGCCTCGCAGACGGCCGCCTGGTCGGCGACGTGCGCTTCAAGGAGGCGCTCGCGCGCGCCTCCTACATCACGCCGGTGCCTGGCGGCGTCGGCCCGATGACGGTCGCAACGCTCATGAAGAACACGCTGGAAGCGGCGCTGCGGCGACTCCCGCCCGCCTGATCCCCTACTTCCGGCGCCAGGTCGTGCCTGCTGCCGCGTCCTCGAGCAGGATGCCGGCGGCGGCGAGTTCGTCACGGATGCGGTCGGACTCCCGGAAATCCTTCGCCTTGCGCGCGGCGTCGCGGGCCGCGATCAGGTGCTCGATCTCGACGTCGTCGAGCGCGGGCGCGTCTGCGCCCCCACCCGCGAGGTCCGAACGCGTCGCGAGCCATTCCTCCGGCCTGCGCTCGAGAAGACCGAGGTGGCCGCCGAGACGGACCAGTTCCGCTGCAAGCTTGCCCGCGCGCGCCTCGTCGCCCGCGCTCTTCGCGACGTTGATCTCGCGCGCCAGGCCCTGGAGCGCGGCCAGCGCCTCGGGCGTATTGAAGTCGTCGTCCATCGCCTCGGTCAACTGCTTGGTGGCCTCGCCCGCCTCGACGCGGCGCGCCGGCTTCACGCCGCGCAGTGCCAGGTACAGCCGCATCAGCGCCGCGTCCGCCTGGCGCAGGTTGTCCTCGCCGTAGCTGACCGGTCCACGGTAATGCGACGACAGCAGGAACGCGCGTAGCACCTCGGGGCGCAGCTTCGGCAGCAGCTCGCGCACCGTGAAGAAATTGCCGAGCGACTTCGACATCTTCTCTTCGTTGACGCGCACGAAGCCGTTGTGCATCCACACGCGCGCGAACGGCGCGTCGCAGGCGGCGCAGGATTGCGCGATTTCGTTCTCGTGATGCGGGAACTGCAGGTCCATGCCGCCGCCGTGGATGTCGAAATGCGGGCCAAGGAGCGCCACCGCCATCGCCGAGCACTCGATGTGCCAGCCCGGCCGGCCCGGGCCCCAGGGCGATTCCCAGGCGGGCTCGCCAGGCTTGGCGCGCTTCCACAGTACGAAGTCGAGCGGATCGCGCTTCCCCTCGTCCACCTCGACCCGGGCGCCGGCGCGCAGGTCTGCAAGCTTCTTGCCCGAGAGCCGGCCGTAGCGCTCGAACCTGGCGACCGAGTACAGCACGTCGCCGCTCTCGGAAACGTAGGCGAATCCGCGTTCGCGCAGGCGCTCGATCATCTGCACGATTTCGCGGAGGTAGGCGGTCGCGCGCGGCTCATGGTCGGGCTTGTCGATGCCGAGCGCCGCGAAGTCCTGATCCATCGCCGCAATGAAACGGGCAGTCAAGCCCTCGACTGATTCGCCGCGCTCGCGCGCGCGCTGGATGATCTTGTCGTCGATGTCGGTGATGTTGCGCACGTACGTGACGCGGTACCCGGAGGCTCTGAGCCAGCGCTGCACGACGTCGAAGGCGATCTGCGAGCGCGCGTGGCCCACGTGCACGTAGTCGTACACCGTGATGCCGCAGACGTACATGCCGACCTCGCCATCGCGCAGCGGTTTGAAAGGCTCCTTACGCCCGGTCAGCGTGTTGTGGATCTGCAGCACGGTGTTTCAGCGCATGCGCGCGGCGTTCTCGAGCCGCTCGCGCACGAGGGTCGCGGGGATCGCGGGCAGCAAGGCCGCGAGCTCCGGCCCGTCGTGTCGCCCGGTCAGCGCGATGCGCAGCGGGCGGAAAATCTCGGCGCCCTGCCTGCCGGTCCTGGCCTTGAGCTGCTCGGCCAGCCGCGGCAGGTCGCCGCCGGTCTCCGCGAAGGCGGCGAGCGCAGTCTCGAAGAACTCCCGCCCTGCCTGCGCCACGGCTTTCGCGTCTTCGCTGCGCAGGGGCTGCAGCGGGCCGCAGAGCACCGCGATCCAGTCGCGGGCGTCGGCCGGCAGCAGCAGGTTGCCCTGCAGCAGACGGGCCGCGGCTTCGCGTGCCGGAACCGTCCATTCGGCGGGCAGTTCTGGGGCCAGCCAGTCGGCGGCCTCGGCGGCCGAGAGCCGGCGCACCGCCTCGCGCTGCCAATGCGCGAGCTGCGCCGGGTCGAAGTGCGCGGGGGCGCGCCCGAGCTTGCCCGGGTCGAAGGCGCGCGGCAGGTCCGCGGGATCCACCCAGTCGTCGGGCGCGCCGTGCTGGCCGAGCCGCAGCAGGTAGTTGGCGACGGCTGATGCGAGGTAACCGCGCTCGCGGAGTTCCGCGACGGTCACGCTGCCGCGGCGCTTCGACAGCGGCGCGCCGTCCGGGCCGAGCAGCAGCGGCAGGTGGCCATAGCGCGGTGCGGGCAGGCCAAGTGCCTCGAGCAACAGCAGCTGCCGCGGCGTATTGCTCAGGTGATCCTCGCCGCGCAGCACGTCGGTCACACCCATGAGCGCATCGTCGACCGCATTGCAGAAGAAGAACACGGGCTCGCCGGAGGCGCGGCGCACGACGAAATCGCCGAGGCTCGCCGCCGCCACCGACTGCTCGCCACGCACCAGGTCCTCGAAACGAACGGTGCCGGCCGCGGGCACCGCGAAGCGCAGCGCCGGCCGGCGCCCTGCGGACGCACGCGCCGCGCGCGCGGCCGCATCCAATCCGCGGCAGGTGCCCTCGTAGCGCGGCGGCGCACTCCGCGCGGCCTGTGACCTGCGCGAGGCGTCGAGCTCCGCGGGCGTGCAGTAGCAAGGGTAGGCCTTCCCCTCCTCCTCGAGCCTCGCGAACAGGCGGGCGTAGGTGGGGCCGCGCTGCGACTGCCGGTAGGGCCCGCGCCCGTCGTCGCGATCCGGCCCCGCATCCCACGCGATGCCGAGCCAGGCGAGGTCCGCGAGCTGGTCGGCCACATGTTCGTCGCGGTCGCGTTCGAGGTCGGTATCTTCGACGCGCAGCACGAAGCGGCCGCCCGCGCGTCGCGCAAACAGGAAATTGAACAGCGCTGTGCGCAGGTTGCCGGGATGCAGCGCACCGGTCGGGCTGGGTGCGAAACGGGTGACGATCGTGATCATCGCGGCACAGTCTAAGGTATCCCACCGGGGGTCTCACGCGCGCCCGACGCTGGTATCCTGTCGGCCGTCGCCATGAAGATCCGCGCCCTCGCATGGGTCCTGTCGTCCCTGCCGGTTGCCGCGTTCGCGCAGCTGCCGGCTTCGCTCGCGCCGCGCGTCCAGCTCGAGACCACGCAGGGCGACATCGTGATCGAACTCGACGCCGTGCGGGCCCCGCTGTCGGCCGAGAACTTCCTGCGCTACGTGCGCGACGGCCATTACGACGGGACCATCTTCCACCGCGTGATCGCCGGCTTCGTGATCCAGGGCGGCGGCTACGACGACAAGCTGGAACCGCGCCAGGCGCGCGCGCCCATCCCCAACGAGAGCGGCAACGGCCTGTCGAACCGACGCGGGACGCTTGGGCTCGCGCGCGAGGACAGCCCGCATTCCGGGTCCGCGCAGTTCTACATCAACCTGGCCGACAACGGCGGGCTCGATCCGCTGCCGACGCGCTGGGGTTACACCGTGTTCGGCAAGGTCGTCGAGGGCATGGACGTGGTGGACCTGATCGCCTACCTGCCCACGCGCACGATCAAGGACTTCGCAGCCGAAGTACCGGCAGAGCCGCCGGTGGTCCGGCGCGCGTTCGTGATCGGGGAGGCTCTGCCCGCGCAGACCGCACCCCCAGCGGCGCCGCCCGCGGAACCGGCACCGTGAGCGACTGGTTTGCCTCGGACCTGCACCTCGACCCTTCGGCGCCGGACATCGCAGCCCGCTTCCTGAGGTTTCTCGCCGGACCGGCGCAAGGAGCCCGTGCGCTCTACCTGCTGGGCGACCTGTTCGAGGCCTGGGTCGGTGACGACGACCCCGAACCCACTCACCGCCCGGTGGTCGCGGCGATCGCCAAGCTCGCCGTCTCGGGCACGCTCGTGTACGTGATGCGCGGCAACCGCGACTTCCTGCTGGGCGAGCGCTTCTGCGCCGAGAGTGGCGCGATCCTGCTCGACGACCCGGCCGTGGTGACCGCCGGGGGCACGCGCGTGCTGCTCACCCACGGCGACGGCCTGTGCACGGACGACCGCGCCTACCAGCGGCTGCGCGCGCTGGTACGCGATGCGCGGGTGCGCCCTGGCTTCGCGCGACTGCCGCTGCCGGTGCGGCGGAGGCTCGCGGTCGAGGCGCGCGCCGGCAGCCGCGAACACCTCGCGACCGCGGCGGAGTACATCACCGACGTGAACCCGGAGGCCGTCACCGCGCTCTTCGCCGCGGCCGGCGTGGGTACGATGATCCATGGCCACACGCACCGCCCGGCCGTGCACGAGCACACGGTGGGCGGCGCGATCGCCACGCGCATCGTGCTCGGCGACTGGCACGCTGGCGCGCAGGTGGTGCGCTGGGACGACTCGGGCTGGAGACTCCTGCCCTGCCCCGCCTGAGGGCGCGGATCAGCGTTCAGCTTCGTCCCGCTCGAGTTCGCGCACTTCGTCCAGCAGGCGTTCCGCACTCGCGTAGCGCCGTTGCGGATCCTTGGCGATGCAGTTGTAGAGCAGCGGTTCGAAGCGCTTCAGCGCCGCGGGCAGCTCGGGCAGCGGCGAATGCGCGTGCTTGTAGATCACCTGCATCGGCGTGCCGGCGACGTAGGGCTTACGGCGCATCAGCATCTCGTAGAAGATGATCCCGAGGCTGTAGATGTCGCTGCGCGCATCGGTGTCGCGGCCGTGCCCCTGCTCCGGGCTCATGTAATAGGGCGTGCCGAAGATTTCGCCGTCGATGGTGACCGAGCCATTGGGCGCCAGCTGCTTGGAGAGTCCGTAATCGATCAGGGCGACCGAGGACTGGTCGCGAACCATCACATTCCCGGGCTTCAGGTCGCGGTGCAGCACACCCGCGCCGTGCAGGACGACGAGCGCCTCCGCCATCTGCCGCAGGTAGGCGAGCGCCTGCCCCGGCGCGATGCCTGCCTTGATGCGCGCGCGCAGATCGCCCCTGGGAAAGTAGTCCATCGCGATATAGGCATGGTCGTCGGCGGCGCCGAAGCCGTGCACGCGCGCAACGTTCGGGTGCTCGAGTCCGGCCGCGATCTGGTACTCGCGCAGGAAGCGGTCGAAGGTCTTCTCGCCCGAGCCGCCGTCGGGCGGCTGGTGCAGGACCTTGAGCACGACTTTTTCGCCGCTCTTCTCGCTGGTCGCCAGGTACACGGAGGACACCGGGTTCTCGGCGAGCTGGCCCGCGTAGCGGTAACCGCGGATCGTCGCGTCGCCGAAGCGGCATTCGCGCGGCGTGTCTTCGCCGCGCGAGGGCGGCGGCGTCGGTTGGCCGCGGCGCGCCTGCGCGGAGCGCAGCGCGGACACGATTCCCGCATGGTCGATCTTGCGCGCCGACAGGCAACTGTGCGCCCCCGCGGCCAACGCCTGTTCCTCGGCTTCGGCGCCCGGCTGCGACAGCAGGTAGATCACCGGCGGGAAACCATTGCGCCGCGACAGGTCACGCAGCCAGTCGAGCCCCGACTCGGCTCCCGGCGTGTCGCCAAGCAGCACGGCGTCGTAGGCGCTGCCGGAGAAGTCGGCGGGCAGCCGCCCGCGCGCGACCGGATCGTACTCCGCGATGGCCGGCGCATCGAAGCCGGTCGCGACGTGATGGGCCAGGAGCCGCCGGAAATCGTTCTGGTCGTCGATGATCAGAACCCGGATGCTCATGCGGGCATTTTACACGGCGGCCGCCGGCGCCGGCGCACGCCGCAGCGCCAGCACCATGTCGCCGACGTTGGTGCCCGTCGCGCCCGTGTACACGAGGTCACCGGCCGCCTCGAGCAGCGTGCCGCTGTCCGCGGCGGCGAGGCCCCGGGCGGCGTCGAGGCCGGCCTCCTCGATGCGCGCGACCGTCTCCCCGTCCACGATCGCGCCTGCATCCTCACTGGCGCCGTCGCGGCCGTCGGTACCGGCGGCGAGCAGCAGGTATTCCGCATGGCCCGCGATCAACCGCGCCGCCGCGAGCGCGAGATGCTGGCAGCGCCCGCCGCGTCCCGGCCGCGCGGGCAGCCGCACGACCGTCTCGCCGCCGGCGACCAATAGCGGCTCCGTCATGACCGAAAGCTCGTGGCAGATGCGCCGCGCCGCCTCCTCCGCACCGCCCGCGAGCCGCTCGGGCCACTGGACCGCGGCGAGGCCCTGGGCGCGCGCGGCGCGCAGCGCGGCCTCGAGCGCGTCCGCGAGGCGCGCGACCACGGTCACGCGACAGGCGGGCGAGTCGAGGAGTCCCGAGGCGACGACTGCGGGATCGTCGCGCGGCACGTCCGCAATCACGAATCCAAGGACCTCACAGCCGTGGAAAGCGGCGACGAGGCCACCGCCCTTGATCGAAGACAGTGCACGGCGGCGCGCATTGAGCGCCTCGATGTCCATGCCTGCGGCGAACGCGCGCGCCGTGATCTCCCTGAGCGTCGCGAGCGAGACCCCCGGCGCCGGTACTTCCGCCAGTGCCGACGCGCCGCCCGAGACCAGCAGCAAGATCCGCGAGCCGGCCGACGTGGCGGCCGCGAACTCGAGCGCGGCCTGCCCGGCCGCCAGGCTCGACTCGTCCGGCAGCGGGTGGCCGCCGGTCATGCAGCGCAGCCGTGCGTCCTTGGCGAGCTCGCGATCCGGATCGCCTCCGGAAATCACCAGGCCCCGCAGCAGGCGCGGCCCGAGCGCGTCCAGCGCGCCCAGCATCATGGCCGACGCCGCCTTGCCGATCGCGAGTGCGTGCACGGGACCCTCGCCCGTCGCCGCCGCGAGCGTGGCGCGCACGCGGCGCCGGCCGTCGACGGCGCCGAGCGCAGCACGAAACAGCTGCAGCAGGAGTTCGCGGCGCGGGTCGGAGGGCGCGCCGGGCATCGCAGGCACGTTCAAACGGCGCGTGCGGTGCGGCCACCCGGCAGGTCGAGCAGGCGCTGCGCGCGCACGCCGTCGGAGCGGTCGCGCTCAATGCGCGCGAGCAACTCGCGGGTGACGTCGCCCGTCACGTAGTCGCCGGAGAAGCAGGAGGTGTCGAACGCGGCGATGCGCGCGTCGTCGTGCCGGCAGGCGGCAACCAGGTCGGCCAGGTCCTGGTAGATCAGCCAGTCGGCGCCGATGAAGCTGCCGACCTGCTCCTCGCTGCGGCCCGAGGCCACCAGTTCCGCCGCCACCGCCATGTCGATGCCGTAGACGTTCGGGTGGCGCACCGGCGGCGCCGCCGAGGCGAAGTACACCTTGCGCGCGCCGGCCTCGCGCGCGAGCTCGATGATCTGCGCCGAGGTCGTGCCGCGCACGATCGAGTCGTCGACCAGGAGCACATTGCGCCCGCGGAACTCGAGGTCGATGGCGTTCAGCTTGCCGCGCACCGATTTCTGCCGCAGGTCCTGGCCCGGCATGATGAAGGTGCGCCCGATGTAGCGGTTCTTGACGAAGCCCTCGCGGTACTTGACGCCGAGTGCGAGCGCGAGCTGCAGGGCGCTGGTGCGGCTCGTGTCCGGGATCGGGATCACCACGTCGATGTCGTGCGCCGGGCGCAGCCGCAGGATCTTCTCGGCGAGCTTCTCGCCCATGCGCATGCGGGCCTTGTGCACCGAGATATTGTCGATGATCGAGTCGGGCCGCGCGAAGTAAACGTACTCGAAGATGCAGGGCGTGTGCTGCCGCGGCGGCGCGCACTGCCGCGCGTGCATGCGGCCCTGCAGGTCGACGTAGATCGCCTCGCCCGGCGCCACGTCGCGCACCAGGTCGAATCCCAGCATATCGAGCGCCACGCTCTCGGAGGCCAGCATCCACTCCGCGCCGCGCGACGTGTCGCGCCGCCCGAGCACCAGCGGGCGGATGCCGTTCGGGTCGCGGAACCCCGCGATGCCGTGGCCGACAATCAGCGTGACGACCGCATAGCCGCCGCGGCAGCGCCTGAACACGGCCTCGAACGCGCGGAACACGTCCGCGGGCGAGAGCCGCGCCGCCTCCGAGCGCTGCAGTTCGCTCGCGATCACGTTGAGCAGCACCTCGGAATCCGAGCGCGTGTTCAGGTGGCGCCGGTCCTCGGCCACCATCGTCTGCGACAGCTCGTCGGCGTTGGTCAGGTTGCCGTTGTGGCCGAGTCCGATGCCGAAGGGCGCGTTGACGTAGAACGGCTGCGCCTCGTCCGGCCCGTCGCAGCCGGCAGTCGGGTAGCGCACGTGGCCGATGCCCGCGTTGCCGGCGAGCTGGCGCATATCGCGCTCGCGGAATACGTCGCGGACCAGGCCGCTGTCCTTGCGCACGAACAGCGCGCGTTCGTCCATGGTCATGATGCCGGCGGCATCCTGGCCCCGGTGCTGCAGCACCGTGAGGGCGTCGTAGATCCGCTGGTTGACCGGGGAAGTGCCGACGATGCCGACGATGCCGCACATCGTCTCAGCTGCCCGGCGTCTCTTTCGCCTTCTCGTACAGGTCGGCGGCGGCGGGCTCGGCGTAGCGCTCGAGCCAGTTGGCGACGGCCTCGGCGACCGGCATCGACTGGGTGCGGTCCCACCACGGCTCGAGGTCGAGGTTGACCGCACGGCCGCCGATCACGAGCAGCCCGATCACGACCACGGCGCGCATCAGGCCGAACACGGTCCCGAGCACGCGATCGGTGATCGCCAGCCCCGTCGCGCGGTGCGCGAAGTGCGCGACGATCGCCGCGATGCCGGCGCCCGCGAGCAGCACCAGGAACAGCACCACCGCGCGGCCGACCCATTCGCGCACGCCGGGCTCGGCCAGCGCGCCACCGAGCAGCGGCGTCACCAGGTAAGCGAAGTGCCAGGCGAGCCACAGTCCCGCCAGCCAGGACAGCAGCGCGATCGACTCGCGGATGAACCCGCGCAGGAATCCGACGAACCCGGATGCCAGCAGGACGATCCCGAACAGGTGGTCAGCGCCGCTCATGCCGCCGGCTCCTCTCGAAGGTGCGGCATTCTAGCCGATCACGGATGCGGCGCCACGACCGGCTGGAACCCGTCCTGGCGCAGCCGCTGTGCGACCGCGACCGCGCGCGCGCGGTCCTGCTCCGGGCCTACCCGCACGCGGTGCAGCACCTGGCCGCCGGCACGGTACTCGAGCACGAACGCCGCATAGCCGCGGCGCCGCAGGTTCGCGACCAGCCCCTCCGCCTTGTCGCGCGTGGAGAACGCGCCGAGCTGCACCGCCCAGGCGGTCGGTGCGGCAGGGTCGGGCGGTGTGGATGCAGGCTGCGCGCGCGGGGGAGTTTCGGCTGGTACCTCGGTCGTAGCCGCACGCGGCGGCGCGGCATCGCGCGATGGCTCGCCCTCCGCAGGGTTCGCGCGCACCGGCGCCGCGGCCTCGGGTTCGGGCATCAACTCGTCTTCACCCTGGGTCGAAGCGCCATCGTCGATGGTGACTTCGATGCTTTTCGTTTCCGGTGCCGCAGCCTGCGTGCCGGGCGGCGGCTGTGGACCTCGCAGCAACGCGGGCACCAGCAGCACGGCCAGGGTGACGAGTACCAGTGCGCCGATCAGGCGCTCGCGGACGCGGACTTCCATGCAGCTTGGATTGTAACGTGCAGGACGCGCTACGCGGCGAGGCCGAGCGCCGCGAGTGCGGGGCCGACCGTGAGGAACGAGCCGAACGCGAGTATGCGGTCGCCGGGCGCCGCCATGGCACGCGCTATGCGGCAGCCGGCGGCGACGTCGGCCGCCGTCGTCACGGAACCGCCGCCGGCCGCGTCGATGCGCCGCGCGAGCTCCGCAGCCGGAAGAGCGCGCGGACCCTCGAGGCCTACTGCGATCCAGCGCCCCACGCGGCCGGCAAGTGCCTGCACGATCGCTTCCACGTCCTTGTCCCCGAGGATCCCGCAGACGGCGATGGTGCGGCCGCGGCAGGGACGCGCGGCCAGGCTCGCCGCGAGCGCGCGTGCTGCGTCGGGGTTGTGCGCGACGTCCAGGATCCACTCCGGGTCGCCCGCCACCACCTGGAACCGGCCCGGCAGGCGCACCCGCGGAAGGCCGTCCCGGACCGCCTCGTCGGGCACCAGCACCCCCGGCTCCGCGGCCTCCAGCACGGCGAGCGCGGTCGCGGCATTCGCCAGCTGGCGCACGCCCGCGAGCGCGGGCAGCGGCAGCTCGCGCCGGCGCGAGCCGAAGCCGACGTAATCCCAGCCGTCCGCGCGCTCGACGTAGTCGAAGTCGACGCCGAAGCGGCGCAGACTTGCGCCGCGCCGCGCGGCTTCGCGCGCGACGCTCGCGGGCATCTCGCGCGCGCCGAAGATCGCCGGCCGGCCCGGCCGGAAGATGGCCGCTTTTTCCGCCCCGATCTCCTCGATGGTCCCGCCCAGCCAGTCTCGGTGATCGAGGCCGACCGAGACCACGGCGGCCACGTCGGGATCGAGCAGGTTGACCGCGTCGAGCCGCCCGCCCATGCCGACCTCGAGCACCGCCGCGTCCACGTGCTCGTCGGCGAACACGAGGAAGGCGGCAAGCGCATTCCACTCGAAGAACGTCAAGGTGACTGCGCCGCGCGCCGCGTCGATGCGCGCGAATGCCGCGAGCAGCGCGGCGTCACCCACCTCGCGCCCGCGCACGCGGATGCGTTCGTGGTAGCGCAGCAGGTGCGGCGAGGTGAAGAGGCCGGTGTCGTAGCCCGCGGCGGACAGCAAGGCATCGAGCGTGGCGGCGACCGAGCCCTTGCCGTTGGTGCCGCCGATCGTGAGCACGATGCCCGGCCGCGCGGGCCCGAGCCTCTGCCAGACAACGCCCACCCGCTCGAGCCCGGGATCGATGGCGACGGGGTGGGCGACCTGTTGCCAGGCCAGCCACTCGGCGACGGTTGCGAACCTCACCGCTGGACGGTGGCGGCGGGCCTGCCCTGCAGCATGCGCAGCAAGAGTGCGATGCGGTCGCGCAGGTCGCGCCGGTCCACGATCATGTCGATGGCGCCGTGATCGAGCAGGAACTCGCTGCGCTGGAAGCCCTCCGGCAGCGTCTCGCGCACGGTCTGCCGGATCACGCGCGGGCCGGCGAAGCCGATCAGCGCCTTCGGCTCGGCGATGTTGACGTCGCCGAGCATGGCGAGACTGGCCGACACGCCGCCCGTCGTCGGGTCGGTCAGCACCGAGATGAATGGCAGGCGCTTCCGTGCGAGTTCGGCGAGCGCCGCGCTCGTCTTCGCCATCTGCAGCAGTGACAGCAGTCCCTCCTGCATGCGCGCCCCGCCGCTCGCTGAGAAGCAGATGACTGGCAGCCGGTGCGCGATCGCATGCTCGACGCCGCGCACGAAGCGCTCGCCGACCACCGCACCCATCGAGCCGCCCATGAAGGAGAACTCGAAAGCGCCGGCCACCACGCCGATCCCGTCGAGCGCGCCCGCCATCACCACGAGCGCGTCGCGTTCGCCGGATCCCTTCTGCGCGGCGGCGAGCCGGTCACGGTAGCGCTTGCTGTCGCGGAATCGCAGCGGGTCCTCGGGCAGCACGCCCGCGCCGATCTCGGTCGTGCTGTCCGGGTCCAGGAACTGCCCCAGGCGCTCACGCGCGCCGATGCGCATGTGGTGCGCGCACTTGGGGCAGACCTGCAGGTTGCGCTCGACTTCCGGCCGGTACAGCACCGAGTCGCAGGCCGGGCATTTCATCCAGAGCCCCTCGGGTACCGAGCGCGTGCGCCGCTCGGTCTTGATGCGCGAGGGTATGATCTTCTCGAACCAGGTCACGCTCGGTCCCCTGCGGCCTCCCGTTCAGGCGTCCGCGATCATAGCCCATGGAGTGAGCGGCTCGCCCTGCTGGATCCCGAGCGCCGCCGGATAGCTCACGCGCCACAGGTAGAGGCCGCAGGCGGGCGCGGTCACGCCGGCCTGCGTGCGGTCGCGGGCGGCGAGCGTCTCGGCGACGGACGCAGGGCTGCGCTCGCCGGTCCCGACCTCGCGCAAGGTGCCGGCGATGTTGCGCACCATGTGGTGCAGGAAGGCATTCGCGGTGACTTCGATCGTCACGAGCGGGCCGTCGGCGCGCACCGAGATCGCCTCGACGCGACGCATCGGCGTTGCCGACTGGCACTCGACCGCGCGGAACGAGGAAAAGTCATGCTCGCCCACGAGCCCCTGGGCTGCCTCATGCATGGCGCTCGCATCGAGCGCCTCGCGCACCCAGCAGGCACGGTCGCGCAGGAGTGCGGGCCGCGTGGGGCGCTCAAGGAAGCAGTAGCGGTAGGTGCGCGCGAGCGCGGAATGCCGCGCATGGAACGACGATTCCACCTCGAGCGCCCAGTTCAGCGCGACGTCCGCCGGCAGCAGGCTGTTGCATCCGAGGACCCAGCCGCGCAGCGGCCGATCAGCTGTGGTGTCGAAGTGGACGACCTGCCGGACGGCGTGCACGCCCGCATCGGTGCGCCCGGCTCCGACCGCGACAACCGGATGGTCCGCGACCGAGGACAGGGCGCGCTGGAGGCAATCCTGAACCGTGGACAAGCCAGGCTGCTGCTGCCAGCCGGCGTAGCGGGTGCCGTCGTATTCGAGACCGACGGCGAGGCGGTGCGGCGACGCGCTCTTCACGCTCCCGGCAGGGAATCGATCAGGCGCCGCGCTTCCTGCTTCTGTGACGCGCTGCCCTCGGCCAGCACTTCCTGCAGGATGTTGCGGGCGCCGTCCGGGTCGCCCATGTCCATGTAGGCGCGTGCGAGGTCGAGCTTGGTGCCGACTTCGCTCATCGTCACCGGCTCGAGTTCCGAAAGCTGCGGCAGCTGCTCGGTCGCCAGCCGGTCACGCACCGTCGGCGCGCGGTCGGCCTCGCTGCCGGGGCTGCCGACGTCGAGGTCCATGGCGTCGAAGTCGATCTTCTTGACGATCGAGGTCGCGCCGCTGTCCTCCGCCGGCAGGATCGCCGTGGCCGCGGTGTCGGCGCCGCCCCGCGGCATCAGGCGCGTGGTCTCGTCGTGGCGGGCGATCTGCGTCGGTTCCTCGTGGATGCCGGTCGCGGCGGTCGCGTCGTCGCCCTCCGGCAGATGCTCGAGTGCCCCGAGGTCCAGACCCAGGTCGTCGATTGCCATCTCGGCGGTCGAGTCGGCGCGGTCCTGCGCGGGCTTGCCGCCCTTGACGCGCAGCGCCGGTGTCTCCACCGTCGGCGTCTCCGACGACGGCAGTTCGAGCGTCGGCATTTCGACCGTGCCGAGGCTGTCCTTGCGCACGATCTCCTGGGTCGTGGTCAGCGCGGCGCCCGCCCCGCCGAAATCGGGCCCGAAGCCGATGGCGGTGTTCTCCGCCGTGGAATCGAGCAGGCCCGGAGTGATGGTCGAACGGCCGATGTCGAGGTCGATTCCCTCCTCGTCCGCCGGCACCTGCAACAGGTCGATGTCCACCCGGTTGTCGCCACCCTCGAGCGAGAGGTCGACTCCCGCATCCTGCACGCCGCCCGCGAACATCGGCTCGTCCGGCGCGAGCTGGCGTCCCATGATCACCACGCGGTCCCAGTCGGCGCCGGGGCCCAGCGTCTTGCGCAGGTCGCGCGCCACGTTCAGGAACTGCGTGGTATCGCCGGCCACGAAATGGATCTCGGCGAGCTTGAGCTTGAGGTCGTTGCGCTCCGGCGCGTTCTGCAGCGCCATGCGCACCAGGTCCACGGCCTGGTCGTAGAGACCGTAGGCCATGTGGAAGTCGGCCTCGGCCAGCGGGTCGGCCTGGTCGAGGTCGAGCGCCGCCTCGGCGCTGATGGTCTCCTCGTGGGCCGCGCCCGCGCTCGGCCGCGGCACGGGCGTTTCGGCGACCTTCGGCCGCGCCACGGGCCGTTCCTCGGCCATGATGCGGTCGGTTTCCTCGAGCGTGGCCGGGCGCTCCAGCTCGGCCGTTTCATCGGCGGTCGCGAGTGCGCGCAGGCGCAGCGTCTCGGAAGGCACCGGAGCCGTCGCCGGCACGTCGAAGCTCCTGAGTCCGTGGTCCAGCTCGCCTTCGCGGCGACGGCGCATGAATCCATAGCCGACCAGGACGAGGAGCACCGCGCCGGCCGCGGCCAGCAGGTACTGCCAGTAATCGGTCAGGCTCTCGAGGATCCCCTTCTCGGCCGCTCTGGGTTCTGCACGCTCTGCTTCAGCTGCGGGGCGCTCGGGTACGGGAAGCGCCGCCTCGGCGCGGCCGGTATCGTCTTCGGGTGCGACCTCGGCTTCATCGGCCGCCGGCGCCGCCCCGGCTTCGGCCGCTTGCTGTGCTGCGGCCGCTGCCACGGCTGCCTGTTCCGCGGCTGCCTTCTCGGCCGCCGCCTGGTCCGCGGCCGCCTTCGCGGCCTCGGCTTCCTCGGCCCGCGCGCGCGCGAGCTGGCCCTGCAGATTCGCCAGTTCCTGGTTGCGCAGCTCGAGCAGGCGGCGCTGCTCGTCGATGTCGCGCTGCAAGGATTCGATCTGCGACTGCACCTGGCCGCTCGCACCGGCCTGGGCGGTGCCCGCGTCCGCCGCGCCTTCGGGCGGTGTCACCAGTCGCAGCCGCCCGGCGGCCCCGCCGCCGGCGGCCCGCCATTCGGCATGGTGGCGCCGTACTTCGGAGGAGGCGTCCGCGGCCGCGATGCCGGCAATGTCCGCCGCGCCCGGCACGCGCAGGATCGCGCCGGCGCGCAGCCGGTTGATGTTGCCGCTGAAGGCCTCGGGATTGGCGCGAAACAGGCCGATCATCATGCGTTCGGCCGCCGCGCGGTCGCCGCCCGTGAGCGAGCCGACGATGCCATACAACGTGTCGCCGCTCTGCACGCGATAGCTGCCGTCGCCGCTCACTGGCATCGCCGCTGCCGCTGCCGGCTCCGCCTGCGGCGCGCGCGGCGCGGGCATCGTCGTCGGCGCCGCGACCGGCGCCGGCGCCTGGGCCGCCGGCGCGGCCAGGACCGGAGGGTCGAGCAACACGGTGTACTCGCGCAGCAACCGGCCGCGCGCCCAGTTCACGTCGACCAGGAAGGAAACGAAAGGCTCGCCGATCGGCTCGCGCGAGCGCACCAGGAGCACGTTGCGTCCGTCTTGCCCACGGCCGACACGGAATTCGATCGAGTTGAGATAGGAGGGACGGTCGAGTCCGTAGCGTTCGAAGATCTCGGCCGAGGCGAGCTGGGCCTGCAGGGCGGCGAGTTCCTCGGGCGTCGCGGCGACCCGATCGATCTCGGCCGAGAGCGGCTCGTTGAGCGCCGAGCCGAGGCGGATCTCGCCGAGGCCGAGACCCATGGACGACGCCGGCGCGAGCAGCATGGCCGACACCAGGACGCGCAGTTTCCAGCTCATCGTGACTCCCCAAGAACGCGGCCAGCACGGCAGCCTTGGCCACGAGCTTGCGAATTGGGTGTGAAACCGATCACAAGTCCCTGATCCTTTGGACTATAGCTTACACGCGCGATTTACCAAAATCTTGCTGCGCGTCACGCAATGGCCGCTCCCGGGCGCGTCCGCGAGCGGCCGCAGCGCCTTGATTCCCCGGCGATTCAGCCGGTAATCACCGGGGTCGCCGAGACCACGTCGGCACACTGGGCGCGGTGCCTCAGGTAGTGGTCCATCAGCACGAGCAGCAGCATCGCCTCGACGATGGGCACGGCGCGCAGGCCCACGCAGGGATCGTGGCGGCCGGTGGTGACGATCTCGACCGGCTGGCCGGTGAGGTCCACGGTGCGTCCCGGCACCTGGATGCTGGAGGTCGGTTTGAACGACACGTGCACCAGCAGGTCCTGGCCCGAACTGATGCCTCCGAGCGTCCCGCCGGAATGGTTGGAGGCGAAGCCCTGCGGCGTGAGCTCGTCGCGGTGCTCCGAACCGCGCTGGGCCGCGACGGCGACGCCGTCGCCGATCTCGACTGCCTTGGCGGCGTTGATGCCCATCATCGCGTACGCGATTTCGGCGTCAAGACGGTCGAACATCGGCTCCCCGAGGCCCGGCGGCACCTGCGTCGCGCGCACGCTGACCCGGGCGCCCACGGAGTCGCCTTCCCGGCGGATGCTCCAGAGATACTCCTCGAGCATGGCGAGCTTCGACGGATCGGCGCAGAAGAAGGGATTGCCGCGCGCCGCCCCCGGATCCACGCATCCAAGCGCGTGCGGGCCGATCTGCGACAGCCATCCCGTCGCCTCGAGCCCGAGTTTCCCGCGCAGGTACTTGCGCGCGATAGCGCCCGCCGCGACGGTCGCGACGGTGACGCGCGCCGAGGATCGCCCGCCGCCGCGATGGTCGCGCAGACCGTACTTCTGCTGGTAGCTGTAGTCGGCGTGTCCCGGCCGGAAGCGGTCCCGGATCTTCTCGTAGTCGCGCGAGCGCGCATCCACGTTCTCGACCACGAGCGCGATCGGTGTGCCGGTCGTGCGTCCCTCGAACACGCCCGACAGGATGCGCACCCGGTCCGGTTCCTGGCGCTGGCTGGTGTGGCGCGAGGCGCCGGTGCGCCGCGGCTCGAGGTCCGCCTGGATGTCCTCCTCGCCGAGCGCGAGTCCGGGTGGGCAGCCGTCCACCACCGCGCCGAGCGCGGGGCCATGGCTCTCGCCGAAGGTCGTGACGCAGAACAGCCTGCCGAGGGTGTTGCCGGACATCTGGCCTACGCCCGGCGCGGCAGGTCGCCAGCATGCAGCAGGAACACGCCGCCGCCGCCCCGCTCGAACTCCAGCCAGGTGAATGGCAGCTTCGGCCAGCGCCGGCGTACGCGGGCGGCGGTGTTGCCCGCCTCCACCACCAGGATGCCGTCCGGCGCCAGGTGCTTGCGCGCGCCCGCAAGGATGCGCGCGATCACGGCGAGGCCGGCACGGCCTGCCGCGAGACCAATGCGCGGTTCGGCGCGGTGCTCGCGCGGCAACTGGCGCATCCCGGTGGCCGGGACATAGGGCGGGTTGCTCACGACGATATCGTAGCGCCGCGCGGGAAGGCCCGCGTAGACGTCGGCGCGCCGCAGGTGCACGCGTCGCCCCAGCCGGTGCAGCCGGACATTCCGCCGCGCGAGCGCGAGCGCGCGCGGCGAGATGTCCGTCGCGTCCACCTGCGCCCGCGGCAGCGCGTGCGCGGCTGCGATCGCGATGCAGCCGGAGCCGGTGCCGATGTCGAGCACGCGCCGTACGCGCCCTGCGCGCAGCCAGGGCTCGAATCCGCGCCGGCATAGTTCCGCGATCGGCGAACGCGGCACCAGCACGTCCGGCGTCACCAGGATCCGGTGGCCGGCGAACCAGGTCTCACCGGTCAGGTAGGCGGAAGGCACGCGCGTGGCGATGCGCCGTTCGACCAGCCGGGCCGCCCGCATCACCTCGCGCCCGGTGACCGGCCTGCGGTAGCTCGCGGGCGCCGATTCATGTGCCAGACCGAGCGCGTGGAACACGAGCGCCGCGGCGTCGTCACGCGCGTTGCCGGTGCCGTGCCCGTAATGCAGGCGCGCGCGGGACAGTTGCCGCGCGGCCCAGGCCAGCAGTTCGCCGACGGTGCGGCAGCCCGGCGCCGCGGGCGCATTGCGCCTCTTCATGGCCGCGAGTCTAACCGGGCAGGCGCGGGACGCTGTGGGATAATCCGCGCGCCCATGGAGTCCCAGAGCTGGTCCGGTCGCGCATTCATCGGCTTGCAGCACCTGCTGCCCCGGCACCTGCTGTCGCGCGTGGTGCGCGCCGTCGCGCAAAGCCGCATCGGCCTGCTGCGCGCGGCGCTGATCCGCGCTTTCCTGCGCAACTATCCGGTGGACCTCGCGGAAGCGGTGCACGCCGACCTGCGCGAGTATGCGAGCTTCAACGAATTCTTCACGCGGCGTCTGCGTCCGGGCGCGCGAGTGCCCGACCCCGACCCGCGCGCCGTGCTCTGCCCGGTGGACGGCAGCGTGAGCCAGGCGGGCGCCATCGAGGGCGATACGCTGCTGCAGGCCAAGGGCATCCGCTACACGGGGGGCGCGCTTCTCGGCGGCGATGACGCGCTCGCGGCGCCTTTCACAGGCGGCTCGTTCGCGACGCTCTACCTCGCGCCGCACAACTACCATCGCGTCCACATGCCGCTCTCCGGAACGCTGATGCGCGCGCGCTTTATCCCCGGTGACCTCTACAGCGTGAATGCCGCGACCGCGGCCGGCGTGCCGGGCCTCTTCACGCGCAACGAGCGGGTCGCCTGCGTGTTCGACACCGCGGCAGGGCCGATGGCGGTAGTGCTGGTCGGCGCACTCTTCGTCGGCAGCATGAGCCTCGCCTGGTGCGGAGAGGTGCGGGGCGGCAGGCAGGGCGTGCACGAACTGCCGGTGCACGATCCGGTCATCGCGCTCGAGCGCGGCGCGGAGCTCGGCTGCTTCAACATGGGTTCGACCGTAGTCGTGCTGTTCGCGGCGGGCGGCCCGCGGCTCGCCGCCGGTCTCGTGCCCGGCCGCGCCGTGAAGTTCGGCGAACGCCTCGCCTTGCTGCCATGACCGTTGACGACTGGCCGCCCAGCGCGGCGCCCGCCGTGATCCGCCGGCGCGCGGAAATGCTCGCGCGCCTGCGCGCGTATTTCGCCGCCGAGGGCGTGCTCGAGGTGCACACGCCGGTACTCTCCGCCGCCGCGCCCTCGGATCCGCAGATCGAGTCGATCGCCGCGCAGCCGGCGCGCGGCGCTGCCCTTTACCTGCAGACCTCGCCGGAGTACCCGATGAAGCGCCTGCTCGCGGCCGGCATCGGCGACTGCTACCAGGTCTGCCCGGTGTTCCGCGACGGCGAGGCCGGCCGCCGTCACGGACCCGAATTCACGATGGTCGAGTGGTACCGCTGCGGGTTCTCCGCCGCGGACCTGCGGCGCGACGCCGAGCGGATGCTGCAGGCGGCCGCCGCAGGCATCCGCCGCTTCGCGCCGGCGCAGAGCGTGAGCTATCGGGAAGCGATCCGCGCCGCCACCGGCGTCGATTGCCGCAGCGCGGGCGTGGCGGACGTTTGCGCCGCGCTGGCCGCGCGTGGCATCGAGCCCGCGAACGCCGCGGACTGGGACCTCGACGCCTGGCTCGACTTGCTGATGGGAGCGGTCGTCGGCCCGGGCCTCGGGCGCACCGCGCCGACCTTCGTGATCGACTATCCGGCTTCGCAGGCATCGCTCGCGCGGCTTTGCAGGGACGCCGAGGGCGCGATCGTGGCCGAACGCTTCGAGCTTTACGTGGACGGCGTTGAACTCGCCAATGGCTTCCGCGAACTCGCCGACGCCGGCCTGCAGCGCGCGCGCTTCGAGGACGACCTCGCGCGCCGGCGCCGCCGGGGTCAGCGCGTCCTCCCGCTCGACGAGCGGCTGCTCGCCGCGCTCGCGCACGGCCTGCCCGATTGCGCGGGAGTCGCGCTCGGGTTCGACCGGCTCGTCATGGTTGCGCTAGGCTTGCCCGATCTCGCAGCGGCGCAATGTTTCGCGCACGATCGCGCCTGAGGGCCCGGCATGCTCGCGACCACGGACAGCCCGGTTGACCTGCTCACGCTCGCGGACGGCCTGTTCGCGGGTGAGCGCGATCCCTGGGCCAACGCGGCGAATGCCTGCGCACTCCTGTTCGAGCGGCTGCCGGACGTCAGCTGGGTCGGGTGCTATTTCCTGCGCGGCGGCGAACTCGTGGTCGGCCCGTTTCAGGGCCGAGTCGCCTGCGTGCGCATCGCGCTGGGCGCCGGCGTCTGCGGCACAGCCGCCGCGCGCCGCGAGACGGTGATCGTCCCGGACGTGCACGCTTTTCCCGGCCACATTACCTGCGACATCGCCACGAACTCGGAGATCGTGGTACCGCTCATGGCGGGCGGCCGCCTGCTCGGCGTACTTGACGTCGACAGCCCGAGCCGCCGGCGATTCGGCGCAGACGACGCCGCCCTGCTCGAGGCGTTCGCGCGAAAACTCGCGGCGGCCTGCGACTGGCGCCGCGCCGGAATCGACGGATTCGCCTAGGGCGCCAGCCTGCGCGTCACTTCGCGCGGGCGATGTACTGGGCGCTGCGCGTGTCGACGCGGATCACTTCGCCCTGGTTCACGAACAGCGGCACCTTGACCACGGCACCGGTCTCGAGCCTGGCGCTCTTGGTGCCGCCGGTGACGGTGTCGCCGCGCATGCCTGGGTCGGTCTCGACGATCTTGAGCTCGACGTGCGGCGGGGGCGTCACGGTCAGCGGCTGGCCGTTCCACAGCGTCAGGATGCATACCGTTCCATCCTTCAGCCATTGCGACGCGTCGCCGACCGCGGTCTCCCCGGCCGCCAGCTGCTCGTAGGTTTCCGGGTTCATGAAGTGCCAGAACTGGCCGTCCGCGTACAGGAACTGCATGTCCACGTCGACCACGTCCGCCGCCTCGACCGAGTCGCCCGACTTGAAGGTGCGCTCGATGACGCGGCCGCTGCGGAGGTTCCTGATGCGCACGCGGTTGAAGGCCTGCCCCTTGCCCGGCTTGACGAACTCATTCTCCACGATCGCGCAAGGTTCGCCGTCGAGCAGGATCTTGAGGCCCGAGCGGAATTCGCTGGTGTTGTAGCTGGACATCGGGCTGGGCGGTCGGGGCGCGTGGCGGGCCGGATTGAGGGGGCGCGTATGATAGCCGCTGCCCGATGCACCGGCCACCCCGCCCCGGAGCATGACGCCGGTCGCGATTTCCGGGCTTTTCGGGGTGCTAGTATCCCGCCACGACCCTCGGGCACCCTCTCCCGGAGCCGGATTTGAAGCAACCGTCCGCAGTGCCGATGATTGCGCTGACGCGCAGTCAGGACAACGTCGAGGCCATCAACAAGGCGCTGCGCAACGCCGGACACCCGGTGCACGTGACCTGGCTGCCGGACGCGCGCGATCTCGGCGACGCCCTCACTCAGGCCTCCGCCGAAATGCTGGTGCTGTTCGCCGACGAGGGCATCGTCGACGTCGCGAGCGCGATGGACTTTCGCGCCCGCTTCGCCCCCGACGTGCCGGTCCTGATCGTGCGCGAACGCGTGGACGAGGGCGCGATCGCGGAGGCGCTCGCGCTCGGCGCCCAGGATGCGGTCACGCTCGGCAACGTCCCGCGCCTGCAGCTCGTGGTCGGCCGCGAACTTCGCACCCACCGGCTCGACCGGGCGCTTTCCTCCACCCTCGCCTCGTCGCGCGAGTACCAGAAGCAGCTGCAGCACATCGTCGAGGGCTCGACCGACGCCATCGCCTCGGTGCAGGAAGGCATCATCGTGGACGCCAACCCGGCCTGGCTCGGGCTGTTCGGCTACACCGCCGCCGAGGAAGTCGTCGGCACGCCGCTGATGGACGCGTTCGACCCGGACGACCACGCCGCGATCAAGGGCGCGCTGGTCGCCTGTCTGCAGGGCAAGTGGTCCGGCCACACCCTGCACGCCTCGGCGCTGGTCGTGAGCGGACACACGCCTTCGCTCGAGCTGCAGCTCACGCGCGCGGAGTTCGACGGCGATCCCTGCGTGCAGGTCTGCGTGCCGGCGCGCGTCACCGACGCCGGCGAGTACCAGCGCAGGCTCGAGGAGGCCATGCACAGCGACCCGGCGACCGGATTCATGCACCGGCGCTGGTTCGTCGAGAAGCTGCGCGAGCGGTTGGCTGCGCCGATCAAGGCCGGCGTGCGCTGCCTCGCGTACGTGGAACCCGACAAGTACGACGCCGTGCACGAGGATCTCGGCGTGCTCGTGGGCGAGGACTTCCTGACCGATTTCGCGCGCCTGCTCAAGGAGCAGGTGCAGCCCGGCGACCTCGCGGGCCGTTTCGGCGGGCAGGGCTTCATGATGCTGATCGAGCGCGGCAACACGCAGGACGTCGAGGCCTGGGCCGAGCACGTCGTGCACAAGGTGGCGACCGAAGTGTTCCAGGCAGGCCAGAAGTCGCTCTCCACCACCTGCACCGTCGGCCTCGGTCCGGTGCCCGCCGAGGTGCAGACGCCGGAGGGGCCGGCCAACGACGCCTGGCGCGCGCACCGGCAGGGCCGCGAGCTCGGCGGCAACCGCGTGCAGCTGCTCGAGCATACCGGCGCGATGCTGCGGCTGCAGGACCAGGACCGCGTGTGGGTGCAGGAGATCAAGGCGGCGCTGAAGGAGAACCGCTTCCGCCTCGTGCAGCAGCCGATCGCGAGCCTGGTCGGCGAAGACCTCGGCATGTTCGACGTGCTGGTGCGCATGCTGGACGAGAAGGGCCAGGAAGTGCTGCCGTCGGTGTTCATGCCGGCTGCCGAGCGCAATGACCTGATGAAGGGCATCGACCGCTGGGTCATCGGCGCGGCGATGGCGTTCTGCGCCGCGCGCAAGCCGGGGGCGCTGTTCGTGCGCCTGTCGCAGGACACGCTCGCGGATTCGACGCTGCCGGCCTGGCTCGCCAACGAGCTGAAGGCGACGCGCATCGAGCCCGCGCGCATCGTGATCCAAGTGCGCGAGGAGGCGGCCTCGCAGCAGCTCAAGGAGGCAGTCGCGCTGCACCAGGCGCTGCGCCAGCGCGGGTTCCGCTTCGCGATCGAGGGCTTCGGGCTCGGCCGCGACACCGAGCGGCTGCTGACCCACCTGAAGCCGGACTTCGTCAAGATCCACGGCGCGCTGATGCAGGGCCTGTCCGCAGACCAGGACAAGCAGGCGCGGGTCAAGACGCTGGTCGAGCTCGCGCGCGATTGCAAGTCGGTCACGATTGGCGAGCGGGTACAGGACGCGAACACGATGGCCGTGCTGTGGCAGCTCGGCGTCGAGTTCATCCAGGGATACTTCGTCAACGCCCCCGAGGAAGTCGTGCTCGGCTGAGCTACTCGACGCCGAGGCGGTCCACTTTTCTCCAGCCGCGCGGCAGCACGGATCCGCGCTGGCCGCGGGCGCCCAGGTAATGCTGCAGGTCCTTCCACGCGAGCGTCATCTTGCGCTCGCCGGACCAGACGATCACCGACTGCTCAGGCGCGACCACCGACACCGCGACCATCAGTTCCTCTCCGGCCCGGGATTTCTTCCCGGGAATGCCGAAGATGAGGTTGCCCCTGCCCTTCTCCATTTCAGGCAACTCCGAGGCCGGAAAGGCCAGCATGCGTCCCTCGCTGTTCACCGCGACGACGAGCGCGCCCTCGCCTTCCGGCACCGGCGCCGCCGCCAGCACTTTCGCGTGCTCCGGCAGGTTGAACACGGCCTTGCCGGCGCGGTTGCGCACGTAGAGCGACTCGAGCCGGACGATGAAGCCGTGTCCGGCGTCGCAGGCGAGCAGCCACCGGTCGCCCGGCTCGCCGAGCAGGACCGCGGCGAAGGTCGCGCCCTCGGGCGGGTCGAGGCGCCCCGACAGCGGCTCGCCCTGGCCGCGCGCCGAGGGCAGCGTGTGCGCGAGGAGCGCGTAGGCGCGCCCGGTCGAGTCCACGAACACCGCCTGCTGCGTGCTCTTGCCGCGCGCCGCGGCCTGGAATGCGTCGCCGGTCTTGTAGGAGAGCTGATACGGGTCGATGTCGTGGCCGCGCGCCTGCCGCACCCAGCCGAGCGTCGAGAGCACGACGGTCACGGGCTCGGTGGTCACGAGCTCGGTTGCGTCGATGGCCTGCGCCGCTTCGCGCTCGACGATGCGCGTGCGCCGCGCGTCGCCGTAGCGCTCCGCGTCCGCCGCGATTTCCTTGCGAATCAGCTGATTGAGCTTGGCGCCGCTCTTCAGCGTCTTCTCGAGCGTCTCCTGCTCCTCGCTGAGCTCCGATTGCTCGCCGCGGATCTTCATCTCCTCGAGCTTCGCGAGGTGGCGCAGCTTGGTCTCGAGGATCGCCTCGGCCTGCAGGTCGGTGAGCTTGAAGCGCTTCATCAGCACCGGCTTCGGCTCCTCCTCGCGGCGCACGATCCGGATCACCTCGTCGAGGTTCAGGAACGCCACCAGGAGGCCGTCGAGGATGTGCAGACGCGCCTGCACGCGCTCGAGCCGGTGGCGCAGCCGGCGCTTGACGGTCGCGACGCGGAACTCGATCCACTGCGTGAGCAGGTCGCGCAGTCCCAGCACCTTCGGCCGGCCGTCCAGGCCGATCACGTTGAGGTTCACGCGGTAGCTGCGCTCGAGGTCGGTGGTCGCGAACAGGTGCGCCATCAGCTGCTCGACGTCCACGCGATTCGAGCGCGGCGTGATCACGAGCCGGGTCGGATACTCGTGGTCGCTCTCGTCGCGCAGGTCCTCGACCATCGGCAGCTTCTTGGCGCGCATCTGACCCGCGATCTGCTCGAGCACCTTGGCGCCCGACACCTGATAGGGCAGCGCAGTGACGACGATCTCGCCGTCCTCCTCCTCGAACACGGCGCGCGCGCGGAACGTGCCGTTGCCGCTCTTGTACATCGCGCGAAGTTCCGACTTCGGCGTGACGATCTCCGCGCCGGTCGGGAAATCCGGGCCCGGGACCAGCTTGCACAGCTCGCCGAGGGTGGCGTCGGGTTCGTCGAGCAGTCGCAGGCAGGCCGCGGCGATCTCCCGGAGGTTGTGCGGCGGGATGTCGGTCGCCATGCCGACCGCGATGCCCTGGGTGCCGTTCAGGAGCACGTTCGGCAGCCGCGCGGGCAGCAATTTCGGCTCCTCCAGCGTGCCGTCGAAGTTCGCCTGCCATTCCACGGTGCCCTGCCCGAGCTCCGCGAGCAGCACTTCGGCGTAGGGCCTGAGGCGGGATTCGGTGTAGCGCATCGCGGCAAAGGACTTCGGGTCGTCGGCCGAGCCCCAGTTGCCCTGCCCGTCCACCGCCGGGTAGCGCGTCGAGAAGTCCTGCGCCATCAGCACCATGGCTTCGTAGCAGGCGGCATCGCCGTGCGGGTGGTACTTGCCGATCACGTCGCCCACCGTGCGCGCGGATTTCTTGTGTTTGGCGCCCGCGGCCAGGCCGAGTTCGCTCATCGCGTAGATGATGCGCCGCTGCACCGGCTTCAACCCGTCCGCGAGCTGCGGCAGCGCGCGGTCGAGGATCACGTACATCGAATAGTCGAGGTAGGCCTTCTCGGTGAAGGTCCTGAGCGCCTGGCGCTCGATGCCCTCGAAGTCGAGCGGCTGTTCCTTCATTTCAGACATTGGCGAGATTGCCCTTGGACTCGAGCCACTCGCGCCGGTCGGAGGCGCGCTTCTTGGCCAGCAGCATGTCGAGCAGCTGGTCGGCGCCGTCCCTGGCGTCCACCGTGAGCTGCACCAGCCGACGCGATTCGGGCGCCATCGTGGTCTCGCGCAGCTGCATCGGGCTCATCTCGCCGAGTCCCTTGAAGCGCGTGATCACGGGCTTGCCGCGGATGCCTTCGGCCTGGATGCGGTCGAGGATGCCGTCGCGTTCGTATTCGCCGAGCGCGTAGAACACGTTCTTGCCGACGTCAATGCGGTACAGCGGCGGCATCGCGACGTAGACGTGCCCGGCCTGCACCAGCGGCCGGAAGTGCCGCAGGAACAAGGCGCACAAGAGCGTCGCAATGTGCGCGCCGTCGGAGTCCGCATCCGCCAGGATGCAGACCTTGTGGTAACGCAGTCCCGCGAGGTCCTGCGAACCCGCGTCAACGCCGAGCGCGGTCGCGATGTCGTGCACTTCCTGCGAGCTCAGGATATCGGCGGCTTCCACCTCCCAGGTATTCAGGATCTTGCCGCGCAGCGGCATGATCGCCTGGCACTCGCGATCACGCGCCTGTTTCGCGGAGCCACCCGCGGAGTCGCCCTCCACCAGGAACAGCTCGCAGCGCTCCGGTTCCTGCAGCGTGCAGTCGGCGAGCTTGCCGGGCAGCGCCGGCCCGCTGGTGATGCGCTTGCGCGTCACGCGCGCCGCCTGGCGCGTCCGTTCCTGCGCGTTGCCGATCGCGAACTGGGCGATCTTCTCGCCCGTCTCCGGGTGCTGGTTGAGCCACAGCGCGAAGGCGTCCTTGACCACCCCGGAGACGAAGGCCGCGCTCTCGCGCGAGGAGAGCTTCTCCTTCGTCTGCCCGGCGAACTGCGGGTTCTGCATGCGCACCGACAGCACGAAGGCGACGCCGGTCCAGACATCCTCGGGCGCGAGCTTGAGCCCGCGCGGCACCAGGTTCCGGAATTCGCAGAACTCGCGCACCGCGTCGGTCACGCCGCCGCGCAGCCCGTTGACGTGGGTGCCGCCTTGCGGCGTCGGGATCAGGTTGACGTAACTCTCGGCGACGCCGGTTTCCGCGTCGGGCGCCCAGCAGAACGCCCAGTCGGCGATCTCGTTGCCGCCCTTGACGTGCCCGGTGAACGGCTCCTCCGGCAGCCGCCCGGCCGCGCCGAGCTGCTCGACTAGGTAGGCGGCGAGGTCGCCGGTGAAGAACCACTCCTCGCGCTCGCCGCTCGCCTCCAGCGCCAGCGACATGCGCAGTCCCGGGCACAGCACCGCCTTGGCCTTCAGCACGTGCTTGAGGCGCGGCACCGAGATGTTCGGCGAATCGAAGAACGCCGGGTCCGGCCAGAAGCGCAGCGTCGTGCCGGTGCGGCCGCGCCTGGCCTCCCCGACCGCCTCCAGCTTCGAGACCACCTTGCCGTCCCTGAAGCCGATGTTCCACTCGCGCCCGTCGCGCCGCACGTGGCATTCGAGGTGTCTGGAAAGCGCATTGACGACCGAGACGCCGACGCCGTGCAGGCCGCCCGCGTGCTCGTAGCTCTGGTTGGAGAACTTCCCGCCGGCGTGCAGCCGGGTCAGAATCAGCTCGACGCCGCTGACCCTCTCCTTCGGGTGAATGTCCACCGGCATGCCGCGTCCGTCGTCCTCGACCGTCACCGAGCCGTCCTTGTGCACCGTCACCGCGATGTTCTCGCAATGCCCGGAGAGGGCCTCGTCCACGCTGTTGTCCACCACCTCGTGCACGAGGTGGTTGGGGTTTTTCGTGTCCGTGTACATCCCGGGCCGGCGTCGGACCGGCTCGAGACCCTTCAGGACTTCGATGTCGGAAGCGGTGTAGCTGCGGCTCACGGCGCCGCGATTCTAGCAGCCGGACCGTGGCGCGCCGGGCTGCCGGCGGCTGCCGCCGCCCGGGTCCCGGCGTCGGTCGGCCAACCCGCTGCGTTGACCGGCCGCGCCGCGGCTGTGACACTGGCAGGCGCCATCGACCCATTCAGGCGGCTTTCCGTGACGCGAACCAAGCCTGCGACCCCGGACTTCGAGGCGGCCCTCGCAGAACTCGAGCAGATCGTGCAGCGCCTCGAGCAGGGCGACCTGACGCTCGAGGAATCGCTGCGCCAGTTCGAGCGCGGCGTGGTGCTGACGCGCAGCTGCCAGCAGGCGCTGCGCCAGGCCGAGCAGAAGATCCGCGTGCTGTCGCAGGGCACGGAGGGCGGGCCCGACCTGCAGGACTTCACGGCACCCGACGGGACCTGAGCGCGCGGGCGATGCAGGCCGCAACCGGTGCCGACGGCTGGCAGGCGCGCTACCGCGAGCGCGTCGAACGCGTGCTCGAGCGCTCGCTGCCGCCGCCCGCGGCCGAGCCGGCGCGCCTCGCCGCCGCGATGCGCTATGCGGCGCTCGGCCCGGGCAAGCGCATCCGCCCGATCCTCGTTTACGCGACCGGCGCCGCCGTCGGCGTCGCGCCGGAGGCGCTCGACGCGCCGGCTGCCGCGGTCGAACTGATCCACGCCTATTCGCTGGTGCACGACGACCTGCCCGCGATGGACGACGACGACCTGCGTCGCGGGCGGCCGACCGCGCACCGCGCCTTCGACGAGGCGACCGCGATCCTCGCGGGCGACGCGCTGCAGGTGCTCGCCTTCGAGATCCTGGCCGACGATGCCGCCTCGCCGCTCGATCCCCTGGCGCGCATGGGCATGATCGGCCTGCTCGCGCGTGCGAGCGGCGTGGCCGGCATGGCGGGCGGCCAGGCCATGGATCTCGCCGCGACCGGGCAGCGGCTCGACACCGGGGGGATCGAAGAAATGCACCGGCGCAAGACCGGCGCACTGATCCGCGCCTCGGTGCTGCTCGCCTGCGCGGCGGCGCCCGCGCTGACGGCGGCGCGGCGCGCGGCGCTCGACCGCTACGGCGCGGCGATCGGGCTTTCCTTCCAGATCGTCGACGACTTGCTCGACGTGCTGGGCGATCCGGCGATGACCGGCAAGGGCCAGGGCTTGGATGCGCTGCGCGGCAAGCCGACTTATCCCGCGGTCGCGGGCGTCGCGCGCGCCCGCGCGCGAGCCGCGGAACTTGCGCGCGAGGGCGCCTCCGCGCTCGCGCCATTCGGGCCCGAGGCCGGGCAGCTGCGCGAGTTCGCCGGGGAACTGGTATGGCGGGGGCGCTAGTGGCGGCCCGCGCGGCTCCAGTAAACTCCGCGCATGGGTGATGCGCCGCGTACCGGCCTGCTGGAAGCGATCGAGACCCCAGCCGACCTGCGCGCGCTCGAGCGCTCGGAGCTCCCCGCACTCGCCGGCGAGCTGCGCGAGTTCCTGGTCCACACGGTCGGCCAGATGGGCGGCCACCTGGCCGCAGGCCTCGGCACCGTGGAGCTCGCCGTCGCCCTGCACTACGTGTTCGACACTCCCTACGACCGCCTGGTCTGGGACGTCGGCCACCAGGCCTACCCGCACAAGGTGCTGACCGGTCGCCGGCGGCGACTCGCGAGCATCAAGCAGGCGGGCGGGCTCGCGCCCTTCCCGGCCCGCGCCGAGAGCGTCTACGACAGCTTCGGCGTCGGGCATTCGAGCACCTCGATCAGCGCCGCGCTCGGCATGGCGATCGCGAACCGCGCGGCCGGCAGCGACCGGCGCGTGGTCGCGGTGATCGGCGACGGTGCGATGAGCGCCGGGCTCGCCTGGGAGGCACTCAACCACGCCGGCAGCCTCGACGTGGACCTGCTGGTGGTGCTGAACGACAACGACATGTCGATCTCGGAAAACGTCGGCGCGCTCTCCAACTACTTTGCGCGGCTGCTGTCCGGGCGCACCTACTCGCACCTGCGCGAAGGCGGCAAGAAGGTGCTGCGCAGGATGCCCTCGGCCTGGGAGCTCGCGCGCCGTTCGGAGGTCCATGCCAAGGGCATGGTGCTGCCCGGCACGCTGTTCGAGGAGATGGGCTTCAACTACATCGGGCCGATCGACGGCCACGACGTGGACACGCTCGTGACCACGCTCGGCAACATGCGCACGCTCCCGGGCCCGCAGTTCCTGCACGTCGTCACGCAGAAGGGCAAGGGCTACGCGCCGGCCGAGGCCGATCCGATCAAGTGGCACGGCCCGGGGCCCTACGACCCCAAGAGCGGGACTCTGGTCAAGGAGAAGTCCGCCGGTCCCACGTACTCGCAGGTGTTCGGCGAATGGCTCTGCGACATGGCCGCGCAGGACGAGCGCATCGTCGGCATCACGCCGGCGATGCGCGAGGGTTCCGGGCTGGTCGAATTCGAGAAGCGGTTCCCGGAGCGCTACTTCGATGTCGCGATCGCCGAGCAGCATGCGGTCACGCTCGCCGCCGGCCTCGCCTGCGACGGGTTGAAGCCTGTGGTCGCGATCTACTCGACCTTCCTCCAGCGCGGCTACGACCAGCTGATCCACGACGTCGCGCTGCAGCGCCTGCCGGTGGTTTTCGCGATCGACCGCGCGGGCCCCGTCGGCGGCGACGGCGCGACCCACCAGGGTGTGTTCGATCTCTCCTACCTGCGCTGCGTGCCCAACATGGTCGTGATGGCGCCGGCCGACGAGAACGAGTGCCGCCAGATGCTTTACACGGCCTGCCAACTCGATGGGCCGGCCGCGGTGCGCTACCCGCGCGGTCGGGGTCCCGGCGTCGCAGTCCTGCGCACCCTGCAGGCGCTGCCGATCGGCCGCGCCGAGTTGCGCCGTCAGGGCGGCAGCGGACTAGCGCTCCTCGCCTTCGGGACCATGCTCGCGCAGGCTCAGGCGGTCGCAGACGCGCTCGACGCCACGCTCCTCAACATGCGCTTCGTCAAGCCGCTCGACGAGGAGGCCATCGCCTCGGTCGCCGCCTCTCACCAGGCGTTGGTGACGCTGGAGGAGAACGTGGTCGCCGGCGGCGCGGGCTCGGCCGTGCTCGAGCACCTGCAGCGCATCGGCGCGAGCCTGCCGCTGCTGCAGCTTGGCGTTCCCGACCGCTTCATCGAGCACGGTTCACGCGAGGACAACCTGGCGAGCGCGGGCCTCGACGCGGCGGGTGTGCGTGCCGCGGTGGAAGGCTTCTGGCGGCGCCACTCGCGGCCGGTCGCGCTGCCGGCCGGCTGATCAGGACCCCCATGGTATGATTTCGCCATGAATGCGAAGAGCGCGAGCTGCACCGTCACGCCGATCGTCTCGGACGTGCAGTCGCGCCCGGACACGCGGCGCATCCCGATCGACCGGGTCGGCATCAAGGACATCTACCACCCGGTGCGGGTCAAGGATCGCGCCGGCGGCGAGCAGCACACGATCGCGAATTTCAACATGTACGTGCAGCTGCCGCACGATTTCAAGGGCACGCACATGTCGCGCTTCGTCGAGATCCTGAACGAGCACGAGCGCGAGATCTCGGTCGAGTCGTTCAACGCGATGCTTGCGGAGATGGCCGAGCGGCTCGATTCAGAGGCCGGTCACCTCGAGATGACCTTTCCCTACTTCGTGATGAAACGCGCGCCGGTGAGCGGCGTACAGAGCCTGCTCGACTACCGGGCGACGCTCGCGGCCGAGCTCAAGGACGGCGGCGTCGCGACCTGGCTCAAGGTGGTCGTGCCGGTGACGAGCCTGTGCCCCTGCTCCAAGGAGATCTCGGACTACGGCGCGCACAACCAGCGCTCACACGTGACGATTTCGGTGAAGATCGCCGAGCACATCTGGCTCGAGGAGCTGATCGAGATGGCCGAGCAGGAGGCGAGCTGCGAGGTCTACGGCATCCTGAAGCGGCCCGACGAGAAGTACGTGACCGAACGCGCCTACGACAACCCGAAGTTCGTCGAAGACATGGTGCGCGACGTCGCGGTGCGCCTCAATGCGGACCCGCGCGTGCGCGCCTACGTGATCGAGTCGGAGAACTTCGAGTCCATCCACAACCACTCGGCGTACGCGCGCGTGGAACACGACAAGGACGCCGGAAATAGAGGGGACGCATCCCCATGACCTTGAGGTCATAGGGGTGCGTCCCCTTTTTCAGCTCGCGTCGTTGCGCTCGCCATGCTGCAGGCGCGAGATCAGCGCCCGCAGGAACACCTTGTTGAAGCGCAGCTGGCAGGCCGGCGAGGCCTGCTCCAGCAGGGTCGAACTGACCTTCAGGATGGTCACGTCGTCGCCGGCGACCACGCCGGCCTGACGCTTGGCGCCGCGCAGGTAGCTGGTCTCGCCGAAGCAGTCGCCCGGCTCGAGCCGCCCGACGATGACGCCGTCGCGCTCGACCGTGCAGCGCCCGGTCACCAGCACGTAGAAGCGGTCGTCGACGCCGCCGGCCCTGACGATCTCGTCGCCGCGCGCGTGGGGCTGGAAGGTGCCGGCGCGCAGCACCTCCCAGATCTCGCCCGACGAGAACTCGTGGAAGAACTTGAGGCGGCGCAGCAGGTTGAACTGTTCCTGCTGATCGCTGCGGTCGGTCTGGGTGCGCTGATGAGCGTGAATCTTGGCGATCGCGGCCGCGAACTCGGCGCCGTTCGGGTAGCGCTTTTCCGGATCTTTCGCCATCGAGGTCGCGACCACGTTCTCGAGCTCGGCCGGCAGGTCCGCGCGCAGCGACAGCATCGGCGGCGGGGTCGCGTACACGATCTGGTGCAGCAGTTTCGCCAGCGCGCCGGCGCGGAACGGTCGGTGCCCGGTCAGGAGCTCGTACATCACCGCGCCCATCGAGTACAGGTCGGAGTGGTTGGTGAGCTCGAATGACTGCACCTGCTCGGGTGACATATAACTCGGGCTGCCGGCGATGCCCTCGATGCGCGAGAAGTCGGCGTCGGCGTGCAGCGCGATGCCGAAGTCAATCAGCCGCAGGTCGCTGTCGGTCGTCAGCATCAGGTTGCTCGGCTTGATGTCGCGGTGGATCACGCCGCGCGAGTGCGCGTAGTGCAGCGCCTTGGCGCCCCTGAACATCAGCGTCAACACGTCTTCGACCGGCAGCAGGTTGTCGGGACGGGTATAGGCCGCGAGCGTGCGCGCGCCGTGGATGAACTCGGTGACCACGTAGTAGTAGCCATTCTCCTCGCCCGCGTCGAAGATCGGCATGATGTTCGGGTGCTGCAGCATCCCGACCATGTGCGCCTCGGACATGAACATCTTGCGCGCGACCTTGGCGCGCTCGGGGCTGTCGTCGGCGGCGACGCGGTAGGCCTTGATCGCCACGTCGCGGCCGTAGTACGGGTCGTGCGCGAGGTAGACGGTGCCGGTGGAGCCGCGGCCCACCTCGCGGATCACCTCGTACTTGCCGATGCGGTCGCCGAGCCCGCTCGAAGCGTCCGTCGGACTCGGAAGCGTCGGCAGGGTTGCAGTGGCGATGGCGCGATCCTCCAGGGCTGCCGGCGGGAAGTCGCCACCGGATGACCGCGCCAGAGTATTTCGTCAAACCCCCCGGAACCGTGAACCGGATCGCGCTTCGCCGGGGGCCGCCGGGTCATCTCCCAAAGTGGTCGAATCCGTGACCCGCGTCTCGCGCCTGGGCGGCGCCCAGGACCTCGACGCCACCCGCCGCGACGATCGCGCCAATGCGCCGGCAGGCGACGCCGGCCGGCAGCGCCTCGATCGCGCCCCGGCGCGCGGCCGGTGCCGTGAACAGCAGTTCGTAGTCGTCGCCGGCGTCGAGCGCCAGTGCGGCCGCGGCCTCGGGGCCCGCCGCCTCCAGGAGTTGCGCCGACAGCGGCAGTTCACGGGCGTCGATCGCAGCGCCCGCGCCGCTCGCGGCGCAGAGCTTGCCGAGGTCGCCGGCGAGCCCGTCTGAGACGTCGATGCAGGCGCTCGCGATTCCGCGCAGACGCAGGCCGAGTTCGATGCGCGGTTCCGGCAGCAGAAAGCGCTGCAGCAGGCGCTCACGCGCCTCGCCTCGCGCGGTCAGCCTTCCCTGCAGGATCGCGAGCCCCGCGCCGGCATCGCCGGGCGTGCCGCTGACCCAGACGTCGTCGCCGGGCCGCGCCCCGCGACGCAGCAGCGCGCCGCCTGCGGGCACCATGCCGGCGAGCATGACCGTGGCCGCGAGCGCGCCACGCGTGGTATCGCCGCCCGCGAGCGCGACGCGGTGCCGCCGCGCGAGTGCGTCGAGTCCGTCCGCGAACTGTGCAACCCAGGCCTCGTCGGCCGCCGGCAACGTGAGCCCGAGCAGCGCCCATGCGGGTTCGGCGCCCATGGCGGCGAGGTCGCTCAGGTTGACGGCGAGGGCGCGATGCCCCACGGCACGCGCCGGCGCGTCGGCCGGAAAGTGGGTGCCGGAGACGATGGTGTCGAGCGCAAGCACGAGTTCCTGGCCGGGTGCCGGCGGCGCCACGACGGCGGCGTCGTCGCCAACTCCCACGCGCACGTCCGCCCGCGCCGCGCCGCGACCGGTGAAATACCGCTCGATCAGTTCGAACTCGCCGGTCGGCATGCCGCGCCTATGCGACTTCGCCGCGCTCGATGGCCCGGTGCGCACGCGAGGCGCGGTCGAGCACGGCATTGACGTAGCGGTGGCTCTCGGTCGCGCCGAACCGCTTTGCGAGCTGCACCGCCTCGTTGATCACGACGCGGAAGGGCACCTCGGGCCGCGACATCAGCTCCCACAGGCCGAGCCGCAGGATCGCGTGCTCGATCGGGTCGAGGCGCTCCGGCGCAATGTCGGAATGGCGTCGCAGCTCCTCGTCGAGTGCGGCGGCCCCGGCGCACACCGCCTCGAGCGCCGCGCGGAAGTATTCGGCATCCGCCTTCGCGAAGGCCGGGTCGCGACTGTACTGGGCGTGGAGATCCTGCCAGGGCTGGTCGCCGAGTGCGCGCTGGTACAGCGCCTGCACCAGGTACCGGCGCGCGACCGTGCGTTGTTGCGTCATCCGCGGATTATAGCGGCCGGATCCGCGCCGACCGGCACTGCCACCCGCTCGTCCGCGAAGCCCGCCTCGCAGAATGCGCGTGTGAGCCGCGCGCCCGCTTCCACTTGCAGTTCGTTGACCTCGAGTTCCGCGAGCCGCCCGAGCACCGCGGCGAGGTCGAGGCCGCCCGGCCCGGGCGGCAGCCGTTCCACCCTGGCACCCGCGGCCTCGAGCGCGGCCCTGCGCGCCGCGTCGCCGCAGGCCGTCAGCACCAGCGCCCGTCCCGGGGCCGCGATCAGCGCCGCTTGCGGCGGCGTCGCGAGGCGCGAGTCGAGCACGACGCGCAGCGGCTGGCGTTGCGAACCGGGCAGGCGCACGTCGAGGCGCGGGTCGTCGGCGAGCACCGTGCCCGAGCCCGTCAGCACCGCGCCCGCGCGCGCGCGCAGCGCCTCTGCCGCCTCGCCTGGCCGCGCGCCCGGCAGCAGCACGCGCACCCACGGCCTGCCGCGCTCGAAGCGCGACAGGAATCCCGGATTGAGCGCGCGCGCCTCGCCCTGCATCAGCCCGCCCTGCGCCGCGATTCCCGCAGCCTCGAGGCGCGCCGCGCCACCGCCGCTGATGCGCGGATTCGGGTCGCGCACCGCGTACACCACGCGCCGGACGCCCGCGGCGATGAGCGCGTCGGCGCAGGGCGGCGTGCGGCCGTGGTGGCAGCAGGGTTCCAGCGTCACGTAGGCAGTGGCGCCCGGCGCGCGCCCGCCGAGCGCCGCGAGCGCCATCGCCTCGGCGTGCGGCCCGCCCGCGCGCTCATGCCAGCCCTCGGCCAGCACGCGAGCGCCTTCGGCGATCACGCAGCCAACCCGCGGGTTCGGGTCCGTGGTCCAGAGCCCGCGCCCGGCGAGTTCGAGCGCACGCGCCATGTGGCGCAGGTCGGCCGCCGTCATTTCTTGTCGCGCGTGTCGCGTGTCTGCGGCGGCAACAGCGACATCTGGCCGGCGGCCGCCTCACGCTGGCGGCGCTTGCCGAGTTGCTCGATCTGCTCGCGGAACGAGTCCACGTCGTGAAAGCGATGGTACACGGAGGCATAGCGCACGTACGCGACCTCGTCGAGCTGGCGCAGCTCCTCCATGACAATCTCGCCGATCTGGCGTGAGGCGACCTCGCGCTCGCCGAGCGTCCGCAGCCGGTGGCCGATGCGCTCGAACATGGCCTCCATCTGCTCGCGCGCGACCGGGCGCTTCTCGAGCGCCTTCATGACGCCGGCGCGCAGCTTGACCTCGTCGAACGGCTGGCGCGTGCGGTCGTTCTTGACCACCTGCGGCATCACGAGCTCAGGGCTCTCGAAGGTGGTGAAGCGCTCGCCGCAGGCCTGGCACTCGCGCCGGCGCCGCACCTGGTGGCCCTCGCCCGCGAGGCGTGAGTCGGTCACCCTGGTGTCCTCGTGGTTACAGAACGGGCAGTGCACGGCCGCCCCGCGCGCTCAGCCGTACACGGGGTGGCGCCTGCAGATCGCGAGCACCTGCTCGCGCACGCGCGCGATCATGCCTGCGTCGCCCATGGTGTCGAGCACGTCGGCGATCCAGCCGCCGACCTGCCGGGCCTCCGCTTCGCCGAAACCGCGGGTCGTGATCGCGGGCGTGCCGATACGCAGCCCGCTCGTCACGAAAGGCGGCCGCGGGTCGTGCGGAACCGCATTCCGGTTCACGGTGATGTGCGCGCGCCCGAGTGCCGCGTCCGCGTCCTTGCCCGTGTACCCGCGCCCGATCAGGTCGAGCAGGAACAGGTGGTTATCGGTGCCCCCGGAGACGATCCGGTAGCCGCGATCCTGCAGCGACTTCGCCAGCGCACGCGCATTCGCGACCACGCGCTGCTGATAGGCCTTGAACTCGGGGGCCAGCGCCTCGGCGAGCGCGACGGCCTTGGCTGCGATCACGTGCATCAGCGGCCCGCCCTGCGTGCCGGGGAAGATCAGCGCATTGAGCCTCTTGTGCAGCTCGGGATGCTCGCGCGCGAGGATCAGCCCGCCGCGCGGTCCGCGCAGCGTCTTGTGGGTGGTGGTGGTGACGACGTCGGCCACCGGCACCGGGTTCGGGTACACGCCCGCGGCGACCAGACCCGCGACGTGCGCCATGTCGACGACGAAAAACGCGCCGACCCCGTCGGCGATCGCCCGGAACCGCTGCCAGTCGACGATGCGAGAGTAGGCCGAGAAGCCCGCGAGGATCATCTTCGGCCGGTGCTCGCGTGCGAGGCGCTCGACCTCCCCGTAGTCGATCTCGCCGGTCGCCGGATCGAGGCCGTATTGCACCGCGTTGAACAGCTTGCCCGAGAAGTTGACCTTGGCGCCGTGGGTCAGGTGCCCGCCGTGGTCCAGGCTCATGCCGAGCAGCGTGTCGCCGGGCTGAAGCAACGCGAGATAGACGGCCGCGTTGGCCTGCGAGCCCGAATGCGGCTGCACGTTGGCATAGGCCGCGCCGAACAGCTGCTTGGCGCGGTCGATCGCCAGCTGCTCCGCCACGTCCACGTACTCGCAGCCCCCGTAGTAGCGCTTGCCCGGGTAGCCTTCCGCGTACTTGTTGGTCAGCACCGAACCCTGCGCCTCGAGCACGCGCGGGCTCACGTAATTCTCCGACGCAATCAGTTCGAGATGCTGTTCCTGCCGCCGGCGCTCGGCAGTGATCGCGGCGGCGAGCTCGGGATCGAAGGACTGGATGCTCATGCCGGGACCGAACATGGAAAGCCTCGCGCGCCGGAAAAAAGAGGCGTGAAGTCTAACCGAAAGGCCCGCCTCAGGACGCCTCGACGAAGGCACGCACCACGCGGGTCCAGGCGCGCGCGATGTTCCTGCGGTTGTAGCCGCCGCCGCCGGTGCCGAGGATGCGCCCGCCGGCGTGGCGGCTGGCAACCGCGCACAGCGAACGGGCCGCCTCGGCGTGCGCCTCCTCACTGAGCGCGAGATGCGTGATCGGGTCGCCCGCGAGGCTGTCGGCGCCGCACTGAAAGATCAGGAACTGCGGCCGGTGACGCTCGAGGTGCTCGAGCACCCGCGGCCAGGCCGCAAAGAACTCCGCGTCGCCAGCGGCCGGCGGCAGCGGCAGGTTGAGCTTGGTGCCGCGCGCCGCGCCCTTGCCCTCCTCGTCCGCGGCGCCGGTGCCAGGGTACAGGAAGCGGCCGTCCTCGTGCAGGTCGGCGAATACGAGCGCGGGGTCTTCCTCGAACGCGTAGAACACGCCGTCGCCGTGGTGCGCGTCGATGTCGACGTAGGCGATGCGCACGAGACCGTGCGCGCGCTTCAGGTGCTCGACCACGACGCCGATGTCGTTGAACACGCAGAAGCCGGCGGCGTGGCTGCGGCCGGCGTGATGCAGGCCCGCGATCGGCACGAAGGCGCGCTTTGCCTGCCCGCCCATCAGCGCGTCGGTCGCGACCAGCGAGGCTCCGACCACGTCGCAGGCCGCGTCATACACGCCCTTCCACGCCGGCGTGTCGCCGGCGTCGAGGTAGCCCTCGCCGGTCACCGAGCGCGCCTGCACGAAGTCCACGTACCCCGGGTCGTGGAACAGGAGCAGTTCCGCGCGGGTCGCGGTGCGCGACGCCAGCATGCGGACGCGGCGGTCGAGGCCGGCGGCGGCGAGTTCCCGCGCGAAGGCGTCGTAGCGGTCCGGCCCGAACGGGTGCCCATCGCCGAAGGCGTAGCGTGCAATGCGCTCGCCGGCGACCACGCAGGTGTCCGATGCGCCGCTCGTTGCCAAGTTATTCGTCCGGAAAGCTGCCGCGCCGAGCCTAGCACATCGCGCCCGCCGCTCCGTCTGGCGGTCGCGCCCGGCATCGCCGATAATCCGCGCCCCTCGATGCCGGCGGTGCGCATGGCCCAGTACATCTACACGATGATCCGCGTCGGCAAGGTGGTGCCACCCAAGCGCCATATCCTGCGCGACATCTCGCTGTCCTTCTTTCCGGGCGCCAAGATCGGCGTGCTGGGCCTGAACGGCTCGGGCAAGTCGACGCTGCTGCGCATCATGGCGGGCGTCGACACCGAGATCGAGGGCGAGGCGCGACCGCAGCCCGGCATCAAGATCGGCTACTTGCCGCAGGAGCCCCAGCTTGATCCCGACGCCGACGTGCGCGCGATCGTCGAGGAATCGGTGCGCGAGGTGAAGGACGCGCAGGCGCGCCTCGAGCAGGTGTACGCGCTCTACAGCGAGCCTGACGCGAATTTCGACAAGCTCGCGGCCGAGCAGGGCCGGCTCGAGGCTCTCCTTGCCTCGCTGGACGGGCACCACCTCGCGCGCCAGCTCGACGTCGCTGTGGACGCGCTGCGGCTGCCGCCCTGGGAGGCAAAGATTTCGCAGCTGTCTGGCGGCGAGCGCCGCCGGGTCGGGCTCTGTCGGCTGCTGCTCTCGAAGCCGGACATGCTCCTGCTCGACGAGCCGACCAACCACCTCGACGCCGAGTCGGTTGCCTGGCTGGAGAAATTCCTCGAGCAGTACCCGGGCACCGTCATCTGCGTGACCCACGACCGCTATTTCCTCGACAACGTCGCCGGCTGGATCCTCGAGCTCGACCGCGGTCACGGCATCCCGTGGCAGGGCAATTACTCGTCGTGGCGCGAGCAAAAGGAGCGGCGCCTCGCGCAGGAGGAGAAGCAGCAGGAGGCGCGCAGGCAGACGCTCGCGCGCGAGCTCGAATGGGTGCGCGCGAATCCCAAGGCGCGCCAGGCCAAGAGCAAGGCACGGCTCAAGCAGTTCGAAGAGCTTTCCTCGGTCGAGTTCCAGGCGCGCAACGAAACGAACGAGATCTACATCCCGCCCGGGCCGCGCCTCGGCGACCTCGTGATCGAGGTCGAAAGCCTGCGCAAGGCCTACAGCGAGCGGCTCCTGATCGACGGACTGTCGTTCAGGCTGCCGCCAGGCGCCGTCGTCGGCATCATCGGCGCGAACGGTGCCGGTAAGACGACGCTGTTTCGCATGCTGACCGGCGCCGAGAAGCCGGACGCCGGCACGATCGGCATCGGTCCGACCGTCCGCATCGCCTACGTCGATCAGTCGCGCGATGCGCTCGACGACTTGAAGACCGTGTGGGAGGAAATATCGGGCGGGCAGGACATCATCAAGGTCGGAAACTACGAGACGCCGTCGCGCGGCTACGTGGGTCGCTTCAACTTCCGCGGCAACCAGCAGCAACAGCG
>JBQTKI010000011.1:0-7109 GCA_052386275.1 Gammaproteobacteria bacterium
GATTCGATCAGGAGGCTCGGCACGCGGCCCGACAGGAAGCGCACGTCGTCGCCGCCCGAGGCCAGCACGTCGAGTTTCTCGTCGCCGACGGCGGTGACCGAAATCGGGACCTGCTGGACGTTTTCCACCCGGCGCTGGGCAGTGACCATCACGGGTTCGAGCGTGGTGTCCTGCGCGAAAGCCGCGGGTGCCGGCAATGCCAATGCAATGGCGACGGCGAGGCAGCGCCGCGGATTCCGAGCGCGCTCGCCCTGCTGTGCGTGAAGCATCTTGAGACTCCCCTGTGCATGGGCGCGACCCGGGCGATCCGGGCGCGCGATTTGCGGGAAGTGTAGCCGAGCCGCGGCCCGGGAGCCTACTTGATCTTGGCTTCCTTGTAGGTCACGTGCTTGCGGGCCACCGGGTCGTACTTGCTGACCTCCATCTTCTCGGGATGCAGGCGCTTGTTCTTGGTCGTCGTATAGAAATGGCCGGTGCCGGCGGTCGACACGAGCTTGATCTTGTCGCGCATGGCGGTTCCCTCAGATGTGCTGGCCCGCGGCGCGCAATTCGCGCACCACCGTCTCGAGTCCGCGCTTCTCGAGCGTGCGCAGGCCGCGCGTCGACAGGCAGAGCGTCACCCAGCGGCCCTCGCTTTCCAGCCAGAAGCGCTGCTTGTGCAGGTTGGGCAGGAAGCGGCGGCGCTTCTTGATGTTGGAATGAGAGACTTTGTTGCCGGTGCGGGGTCGCTTTCCGGTGACCTGGCAGACTCTCGGCATGGTTCTGGCTCCAAACGGGCCGCGTATTAGACCAGCCCACCGAGGTCCCGTCAATTGAGCCGGACGGGCTGCAAGTACCTGTCAGATCAGGCCTTTTTCGGCCAGGGACACGCAGCTGCCGTCGCCGATGATCAGGTGGTCCAACAGGCGGATCTCCACCAGGGCGAGTGCGTCGCGCAGGCGCGTGGTGATGATTTCGTCGGCCTGCGAAGGCTCGGCGATTCCGGAGGGATGGTTGTGGGCCAGGATGACGGCCGTGGCGTTCCGGGCCAATGCCTGCTTGACCACCTCCCGGGGGTGGACGCTCGCCCCGTCCACGGTCCCCCTGAACAGTTCCTCGCAGCGCGTGAGCCGATGGCGGCTATCGAGGAACAGGCAGCAGAACACTTCGTGTTCGAGGTCCCGCAGCCGGGCCACGAGGTAGTCACGGGCGGCGTGAGGGCTGCCGAGCAGGGGCCCGGTTTGGAGGCGTTCCAGGTGGTGCCGGCGCACGATTTCGAGCGCCGCCTGCAGTTCGGCCCAGCGCGCGGGGCCGATGCCGCGTTCGCCGCAGAGAGCGCGGCGGTCGGCGGAAAGCACGCTGCGCAGCGAACCGAAGCGGGCCAGCAGCCGGCGGGCGAGGTCCACCGCGCTCATGCCCCGGGTGCCATGGCGCAGCCAGATCGCGAGCAGTTCCGCTTCGGAAAGCGCGCCCGAACCCAGCTGCAGCAGCTTATCGCGCGGCCTTTCCGCCGCCGCCCAGTCACGGATCTGCATGATTGCCTCCAGCGCGGAGTCTGCCGGCGGGACTGGGGGATCGCCGCGCGGTAAAGGCGCCGATTGAGGCACTAACTGGCGGCGGGGATAATCCTCGGGTGAAGAAGCTCCGGGTGCGCATCCTCGACCCGCGCCTCGGGCGCGACATCGAACTGCCGCGGCGCGCGACGGCGGGTGCGGCGGGCTTCGACTTGCGCGCCTGCATTGACGCGCCGCTCACCCTGCCGCCGGGGCGGACCGAGCTCGTGCCGACCGGTATCGCAATCCACCTCGAAGACCCAGGCCTTGCCGCAGTGCTCCTGCCGCGCTCGGGACTCGGCCACAAGCACGGCATCGTGCTCGGCAACTTGGTCGGACTGGTGGACTCGGATTACCAGGGGCAGGTGATGGTGTCGGTCTGGAACCGGAGCGAGCGTCCGTTCACGATCGAGCCCGGGGAGCGCATCGCGCAGATGGTCGTGGTGCCGGTGGTGCAGGTCGAACTCGAAGTGGTCGCGGAGTTCGAACAATCCGCGCGCGGCGCCGCCGGCTTCGGCAGCTCAGGCCGCGGCCAGGGCGGGATCGGCTAGCGCGGCGCGACCGCGCGCAATTCCTTGTAGCGCCTGATGTCGGCCTCGAAGGCGAGCCGGATGTTCTCGCGTTCCTCGCGCCGCTTCAGCAGGTTCGCTTCCTGCGTGGCGATGTCGCTGGTCGCGCGTCCGAGGTCGAGCGAGACCTCTTCGGGCAGCGGCAGCGCCTTCGGGTCCCTGTTGACCGGCGCATAGCGCGCGGCCATCTTCTGGATCTGCGCGCGCTGGGCGCGCAGGTTGGCGAGCGACTGCTCCTGGATCGTGAGCTGGCCGTCCACGAGTTCGAGCCGGTTGTCACGCAGCACCTCGATCTCGCGCACGTTCTGGTAAGTCTGCAGCAGCACGCGGTCGCGCAGCTTGCGCTTCTGCTCGTCGCGCGCCGCCTTCTCGGCGGCGGCCTGCGCGGCTGCTTCCTCCACGGTGATCAGGCCCTGCTCGCGCGACACCGCCACGCCGTGGCGGTTCAGGATGTCACGGTCCTGCTCGGCATATTCGGGCGGCACGCTGTCGCCGTAGTGCACCTGGCCGTCCTTGTCGACCCAGCGGTAGAGCTTCTTCCTGTCGGAGCCAGACTGTGCGTCCGCGGCGCCGGCGGCGAGCGTCAGCGCGAGCGCGGGCAGCAACAGCCTGAGCGACCAGCCAGTCATCCGGGACTCCTGAGTGGACATATTGTCCGCCGGCTCAAGGCAGGGCAAACCGTAACTGGATCACGCTTCGCTGTCGACCCCGTACTGGGCGCGGTGGTTCCGCAGGGCGGCGACCTCGTCCTCGGCGCCGGACGAATCCAGGTACTCGATGAGGTCGTCGAGCGTGACGATCCGGATGACCGGGATTCCGTACACGGCGCGCACCTCCTGGACCGCCGAGCGCTCACCGGTTCCGCGCTCCTGGCGGTCGAGCGCCAATACGACTCCTGCGGGCCGGGCGCCCGCGGCGCGGATGATGCCGACCGACTCGCGCACCGCGGTACCGGCGGTGATGACGTCATCCACGATCAGCACGCCGCCCGCGAGCGGGGCGCCGATCAGGCTGCCGCCCTCGCCGTGGTCCTTCGCCTCCTTGCGATTGAATGCGACCGCCACGCTCCTCTTGTGGCGCGCCGCGAATGCGATCGCGGTCGCGGTCGCGAGCGGGATGCCCTTGTAGGCCGGCCCGAACAGCATGTCGAAGGCGACGCCCGAATCGACGATCGCCTGCGCGTAGCATTGCCCGATGCGCATGAGAGCATCGCCGTCGTTGACCAGGCCTGCGTCGAAGAAGTAGGGGCTGCTGCGCCCGGACTTCAGGGTGAAGTCGCCGAAGCGCAGCACCTGCCGCGACAGGACCAGCTCGATGAACTCTCTCTGGTGGGGATGCATGCACCGCGCTTCCGGCAGTGCGTATCATGGCGCAACGGCCGTGGGACAGGAATGCGCATCGTCACGCTCAACTGCAACGGGATCCGGTCGGCGGCCGACAAGGGCCTGTTCGAGTGGCTGCCGGAGCAGGGCGCCGACGTCGTCTGCCTGCAGGAGACCAAGGCGCAGGAGCACCAGCTCGACGACCGAAAGTTCAGGCCGGACGGCATGTATTGCCGCTACCACGATGCCGAGCGCAAGGGCTACGCAGGCGTCGCGGTATTCTCCAGGACGAAACCCTCACGCGTGATCGGCGGTTTCGGCGTGCCGGAGTTTGACCGCGAGGGGCGCTACCTCGAACTGCAGTTCCCGCAGCTCTCGGTCGTCTCGCTGTACCTGCCTTCAGGCTCCGCCGGGCCCGAGCGGCAGGCGTCGAAGTTCCGCTTCCTCGACGCTTTCCTGCCCTACCTTCGCAAGCTGCTGCGCCGGCTGCGCCAGTACCTGCTCTGCGGCGACTTCAACATTGCGCACCGCGAGATCGACCTGAAGAACTGGCGCGCGAACCGAAAGAACTCCGGCTTCCTGCCCGAGGAGCGCGCCTGGCTCGATGCGGTCTTCGGTGAACTCGGATTCGTGGACGCATTCCGTGAAGTCGATCCGCGCCCGGATCAGTACACCTGGTGGTCGAACCGCGGCCAGGCCTGGGCGAAAAACGTCGGCTGGCGCATCGACTACCAGGTCGCGAGCCCGGGTTTGAGAGGCAAGGCGCGCGCCGCGCACATCTACAAGGAGCGGCGTTTCTCCGACCACGCGCCGCTCGTCATGGATTACGACCTGTGAGCGGCGTCGTTCCCGCCGCCGCGCGCCGCAGTTGGACGCAGGCGCTCGCCGTCTACGGCCAGCGGCCGGTCCTGTCGATGCTGTTCCTCGGCTTCTCGGCGGGACTGCCGTTCTTCCTGGTGTTCCAGACGCTCTCGGCCTGGCTGCGGCAGGAAGGCATCGAGCGCGCGACCATTGGCATGCTGGCCTGGGTCGGGCTCGTCTACTCGGTCAAGTTCCTGTGGTCGCCCGTCGTCGACCGCCTGCGAATCCCGCTGCTGCATGCCTGGCTCGGCCGGCGGCGAAGCTGGATGCTGGTCGCCCAGGTCGGCATCGGCGCCGGCCTCCTGAACCTGGCCGGCAGCGATCCTTCCGCCGGCGTCACGCAGATCGCCGTCGGCGCGCTCTTCCTTGCATTCTGCTCCGCGACCCAGGACATCTCGATCGACGCCTGGCGCATCGAATCGGCGTCGGTGGACATGCAGGGCGCGATGGCGGCCGCCTACCAGATCGGCTACCGGGCTGCGCTGATTACGGGCGGGGCGGGTGCGCTCGGCATCGCGCAGGGCTACGGCTGGGTCACGAGCTACACGGTAATGGCGGTGCTGGCCGGCGTCGGCATCGCCACGACGTTTCTGGTGCGCGAGCCTGAGGCCACGGTATCGCGCGCGGCGGCCGAGCGCGAGGAGCGCGTCGTGGAATGGCTGGAGCGCAAGGCACATTGGCCCGCCTCAATGAAGGAACTCGGTGCAACCTTCATCGGCGCCGTGGTCTGCCCGCTGACGGACTTCTTCGCGCGCTACGGCCTGCGCCTCGCCGTGGTCGTGCTGCTGCTGATCGGGTCCTACCGCCTGACCGAGTTCACGATGGGCTCGATGGCGAATCCCTTCTACATCGACCATGGCTACACGCTTGCCGAGATCGCGACCATCGTGAAAGTGATCGGGCTGCCGGTGTCGATGGTCGGCGTCGTGATCGGCGGCATCGTCATCGCGAAGACCGGGCTGCGCTTCGCGCTCTTCCTCGGCAGCGGCCTCGTGCTGGCGTCGAACCTGGGATTTGCGCTGCTCGCGACGACGGACTCGCCGACGCTGGTGGGGCTCGGCATCGTCAACAGCCTCGACAGTCTGGCGCAGGGCGTGCACGGCACGGCGCTGATTGCCTTCCTGTCGGGCCTGACGTGCGCGCGCTACACGGCGACGCAGTACGCGCTGTTCTCCTCACTATACGCGCTGCCAGGCAAGCTGCTCGAGGGCACCTCCGGGTTCGTGGTGGACGCGATCGGCTACCCGAGCTTCTTCAGCTACACCGCGTCGCTCAGCATCCCCGGGCTGCTGCTCTTGCTGTGGCTCGCGCGGCGCGGGCTGGTCGACGGGCGCGGGATGGTGAAGGCGAGGGATGCCGGGGAGGCGCCGGATGGCCGATGAACTGCTGAAATTCTTCGTGCTGTTCTTCGTGGTGGTCGAGCCGATCTCGCTCGTGCCGCTCTACGCCGCGCTGACCGAGGGCGCCGACGACGCGTTCCGCCGCCGCATGGCGCTGCGCGCCGTGCTGATCGCGGGCGCGGTGCTCGCGCTCTTCGCCTTCGGCGGCGCCTGGTTCCTGCAGACGATGGGCATCAGCATCGCGGCATTTCGCATCGCCGGCGGCGTGATGTTGTTCCTGATCGCGCTCGAGATGGTGTTCGCGCGCGAGTCCGGAACGCGCACCACGACCGAAGAGCTCGACGAGAGCAGGAAGCGCGCCGACATCTCGGTGTTCCCGCTCGCCTTCCCGTTCATCGCGGGGCCCGGCGCACTCGCAATCGTGCTGCTGACCTTCGGCGCCTCGCGCGGCGAGGCGGTGCTGTCGGCGGGTCTGTTCGGTGTCGTCGTGCTGGTCCTCGCGATCACTTATGCACTGATGCGGCTCGCGCCGCTCGTGATGCGGGTGATGGGCGTGACGGGGGCCAACGTCGTCAACCGGCTCTCCGGCGTCGTACTCGCGGCGCTGGCGGTGCAGTTCATCGTGGATGGCGCGACGGCCGCGTTTCCAGGCGCCGGCTGAAAGAAGGGACAGTCACTTTTCCCGCACTGCAGAAAAGGCACTGCAGAAAGGACGACTGTCCCTTTTTCAGCGGCGGCGGTATTCAAGGTCGAAGACGGGGTGACCGAGGCGGCGGCCGCGGGATTCGAAGCGAGTCGTGGAACGGTCAGAGGCTTCGAGGTATCTGCTGCCGGTGGCGATGTTGGTCAGCTGCGGCTCGGCGTTCAGGACCTCGAGCATCCATTCGGCGTAGGGCTCCCAGTCGGTCGCGAGGCGGAAGCGGCCGCCGGGCTTCAGACGCGCGGCGACGAGGGACGCGAACACCGGTTGCACGATGCGGCGCTTGTGGTGGCGCTTCTTGGGCCAGGGATCCGGAAACCAGAGCTGCACCACGTCGAGCGAATCGGACGGAATCTGATGTTCGAGAACCTCGACTGCGTCGTGCGCGATGACGTGCAGGTTCGAGAGCCGGTGGGACTCGATGCCCAGCAGGCAGCGGCCGACGCCGGGCGGGTGCACTTCGACGCCGATGAAGTCGGTGCCCGGCGCGGCGGCCGCCTGAGCGACGAGCTGTGCGCCGTCGCCGAAGCCGATCTCCATGAAGCGCCGGGCGCGCCGGGCGAACACGGCGTCGAGATCGAGCGGAGCGGGCGTGAACGGGATGCCGAAGCGCGGCAGGAGTTCCGCCAGCGCGCGCTTCTGCGCCGGCGTGATACGCCCGCCGCGCAGCACGAAGCTCCTGACCGGCTTCCGCAGGCCCGGCTCGCGCGCGCCATTCATGCGCCCGCCGCGACGACGAGGTCGGGCGTGAGCGAGGCAACGTCGCGGCAGCCGGTCAGTGCGAG
>JBQTKI010000012.1:0-6069 GCA_052386275.1 Gammaproteobacteria bacterium
CACCAGCCGACGCTCGGCGAGGCGGCGGCCATGCTGCTCGGCGCGCCCGGGCGCGACATGCCGGTGCGCAAGGGCGCCGTGCTCTGGATCAGGAGCCCGCGCCGCAAGGTGCGCGACGCCGCGCGACTCGTCGCCGTGATGGAGCCCGCGATGCTCGCGGGCGCGGGCAAGGACCGCTGAGGGCGTCAGCGAAACGCGACTTTGACGCGCGCGGCGCGCAGCGGGTAGATCGCGAGCGCGACGAACCCGGCGATGATCGCGATGCCGAGCACCATCTCGCCCGGTCCGCGCGCGGTGTCGAGTTCGAGGCCGAGCCCCAGCGCCCAGCCGAGGCTGATCGCGGCGAGCAGCCAGCGGGCCGCGGTGCGACGCAGCAGCAGGAGCACGAACGCCGTCACGTGCGCCGCCGCGATCGCGGCGACCACCAGCCATTCGCCGGGCCGTGTGCGCAGATTCGGGAAGGAGTCGATCGCGAACATGGTCGAGATGAAACCCGCGAAGGCCAGTGCAAGGGCGACAAAGGTCAGTTCCAGCGGCCAGGCGGCCGCGCCGCTCCCGGCCTCGACCCGCGCGCGGCCGCGGCGCGCAAGCCACCCGACGATGAGCAGCCCCACGTGCCCGAAAACACCCGCCACCAGCGCGTACGGAATGAAGATGATCGGCGGCGGATGTCCGCCCTCGAGGCTCGCGACGACGAGCAGGACGCACACCAGCAGGACGAAGATCGCCCACGCGATGTGCGCGATCCGGAACGGCCGCTGGCGCAGACGTGCGAGCCAGGCAGCCATGTCGCGTCAGTAGCCCGGTGCGGCGATGCGGTCGCGGATGTCGCGCAGCTTCATCTTGACGCGCGCGGCATTGCCGGGGCCCATGCGCAAGAGCAACTTGCGCCCGGCGGATTCCGCCTCGAGCGCGGGATCCGCGAACTCGTAGAGCACGTTCGGGCGCTTGAGTGCCATCGTCTCGGGCGGCTCGGGCGTTGCGAGCAGGTGGTCGATGACCTCGATCACGCGGTCATTGAAATAGCCGTCCGGATTGCCAAGGCTCTCGTAGGCCGACTGGAATTCGGGATAAAGACGCCGATACAGCTCGACCACGGCATCGGGGTCGAGCGAATTGACGAGTTCGATCCAGGGCGTGTAGCGCGCATAATTCGCGGCGCCGAGCACCGCGTCGCCCTCCTGGCCCACGGCGATGAACGCGCCCGCCGGCGGTTTCGCCGGGACGACGCGGCTCGCGATTTTCGGCCGCGGCAGGTTGTCCACCGTCGCGACCAGATTGCGCACCAGTTCATCCGGAATGAACATCGTGGCGAAGCGCTCGGGGCCCACGAGCGCGGCGATGCGCTCGGCTGCGGTCTGCTTGCTGCCATCGTCGGCGGGCGACTCGATCGGGTTCCTGGCCGCGGCATCGTCGGTTGCGACCGGTTCTTCGGCGACCGTCGCGGGCTCAGGCGCGGCGGCTTCGCGCTTGAACCAGTACCAGGCGCCGAAGCCGAGCGCCACCAGCACCACTCCGCCCAGGATCCAGCGGCCCAGGCGCTCGTCGGAGTCCGACGGCGGCAGATCGCGTTTCTCCGCGTACATGGCGAGTACTCTAGTTGATACCGGCGGCTCCGGCACCATCTTGGAGTATCCACCCCATCCCGGCGGTTCCCTTGAAGATACCCCTGACCTCCGAGCTGCCGGCCGCGGACTGCGCCGATATTGCCTTCGTGCTGGACGCCATCGGCATTCCCTACGAGCGGCGCAGCACCGCCGCCGGCACCAGCCTGTGGGTGCTGCCCGAGCACCATCCGCGCGCCGCGCGCGAACTCTCGCACTACCTGCGCGAGAATCGCCGCCCGCCCGCCGCGCCCGTGGTCTGGCCGAACCATCCGCACGCGATCTACGGCGTGATCGGCTATGCGCTGGTGCTGGTGGCGGTCACGCTCTTCGTGCTCGCCGCCGCCGGCGGGCACAACTGGAAGTCGGCGGGTGTGCTGGACGCCGGTTTTCTCGAACGCGGCGAGTGGTGGCGCGTGCTGACTGCGCTCACGCTGCACGGCGACCTGCTGCACCTGCTCTCGAACCTCGCCTTTGGCGCGCTGTTCGGCTACCCCGCGGCGCGTCTGTTCGGTCCCGGCCTTGCCTGGCTCCTGATCCTCGCGGGCGGCGGCATCGCCTATGGGCTCGATGCCCTGCTGCATCCCCCAGAGCACCACCTGCTAGGCGCCTCGACCGCGGTGTTCACGGCGCTTGGGCTCGTCGCCGCCTACGGCTGGCGGCGCCATCTGCAAAGCTGGTCGCCCTGGATGCGCCGCAGCGCGCCCTTGATCGCGGGGGTCGCGCTCCTCGCCTTCACCGGCACCGGCGGCGAGAACACGGACCTGCTCGCGCATCTCGCGGGCTTCGTCGTAGGCGCCGCGACCGGCGCGCTCGCGGCGCGCCTGCCGCTGCCGGCGCCCGGCCGGAGCGGCGTACAGTGGGCCGCGGGCGCAGCGGCCGTCGCAATGCTCGCGCTCGCATGGGGGCTCGCGCTCGCATCATGAAATCCCCCCCGCCTGACCCGACGCCGCTACCGCATTCGGATGCCTGCGAGCGCAACAAGGGCCCGATCCTCGAGCTGCTGCGCCGCGAGTTCGCCGGCTGCACGCACGTTCTCGAGATCGGCAGCGGCACCGGCCAGCACGCGGTGCACTTCGCCACCGGCCTGCCCTGGCTCACCTGGCAGCCATCGGACATCGCCGATTCCCTGCCTGGACTGCGCCGGCGCATCCAGCTCGAAGGCCCGAAGAACCTGCGTGCGCCGGTCCTGCTCGACGTGACCGCGAGGTCTTGGGGCGTGGGCGCAGTCGACGGCGTGTTCAGCGCGAATACGCTGCACATCATGCATTGGCCGCAGGTCGAGGCCATGTTCGCGAACCTGCCCGCGGTAGTGCAGCCCGGTGCCGTGCTCGCGGTGTACGGGCCGTTTCGCTACGGCGGCAAGTACACCTCGGAGAGCAACGCTTCGTTCGATGACTGCCTGCACGCGCAGGATCCCGGCAGCGGCATCCGCGACTTCGAGGCTGTGGATGCGCTCGCCGAGAAAGCGGGCTTCATGTTGGTCGCCGACCATCGCATGCCGGCGAACAACCAGATGCTGGTCTGGCAGCTCAGCCAGCCGAGTCTTCGTCCCGCGACCGCTCCAGGCGGCTCTTCCTGGAGCGCCACCAGCCGTGCGCGATGAAGAAGATCACGAACAGTGCCGGGATCAACTCGCGCCAGTCGCCGCCGCGCCGCGCGTCCGAAACCAGCTTGACCAGGATGCCGCCGATCAGCAGCAGCAGCAGGAGCGGCCAGAAGCCGGAGCGGCGCTTCGACTTGAACATGCTCTGCGGCTTGCGCTCCCGCGGCGGTGCGATCACGGGTGGCGACGCCGGCGCCGGTTTGGCCGTGGCTTCCTGCGCGGACTTGGCGCCGAACAGTTCCTCGAGCAGCCGCGCCGCATCCTCCTCCTCGCGCGCGGCCTGCGGCGGCGGCTCGCGCTTCTGCGCGGTCTGCGACAGTCTCCACGGGTTCGCCCCGCGCCGCGGCGGCGCGGGCGGCGGCGGCAGGCCGCGCTGGCCCTTGTCTTCGAGTCTTGCCATCGTGCAGGTCCGGTACGCCGATTCTAGCGCCATGCGCTAGCATTCGCGCATGCCGGGCATCGGTGAACAGGTCCGCCGCAACTCCGTCGCTCTGATCAGCCTCGCCATCGCGCTCGCTGCGCTCGGATACACGACCTGGCGCAACGAACGCACCGAGCAGAACCACAACGTGCGCGAGGCGGGGTTCGAGCTGCTGTCCGAGATCGGCTCGCTGCAGCAGGTGGTGTTCTACGCGCACTTCAACGCCGGCGATGCACGCGGCGATGCGCGCATGGGCTGGGCGGACGTGCTCACGATCCAGGATCTCGCCGCCCTGATGCCGCCCGCGGTCGGCCGCGAAGCGGAAGAGCTGCGCGACGCCTGGCAGGATGGCTGGGAGGCGCTCGGCACGAGCGACGCGGCTCACGAGAAGATAGATTCGGCGATCGACACCCTGCGGCAAACGACGCTGGCGTCCCTGCGCGAGCTGGATTGAGCGACCGGATCAGAGCGCGGGCTTCAATACCATCAGCGCGAGGCCGGCGAGCGGCGTGACCGTCGCGACTGCGCCCCAGATCTCCCACTGCAGCGCGATGCGTTCGTAAGCGGCAAAGTCGAAGGAACCGCTTTCGGCGCCGGCATTCGCGAACGCGAACAGCTGCCGCTGCAGCGGCGCGACCCGCAGCCCGAACGCCAGGCCCGAAATCCCGAACAGCAGGAGCGTCCACGCGATCCAGCCGGTGCGCAGGAGCGGCAGCCCCATCTGCACCGCCGCCAGGATGCCGGTCGCAATGATCACCAGCACACCCGGTATCGTGAACAGGCGGTCGCTGCGGATGATGCCGTCCACCGTGTACGCGATCAGGCGCGGGTTCCTGGTGCGTGCGGCATGGCGGTGCCAGAACAGGCCCGTGATGATGTTGCCGAGGAACAGCACCACGGCCAGGATGTGGAGGAGCTTCATCCAGAGGACCATGGGCGGATTCTAACCCTTGCGGGCGAAAGCTTGCTGGCGCATGCCGGTCATCCAGCGCAGGAAGGCGCGCGGCGCGAGCCGCTTGTAACGCCAGAGCCAGCGGTAGGACGAAGGCAGCACGATGTGCGTCGCGCCTTTTGCCGCCCGGCCGAGGATCTCGCGCGCGACGTCCGTGGCCTCGAGGTTCGAGCGCTGCATCATCCTGACCGCGAAGCCGCGCGCGTCCTCGGGCGCGCGCGCGCGCTCCATCAGGCGGGTGCGGAAGAAGCCGGGCATGGCGGCGGCGACGTGGATGCCATGTTCCGCGAGCTCCTGGAACATCGTCTCGGAGAGCGCGACGACCGCCGCCTTGCTCGCGTTGTAGGCGCTCATGCGGCTGCCGCAGGCGAAGGACGCGGCGCTCGCGACATTGATGATGAGCCCGCCCCCGGCCGTGATCATGTGCGGCACCTCGGCGCGGCAGCTGTGCACGATGCCCATCACGTTGATGCCGAGGATCCAGTTCCAGTCCGCGATCGGGGTCTCGAGCAGGTCGCCGGCGACCGCGACGCCCGCGGAGTTCAGCGCCAGGTCGAGGCCGCCGTGGCGGGCGACGAACTCGTCGATTGCGGCGGTGACCGCGCGCTCGTCGGTGATGTCGACGGCGTGGCCCTCGCAATGTACGGCGCCCTTGGATTGCAGCTCGAGCACCGCCTCGGCGAGGCGCAACACGTCGCGATCGAGCAGCGCGATGCTCCAGCCGGCGGCGGCGAGATGCCCGGCCCCCGCGAAGCCGAGCCCGCTCGCACCGCCGGTGACGACGGCGCGTTTCTGCGGAAACCTGCGGTCGAGGGCCTGCAGCCTCAGCTGCCGGCCGGTGCCAGTTTCTGCGCGATCAGGCCGAGCACGACGCCGCCGACCAGGTTGATGACCGTGCTCTCCAGCAACCACCACTGCCAGATCTGGTTCGGCAGGTTGAACACGCCCCAGTAGCCCATCATGTTGATGACGGCAAAGATCACCGCGATCACGCCGAACTTCAATCCCCGCTGCCAGGCCGCGCCCGTGAGTGACGAGCGGATCGCCGAGTAGACGCCGGCCGCAAGGAACGAACCGATCAGACCGGTCGTGATCCACAAGGGCATCAGCGCGGCCATGTCGGGCGGTGTCGCGGAGAGCTCCGGCCGCCAGAACGCGGCCGTCGCCTTGTAGGCCTCGGCGAGGATCCCGGCGTCGGGCGAGTGGATGAAGTAACCGGTGCCCATCGAGACGATGAACATCGCCGCGTAGTAGACGATGCCGCCGATGAAGACGATTTTCCAGTTCATGTACCCCCCTCGGGATTGTTCTTGGCAGACGCCCTTGCGGGCGCATGAGGGGGGCATGTTGCGCCGATTGCCGGCAGCCTGGCAACAGAAGAGGGGACGGTCACCATTTTTGCAAGGCCCAAAAGGTGGCCGCCCCCCATCAGGGCTCCGCGCAGGGCGGAGCGGTCCAGGGCCAAGACCCAGGCCCCGGCCGCCAC
>JBQTKI010000013.1:0-30046 GCA_052386275.1 Gammaproteobacteria bacterium
GCCCTCCTTGGGCTTGGAATGCATAGAATAAACGCAAGCCACCCCGGAGACGGGTCAATGCAGACCGAAGTTCCTGACTGGCTGGAAAAGCTCCAGCAGCCCAAAGCCCTGGCAGGCATCGCGGGACTCTTCCTGGTGCTCCTGCTCGCGCTCGGCTGGACCGCCTGGCGCTGGGGCATCGCCGAAGACCGTTACGAGATGATGGAGAAGAAAGCCGGCGAGGGTTTCCTTCAGGCGCCTTCCTCGACGCGCAGTGTGCGCATTGACCCGCGCCAGTCGCGCGTCATCGGCATCGACGCCGGCGGCATGCCGCAGCGTGTGGATCTCATGATCGCGGCGGTGACCTCGAGCTTCGAGCGCTTCCGCATCACCCTCGCGCGCGATGACGGCACGCTGGTGCTGCACGCCGATCGGATGGTGCGGGATTCGAACAGCGACCTGCGGCTGTCGTTGAATACGTCGTTGCTGCCGAACGGACGCTATCGGCTGCGGATCGAGGGCTATGCGCGCAATGGTGATTTGCAGCCGTTCGAGGAAGCGACGATGCAGGTGATGGGGAGGTAGCCCGAGCCCGCAAAATGCCGCAGCGGCCCGGCTAGAATCGCGGCATGCCATCTCGGCTCCCAGCCCTCTCGCCCTTTCTCTGCTGGCCTTCGCATTTGGCGAAGTTGCCGGCGACGCTGAAAGACGTCGTGAGCGGTCTCGAAGCCTCGGATCGCGCCTCCGCGGAGGAGATCGCCTTCGGCCAGCAGTCGCAGCTCCTGCTCCTGCTCGAATGGACCGCGGCGAACGTGCCGTACTACCGCGCGCAGAGCGCGCTGAAGTCCGCACTCAAGGTGCTGCGCCGCGCGCCGGACGCGTTCGACGAGGAATGGCGCAAGCTGCCGCTGTTGACGAAAGAGACGCTGCGCAGCGATTCCGGGCGACTCAACGTACCCAATGTCCCTCAGTCGCACCTGCCGCTAGGGCTCCTGCGTACCTCGGGTTCGACCGGCATCCCGGTCGAGATCAACACGACCGCCGTCACGCGCTTGCTCTGGGAGGCGCTGGCCGTGCGCGAGCATCTCTGGCAAGAGAGGGATTTCCTGAAGCGCCTCGGCGTCATCCGCTCGTTCCCGCCTTCCGAAGGCATTCACGAAGGCCTTGACAGCCCGGACTGGGGCTCGCCCGTCGCCGATCTCTATCGGACGGGTCCGGCCTCGGTCGTGCACGTCAAGCAGCCTGTCGAAGTGCTGGTCGCCTGGCTGCGCCGCTTCGATCCGCATTACCTGCTGACCTACCCGAGCGTCGCGGCGGCGCTCTTCGATGCCCTGGGCCCGGCTGGCCGCACGCCTTCATTGGAGGAGATCCGGCTCATGTCGGAGCCGGTGGACGTCGCCTTCGAGGAACAGCTCAAAAGCGACTGGGGCGTGCGCGTGACGGACATCTATTCCGCGAACGAGAACGGCAAGATCGCGATGCGCTGCCGCGAGTTCGAGAACCTGCACGTGCAGCCCGAGGGCATCCTCGTGGAGATCCTGCACGAGGACGGCAGGCGCTGCGCGCCCGGCGAATCGGGCGAAGTCGTGCTGACCTCGCTGCACAACCTGGCGACGCCGCTGATCCGCTACCGCATCGGTGACTACGCGACCGTCGGCGAGCCCTGCGATTGCGGTCGCGCTTCGCTCGTGATCCGCCGCGTGTTGGGGCGGGTCAAGAACATGGCGGTCGCGCCGGACGGGCGCCGCTACTATCCGATCAGTCTGTACAAGATCCGGGCGGTGCCCGCTATCCGCCAGTCGCAGTGGGTGCAGACCGCGCGCGATGCGATCGAGCTGCGCGCGGTGCTCGACCGGCCGTTGACCGAAGCCGAGACGCAGAAAGCGATCGAGACCGTGCGCGAGACGCTCGGGCATCCGTATCGCGTGAACGTGGTGGCCGTCGCCGAGATCGCGCGCGGACCGACCGGGAAGTTCGAGGAGTTCCTGTCGCAGTTGCCGGAGTAATCTAGCCCTCTCGCAGCGTGCTGATCGGCGGGTGGTTCACCACGTTGCGCGCCGCGAAGGTCCCCGCCCCGCCGACCACGATCGCACCCGCCACCAGACCGACCGCCCACACCCAGGGATCGATTGCGTACTCGAGCTCGAATACGCGCGTGGCGAGAAGCCACCCGACCAACGTCGCGCCGACCGCGGCCAGCACGCCCGCAAGCATGCCGAGCGCGGTGAATTCGGAGGCGACCCCCGCGAGCACCACGCGCCGGCGCGCGCCTAGCGTGCGCAGCATCGCGCTCTCGTAGCGACGCTCGTCGCGCGTCGCCTGGATGGCGGCGAGGAGCACGGTGATGCCGGCCGCCAGCGTGAACAGGAACACGTACTGCACGGCGAGCGAGGCGCGGTCCATGACATCCCGCACCTGCGCGAGGATCGCGTCGATGTCGAACAGCGACACCGACGGAAAGCGTCGCACGACCTCAACCAGCAGCTGCCGCTGGTCGTCCGCGAGCTTCATGCTGGTGAGCCAGGTGCCGGCGAGGCCGTCGAGCGTCCTCGGCGGGAATACCAGGAAGAAGTTGGGCCGGAAGTTGTCCCATTCGACCTCGCGGAAGCTCGCGATTTCGGCTTCGAGCGTCTCACCCGCGATGTCGAAGCGAAGCCTGTCGCCGAGCTCGAGGCCAAGCTCCTCCTGGTAATCGGTCGCGACCGAGACGAGCGGCTTGCCGTGGTCGGTCTCGGTCCACCAGTTGCCCGCGACGATACGGTTATCCACTTGCGGTTCGGCCGCCCACGACAGGTTCTGCTCCCGCTCCGCGAAGCCGCGGCCGCGGTCTTCCCGGAACGCCAGCTGGTCAATCGGCGTGCCGTTGATCGCCGTCATGCGCGCGCGGATCATCGGGAAGAGCGCGGGCCGCGGCAGCCCGCGTTCCTCGAGGAAGGCGGCGAAGGCATCGGTCTCGTCCGCCGGGATGTTGATCATGAAGAAGTTCGGCGTCTCCTCGGGCAGGCTCGCGCGCCAGTCCTCGAGCAGGTCGTTCCTCACCACCGCGAGCAGCAAGAGCACCATGAGCCCGAGCCCGAAGGCGACCACCTGCACCACGCTCTCGCGCCCGCGCCGCGCGAGGTTCGCGAGCCCGTAGCGCCAGGAGACGCCCACCGCGCCGCGCAGACGCCCGGTCAGCTTCACCAGCAGGTAGCCGGCCAGGAAGAGAATCGCAAGTGTCCCCGCAATTCCCGCCGCCACGAAACCGACCAGTTTCGCGTCGCGCACCAGCCAGAACAGCACTGCCAGGAGCGCCGCGACCGCGAGCCCATAGGAAACCGTGTAGCGCAGCGGCGGCGGTTCGAGGTTCCTGCGCAGCACGCGCGCCGGCGGCACACGCTTCAATTGCAGCATCGGCGGCAGCGCGAAACCCACCAGGATCGCGAGTGCCGTCACCGCGCCCATGATTACAGGCGCCAACGTGGGCGGCGGCAGGTCGGAGCGCACGAGATCGCCCAGGAGCCAGGCCAGGATCTCCTGCGCGAGGAATCCGAGGAGCGCGCCGACGCCCGCCGCGATCAAGGCCAGGATGCCTAGCTCGAGGACCGTGACCTGGAGCACGAGCCGCTGCGGCGCGCCCATGCACTTCATCAGCGCGACGTTGTCGAGATGGCGCTGCGTATAGCGGCGCGCGGCCATCGCGACCGCGACCGCGGCGAGCAGCACCGTGATCATCGCGGAAAGATTCAGGAACCGCCCGGCGCGCTCGCTCGAGGCCTGCACCTGCGGGCTCTCCTCGGCGATGTCCACCAGCCGCTCGCCGGCGCGCTTCCTGGCGGTGATCTCCTCCTTGAAGTCCGCGGTCGCCGCAGGCTCACCGGCGAACAGCACCGAATACGTGGCACGGCTTCCGGGTCCGAGCAGTCCGGTGGACTCCAGATCCGCGAGCGGCAGCAGCAGCGAAGGCGCGAGGTCCACGAAGTTCGCACCCTGGTCGGGCCGGTAGTCGAGCACCTGGCCGATCGTGAAGCTCGCGGCACCGATGCTGACGCGCTCGCCGACCGAGGCGCCGAGCCGTGCCAGCAGGCGCGGGTCGAGCCAGACTTCGCCGCGCCCGGGCAGCGCATCCGTCTCGCGCGCGGCGGCGAACGGCGCCTCCGAGATCTTGACCTTGCCGCGCAGCGGATACCCGGGCCCGACCGCGCGAATCGCCGCGAGTGCCGAGTCCTCGCCGAAGAACACGACACTCGGGAAAAACACCGTGCGCGCTGTCTGGATGCCGCGCTCCGCGGCGAGCGCCTCGTATTCCGGACCGATCGGCTCCGGCGAGCGCAGGCGCAGATCCGCTGCGAGAACCTCGGCGGCCCGCTGCGCAACCGCCTGGCTGATGCGGTCGGTGAAGAACCCGACGCCCGTGAGCGCGGTGACCGCCACGAGGAGCGCCGCCAGCAGCACCGCGAGTTCCCCGGAGCGCCAGTCGCGCGCGAGCGCCAGCAATGCGAAGCGCAATGCGCGCATCAATGCACCAGCCTGCCGGCGTCCATCTCGATCACGCGGTCACAGCGCTCGGCGATCGCGCGGTCGTGCGTCACGAGCACGAGCGTCGTGCCGGTCGCGCGGTTGAGGTCGAACAGGACCTGGATCACGCGGCTGCCGGTCGCAGTGTCGAGATTGCCGGTCGGCTCGTCGGCGAATAGCACGGCCGGGCGCGTGACGAAGGCGCGCGCGATCGCGACGCGCTGCTGCTCGCCGCCCGAGAGCTGGCGTGGATAATGTCCGAGCCGGCCCGCGAGGCCCACCTCTGCGAGCACCTCGCGCGCCGTCGCACGGGCGTCGCTCTGGCCCGCCAGTTCGAGCGGCAGCATCACGTTCTCGAGTGCGGTCAGGGACGGCACCAGGTGGAAGGACTGGAACACGAAGCCGACGTGCCGCGCGCGCGCCTCGGCGCGGCCGTCCTCATCGAGCGCCGAAAGCTCGGTGCCCTCGAGCCAGACCGCGCCCGAAGTCGGCTCGTCGAGCCCGGCGAGGAGCGCGAGCAGCGTGGATTTCCCGGCCCCGGAGGCACCGACGACCGCCACCGTCTCCCCGGCCGCGACCTGGAGGGTGACGTCGTCCAGAATGGTCAGCATTCCCTCCGGGCTGGTAACCTGTTTGTATAAACTTCTGGCTTCGAGAACGGTCTTTCGGTCCATGCGTCTCGTCCTGGCATTCCTGCTGGTTCTGCTCGCCGCCGCGGCTCCGGCGCGGGCCGCCGAACTGCCGCCGGTGATCCTGGTGGTCGGCGATTCGCTGTCCGCCGGCTACGGACTCGCCCCCGGGCAGGGCTGGGTGGCGCTGATGCAGCAGCGGTTGAAGCAGGAAGGGTACGGATACCGTGTCGTCAACGCCAGCGTGAGCGGCGAAACGACAGACGGCGGCGCCCAGCGGTTGACCCGCGCGCTCGGGACTCACAAGCCCGCGATCGTGATCCTCGAACTCGGTGGCAACGACGGGCTGCGCGGCCTGCCGGTGGCGCGCGTGCGTGCAAACCTCGAACTCATGATCACGAAGAGCCGCGCGGCTGGCGCCGAGGTGCTGCTCGTCGCGGTGCGCGTGCCGACCAACTACGGTCCGCGCTATGCGAATTCCTTCGAGGGCATCTACGCGGATCTCGTGAAACGCTACCGCATCGGGAGCGCCGCGCTTCTCACCGACGACATCGCACTCGACCTCGCATTCTTCCTGCCGGACGGCCTGCATCCGAATGCGGCGGTGCAGCCGCTCTTGCTGAACAATATCTGGCCGCGGCTCCAGCCGCTCTTGCGCCGCTAGCCGATCGCGCGTCAAATGCCGATGACCGCCGGTCGCGGGGGCCGGCCCTGATTTTGCGGCGCAACAATGAACGATGTGAACGCCACTGCCGGCAAGTTATGGCTCAAGCACTACCCGCCCGGCGTGCCCGCCGGCATCGACCCGGACGCGATCCGCTCGTTGAAGCAGATGTTCGAGGACGGTTTCCGGCAGTACGCCGACCGGCCCGCATTCTCCAACATGGGGCGCGTCTTGAGCTACCGCGAGGTGGACCGGCTGTCGCGGCAGTTCGGCGCCTGGCTGCAGCAGGTAGCCGGCATGCAGAAGGGCGACCGCATCGCCCTCATGATGCCGAACGTCCTGCAGTACCCGATCGCGATCGTGGGCGCGCTGCGCGCCGGCCTCGCGATCGTCAACGTCAACCCGCTCTACACCGCGCGCGAGCTCGAACACCAGCTGCAGGACTCGGGCGCGACCGCGATCGTGATCTTCGAGAACGCGGCGGCGACGCTTTCGCAGGTGCTCCCGAAGACGCCGGTGAAGCACGTGATCGTCACCGGCATCGGCGACCTGCTCGGCTTCCCGAAAGGCGCGATCGTGAACTTCATGATCCGCCGCGTGAAGAAGATGGTGCCGCCGTACCGCCTGCCCGGCAGCCTGCGCTTCGGCGCGGTGCTCGCAGAGGGCGCCTCGCTCGCGCTCGCCGAGGTCGTGGTCGGCGGCGAGGACATCGCATTCCTGCAGTACACGGGCGGCACCACCGGCGTCTCGAAAGGTGCGGTCCTCACGCACCGCAACCTGGTCGCGAACACGACCCAGGTCGTCGCCTTCATGCCGGAGCTCAAGGACATCGAGGACGCGGTAGTCATCACGGCGCTGCCGCTCTACCACATCTTCGCGCTGACCTCGAACCTGCTCGTGTTCACGAAGACCGGCGGCCACAACGTGCTGATCACGAATCCGCGCGACATGCCTGGCTTCGTCAAGGAACTCGCGAAGGTCCGCTTCACGTTCATCACCGGCGTCAACACGCTGTTCAACGGGCTGCTCAACACGCCGGGCTTCGACCGGCTCGATTTCTCGTCGCTCAAGGTCGCGCTCGGCGGCGGCATGGCCGTGCAGGTCGCAGTGTCCGAGCGCTGGCGGCAGGTCACCGGCCGGCACATCTGCCAGGGCTGGGGGCTCACCGAGACTTCGCCGGTCGGCACGGCGAACCTGCCGGGCACGCTCGAGTTCACGGGTTCGATCGGCTACCCGCTGCCGTCCACCGAGATCTCGATCCGCGACGACGACGGCAAGGAACTGCCGATCGGCGCGATCGGCGAGATCTGCCTGCGCGGCCCACAGGTGATGCGCGGCTACTGGAACCGGCCCGAGGAGACCGCCAAGGTCATGCTGCCGGGCGGGTGGCTGCGTACCGGCGATATCGGCCGCATGGATGACAGGGGTCGCACCTTCATCGAGGATCGCAAGAAGGACATGATCATCGTCTCGGGCTTCAACGTGTACCCGAACGAGGTCGAGGGCGTGGTCGCGCAGATGCCCGGCGTACTCGAGGTCGCCGCGGTCGCGCAGCCGGATGACCGCTCCGGCGAAGTGGTCGCGCTCTTCATCGTGCGCAAGGACCCCGCGCTCACGGCCGAGCAGGTGATCGCGTTCTGCCGCAAGGAACTCACTGGTTACAAGGTCCCGAAGGCCGTGTACTTCCGCGATGAGCTGCCGAAGACCAACGTCGGCAAGATCCTGCGCCGCACGCTGCGCGAGGAGCTCAACAAGCCCCAGGCCGCCTAGCGGTGGTAGGTGGGGGAGAGTTCCGCGACCGCGGCGATCATGGCGGCCACGTTGTCCGGGTCCACGCCCGGTTGCACGCCGTGCCCCAGGTTGAAGACGTGCCCCGCTCCGCGGCCGTAGCTCTCGAGGATGCGCGCGACTTCCGCGCGAATCGCCGCGGGTGGCGCGTACAGCACGCCCGGGTCCATGTTGCCCTGCAGCGCCACGCGGCCGCCGGTCGCGCGCCGGGCCGCCGACAGCTCCGTGGTCCAGTCGATGCCCAGCGCATCCACGCCTGACGCCGCCATGCGCTCGAGCCAGGCGCCGCCGCCCTTGGTGAACAGGATCGCGGGCACGCGCCTGCCTTCGCGCTCGCGCACGAGTCCCGCGACGACCTGTTCCATGTAGGCGAGCGAGAACTCGAGGTAGGCGGGCGTCGAGAGCACACCGCCCCAGGTATCGAACAGCATGACCGCCTGCGCACCGGCGGCGATCTGCGCATTCAGGTAGTCGGTCGTTGCGCGCACGAGCTTCGCGAGCAGCCGGTGCAGCGCCTTGGGCTCGCCGTAGAGCAGGCCCTTGATGCGCGCGAAGTCGCGGCTGCCGCCGCCTTCCACCATGTAGGTCGCGACGGTCCACGGCGACCCCGCGAAGCCGATCAACGGCACGCGACCGGCGAGCTCGCGGCGCACCAGCGCGACCGTGTCCATCACGAAGCGCAGCTCCTGCGCGGGATTCGGCACCGGCAGTGCGTCCACGTCGGCGGCGGAGCGCACCGGCCGTTCGATACGCGGGCCCTCGCCCTCCTCGAACGCGAGCCCGACGCCCATCGCCTTCGGGATCATCAGGATGTCGGAGAAAAGGACCGCGGCGTCGAGCGGAAAGCGCGCAAGCGGCTGCAGCGTCACCTCGCAGGCAAGCTCCGGATGCGTCGCGAGCGCCAGGAAGCTGCCGGCTTTCGCGCGTGTCGCGCGGTACTCCGGCAGGTAGCGCCCGGCCTGGCGCATGATCCAGACCGGCGTGCGGTCCACCGGCAGGCGGGCGAGCGCGCGCAGCAGCCGGTCGTTCTTGAGTTCGCTCATCGGCCCGGGAAAACCCGCGCGATCGTCGCCTGGATCGCCTCGGCCGCCGCGCGCGGGTCGGCCGCGTCGCGGATCGGGCGGCCGACGACAATGTAGTCGGCGCCGTTCGCGAACGCCTGCTCCACGTTCACCGCGCGCTTCTGGTCGTCGCTCGGCCGGTTCTCGACCGGGCGGATGCCCGGCGTCACGACGATCAGGCGGTCGTCCACGCCCGCGCGCAACAGCTTCGCTTCCATGCCCGAAGACACGACGCCCGCGCAGCCGGCGGCGAGCGCGCGCCGCGCACGAGAGAGCACGAGCTGCCCCACGTCACACTGGAAACCGAGGTCGTCGAGGTCGCCGCGGTCGAGGCTTGTCAGCACCGTCACCGCAAGGATGCCGACGTCACCTGCCGCGGCTGCCGCGGCGGTTTCCATGATCGCCTGGTTGCCGTGCACGGTCGTGAAGGCCACACCGCGACCGCGCAGGTTGCGCACCGCGGCCGCGACGGTCGCCGGCACGTCGAAGAACTTGAGGTCGAGGAACACCCGCTTGCCGCGACCGGCCATCCAGTCGACAAGTCCCCAGGCGTCGCCCGAAGTGAAGAGTTCGAGTCCGATCTTGTAAAAGGCGACGGCGTCTCCGAGCGTGTCCGCGAGCCGGCGCGCCGCGTCCGCCTCCGGCACGTCCATCGCGAAGATCAGGCGCTCGCGCGCGGGAATGACGGCTCTCGCCATGGCGGCTCCGGTCGGGGCGCCCATGCTATCAAACGGCGCTGTTGCCCGTGATGCGCGCGTGCTCCAGGAACGCGTAGCGGTCGGTCATGCCGGCGATGTAATCCGCAACCGCGCGCGCGCGGCCGGCTTTGCCCAGCTCGCGCTCCAGGGTGGCGGCGCTGCCGCGGTGCTCGACAGGCAGCAGCGCGAGGTCGCCCATGAATCCGTCGAAGAGTTCCTTCAGCACGCGGCCCGCGCCCACTCGCGTCGCCTGCATGCGCTCGTGCCGGTACAGCCGGTTGCGCAGGAACTTCTTGAGCTCGTGATGCTCCGCGTCGCGCGCGGCCGAGAAGCCGACGATCGCTTTCGGTTGCGCGCGCACGTCCTCGATGCTTGCGGGCGCGATTTCGGCGAGCCGGCGGCCGGTCTCCTCGATCAGGTCGCTCGCGACTTCGTGGATCATGCGCCGGACGATCTCGTGCACCATGCGGCGCTCCGGCAGGTCCGCGTGCAGCGCGCGCACCACGTCGTACTGGCGCGCAAACGAGGTCACGGTGCAGAGCTCCTGCATGCTCACGAGCCCGGAGCGCAGCCCGTCGTCCACGTCGTGGTTGTTGTAGGCGATCGCATCCGCGAGGTCCGCGATCTGGGCCTCGAGTCCTGGTTGCGTGCGCTCGATGAAGCGCCTGCCGAGCTCACCGAGCTGGCGTGCGTTCGTGAGCGAGCAGTGCTTGAGTATCCCTTCGCGGGTCTCGAAGGTCAGGTTCAGGCCGCGGTAATTGGCATACCGCTCCTCCAGCTCGTCCACGACTCTGAGGGACTGCAGGTTGTGCTCGAAGCCGCCGTAGTCGCGCATGCAGTCGTTCAGCACATCCTGGCCGGCGTGGCCGAAGGGCGTGTGCCCGAGGTCGTGCGCCAGGCAGATCGCCTCGGTCAACGGCTCCGAGAGCGCGAGCGAGAGCGCGACCGAGCGGCCGATCTGGGCCACCTCGAGCGAGTGCGTGAGCCGCGTGCGGTACATGTCGCCTTCGTGGTTGATGAACACCTGGGTCTTGTAGACCAGGCGGCGGAAGGCGCTCGAGTGGATGATGCGGTCGCGGTCGCGCTGGAACTCGCCGCGGTAATCGGCCGGCCGTTCGGGAAAGCGCCTGCCGCGGGAGGTCGCCTCGCGCGCGGCGTAGGGCGCGAGCCCGGTGTCGGGATCGCGCCCCTTCCTCATGCGCCCACCCGCTCTTCGAGGAGCGCGGCGAGCGCTTCGGCCGGGTAGTCCGCGGTCGCCGATGCGGCGCCGATCGCATCCGGCAGCACGAGGCGCAGCCTCCCGCCCGCGACCTTCTTGTCCATGCCCATGAGCGACAGCATCCGCTCTCGGCCGACGCGCGGCGGGTCCGTCGGCAGGCCGCTTTGCGTCAGGAGCGCGCGCACGCGCGCCACGTCGGCCGCGGGCAGCCGGCCGGTGCGCGCGGCGAGTTCCGCGGCGAGCACAAGCCCGATCGCCACCGCTTCGCCGTGCAGGAGCCGCCCGTATCCGGAGGCCGCTTCGAGCGCGTGGCCGAAGCTGTGGCCGAGGTTCAGCAGAGCCCGCGGTCCTTCCTCGCGCTCGTCGGCGAGGACGATCGCGGCCTTGATCTCGCACGCGCGGCTGATCGCATGTGCGAGTGCGTCCGCGTCCCGCGCGAGCACCGCGGGCGCATGCTCCTCGAGCCACGCGAAGAAGCCGGCATCCGCGATCAACGCGGCCTTGATGACCTCCGCGAATCCGGCGCGCAACTCGCGGTCCGGCAGCGTCGAGAGCGTGTCGCTGTCGGCGATGACGGCCAGCGGCTGGTGGAAGGCGCCGATCAGGTTCTTGCCGCCCGGGTGGTTGACGCCGGTCTTCCCGCCGACCGCGGAATCCACTTGCGCCAGCAGCGTGGTCGGCAGCTGCAGGAAACCGATGCCGCGCTGGTAGCAGGCCGCGGCGAAACCGGCAACGTCGCCGACCACGCCGCCGCCCAGGGCCAGCACAAGTCCGTCGCGGTGGATGCGCGCCGCGACCAGCGCGTCGATGATGCTCGCGACGCCCGCGAGCGTTTTCTGCTCCTCCCCCGCCGGCAGCACGAACTGCGTGAACGGCCGGCCGGCGAGCCCTTCCGCCAGGCGCGGCAGCCACAGCCGCGCGACCGTCGCGTCGGTGACCACGAGCAGCTTGCGACCATTCGTCTGTTCCGCGAACAGCTCGCGCGCACCCAGGAGCCCCGCTCCGATCAGGACCGGGTACGGCCGCGCGGCGAGCCTGACTTCAAGTCGCTGCACGCCGGACCCCCGAGAGCGCGCGTTCGATGTCCACGGCCACCGCGCCTGGCGGTCGGCCGTCGGTGCGGATCGTGACCGCGGCGATCGAGCGATAGAGCGGATCGCGCAGGCGCGCGAGTTCCTCGAGCTTCGCGCGGCGGTCGGTGGCCGTGAGCAGCGGGCGGTGCCGGGTGCGCCGGGTGCGCTCAAGCTGCTGCTCGAGCGTAGTGTCGAGGAAAACGACGGTGCCGCGGGAAGAAAGCCGCTCGCGGTTCTCCGCCAGGAGCACCGCGCCGCCGCCGGTCGCGAGCACGATGCCCTCGAGCTGCGTCAGCGCGTCGAGCACGTCGCGTTCGCGGGCCCGGAAGCCTTCCTCGCCCTCGCGCTCGAAGATGTAGGCGATGTCGACACCGGTGCGCGTCTCGATCTCGGTGTCACTGTCCAGAAACGCCAGGCCGAGCCGGCGCGCGAGCTGCCGGCCGACCGCGGTCTTGCCGGCTCCCATGGGCCCAATCAGGAACACGCTGCGCACGGCGCTATCGTACGCCAAACGAAACGGCCGCCCGGAGGCGGCCGTGTCGTGGATTGCCGAATGGCGTCCGGCTCACTCGATCGTCGAGCCCTCGCGCAGGATCTTCGGCGTGACGAAGATCAGAAGCTCGTCGCGGTTGTTGGTCTTGCTCCTGGTCCTGAACAGGTTGCCGACCACCGGCACGTCGCCGAGCAGCGGTACCTTCTTCTCGGAGTCGCGGCGCTCCGTCTCCATGATGCCGCCGAGCACGACGGTCTGCCCGTCGCGCACCAGCACCTGGGTCTGGATGTTGCGCGTGTCGATCGAGGGCACGAAGCCGCCCGTCGCGGACGGCACCAGCTGGCCGACGCTGTCCTTGGTGACCGTCAGGTCGAGGATCACGCGGTCGTCCGGCGTGATCTGCGGCGTCACCTTGAGCGACAGCACCGCCTTCTTGAACTGCGTGGTGGTCGCGCCGCTGGATGCCGATTCCTGGTACGGGATCTCGACGCCTTGCTCGATGATCGCCTCGCGCTGGTTGGCGGTGATCACGCGCGGCGTCGACTTGATCTCGCCGCGGCCCTCGTTCTGGGCGGCCGACAGCTCGAGGTCGATCAGGAAATCGTCGAAGTCGAGGATCGAGAGCGCGATGCGGCCGGCCGGGTTCGCGACCGGCATGTTCACGTTGTAGCGGTCGAAGTTGCCGAACGGCACTTCCACCGGGAACGGCTGGCCCGTCGTCGCCAGGTTGTCGAGCGCCGAGCCCATGATCGTGTCGGTGGACTGGGCGCTGCCGCTCACGGCCATCAGGTCGCCGAGCTCGTCGGAGACGCGCGTGAAGCCCGCGCGCACGCCGAGGTCGCGGCTGAAGTCGTCGGCCACGATCACGATGCGCGACTCGATCAGCACCTGGCGCACCGGGATGTCGAGCGTCGCGACCATGTTGCGGATCGCGCCGAGGTTGTCGGCCGTGTCCTGCACCAGGAGCGTGTTGGTGCGCTCGTCCACCGTCACGTTGCCGCGCTCGGACATCAGCGAGCCGCCGCCCGCCGATTTCATCAGGCGTGCGATGTCGCCCGCCTTCGCGTAGTTGACGGTCAGGAACTCGGTGCGCAACGGCGCGAGCTCCTGGATGTCCTTCATCGCCTCCAGCTCAGCCTTCTCCTGCGCGGCGAGCTCCGCCTGCGGGGCGACGAGGATCACGTTGTCGCGCCGGCGCATGTCGAGGCCCTTGGTCTTCAGCACGATGTCGAGGGCCTGGTCCCAGGGCACGTTCTGCAGGCGCAGCGTGACCCGGCCCTTGACCGTGTCCGACACCACGATGTTCTGGCCGCTGGTGTCTGCGAGAAGCTGCAGCAGCGGGCGCACGTCGATGTCCTGGAAGTTGAGGGTCAGGCGCTCTCCGGTGTACTGCTTCTCGCGCGACAGCATCGCCCGCTGCTCGCGCGGGCGTTGCTTGACCTCGACCACGTACTGGTTGTCGGTCTGGTAGGCGAGCTGCTCGAAGTCGCCGGTCGCCGTGACCACGACGCGCGCGTCGTCGCCGACGCGGCTGACGTCGAACATCGTCACGGGCGTGGCGAAGTCGGTCACGTCATAGCGCTTCATCCACTGCTCGTCGAGCGCGGTGCCGGTGAAGTCCACGATCACGCGGTTGCCTTCCTGGCGCAGGCTGGCGGGCGTGGATGGGTCGGACAGCTGCACCACCACGCGGCCGGCGCCGTCGGCGCCGCGGCGGAAATCCACGCTGTTGATGCCGCGCGGACCGCCTGCCGAAGCGGCGGCCGACGGGGCAGCGGCGTAGGACGCCGAGGCGGCGGCGCCGCCGAGCGTCACGACCACGCTGTCACCCTGGGCCTCGGCCGTGTAGGGCACGAGCGAGTCGAGGTTGAACACGACGCGCGTGCGGCCCGATGCCTCGGCCGCAACGATGGTGTCGACGCCGCCGGTGCCGACGTCGATGCGGCGGTTGTCGAGCGCGAGGCCGACGTCCGGCAGGTCGACCGACAGCCGCGCCGGGCGGTCGATCGTGAACGTGAGCGGCTGCGGCGCGACGCCGTCGGTGCGCAGCCGGACCTGCAGGGTCGTGCCCTGCATCGGCTGCACTTCGATCGCCGTGAGCCGTGCGGACTGCGCCGCCGCCGCCTGCGACCAGGCCAGGGCCAGGATGGCCGCTGCGCCGCAGAATGCGCGGGCGATGCTTCGCGTCTTGCCCATGTTCCACTCCGTGGTCCGGTTGTTGCGAGCCATCAGACGTCTCCCAGAAATCAGTCGGCGAGCGCCAGCGCCGCGGGGCGCTCGAGGTAGCCGCCAAGGCCATCAGGAATGATCTCGACCAGCGCGATCCGCGCATCGGTGATGGACATCACCCGGCCGTCGTTCTGGCCCAGGTGGTTGCCCGGCAGGATGCGGTGGATCATGCCGTCGCGGGTCTGTACCAGGCCGTAGTTGCCGCCGCCCAGCCTGAGCGTGCCGACCATCTTCAGCGTGTCGAGCGGGAACTGCTCCAGGTACTCGCGCGGACGCTGCACGTCCGGGCGCGGGCCGCTCGGGTTCTCGCCGGCGAGGCTCTGCAGGAAAGGCGAGCGCCGGTCGGCCATCTGGTACTCGTGGCTGACGTAGGGCTTGACCTCGGGCAGCGGCTGGATGCGGCCACCCGGGCGCTGCTTCGCCTTCTCGATCTCAGCGCGCAGGTCGTCGAGGCCGTCGGAGCAACCCGCCAGCGCGAGTGCGAAAGCGACGCCGGCGGCGGTCAGTGTCCTGCGCATGCGTTCCTGGCTCATGTCGTCTTCCGCTTGGTCGTGGCCCGCTTGCCCTTGGCCTTGTCGTCCTCGGCCGGCTGGCTCTCGCCTTCCTCGAGGTAGCGGTACGTCTTCGCGGTCAGGTTCAGCGTCAGCTGGTCGGTCGGCGCCGGCGCGCGCCCGCGCGCCGCCGCGCCGCGGGCCGTGCCGCGCGTGATCTCGAGGTCGTGCAGCGTCACGATGCGCGGCAGCGCCGCGATGCCCGAAACGAACATGCCGAACTCGTGGTAGCCGCCCGTGAGCTGGATCTTGATCGGCAGCTCCGCGTAGAAGTCCTTGCGCGACTCGCCGCCCGGCTGGAACAGGCGCTCCTGCAGCCCCGCCGCAAGGCCGGTCTGCGAGATGTCGATGAGCAGCGAGGGCACCTCGGTCTTGCCCGGGAGCTGGCGCAGCATCGCCCCGAAGGTGCGCTCGATCTCGGCGAGCTGCTGGCGGTAGGCCTCGAGGTTGGCGGCCTTGCGCTGCTTCTCGTCAAAGGTCTGCCACAACTGCTGCTGCTCGGCCTCCGCCCTGCGCAGGTCCGGCAGGTTGCCGTTCTCGCCGGTCACGATGTACCAGACGAGGAGCGCGGCCACGACCACGAACACGATCCCGACGCCGAGCGCGCGGAACAGGAACGGCCAGCGGCCGATGTCCTTGAAGTCCAGCTGCCGGAGCTGTTGGAAGAAGTTCATGGTCTTGCCTCCGAAACGCGCGTATCGCGTTTCGAGGAGGCGGCGTCCTCCCCCTGGGCCGGCGCACGCTGCGCGGCGAACAGCGTGAACTGCGCGCCCGGAGAGGCGTCGCGGCCGGTCTGGATGACCTTGAGCTCAGGCGTCGACAGCGACTCCGAGGCATCGATGTTGCGCATGAAGGCGGAGACGCGCGTGCTCGACTGCGCGACGCCGTTGAACTCGATCTTCTTGCCGCTCTGCTTGACCGAAGTCAGGTAAACGCCCTCGGGCAGCGTGGCGACGATCTGGTCGAACAGCTTCACGACTTCCGGGCGGCTCGACTGCAGGGTGTCGATGACCTGCGTGCGCGCGATCATGCGCGCCTTCTGCTCCTCGAGCGCGAGGATCTGCTCGATGGCCTTGTCGAGCTCGGTGATCTCGGCCTTCAGGAGCTCGTTGCGCCGGTGCTGCGCGTCGATCATCGAGCTGACCGTGAGGTGCGCGAGCAGCGTGACGACGCCGGCGACCAGGACGGCCGCGACCATCCCGATCATGAACTCCTTGCGGCGGCGCTGGCGGAGTTCCTGCCGCCATGGCAGAAGGTTAATACTTGGCATGTTCGTCGAAGCTCCGCAGTGCCAGGCCGCAGGCGAGGAGCAGGGCCGTCGCGTCACGCGTCACGCCGAGCGCCTTCGCCTTGGAGGCGATTTTCATCTGCCCGAGCGGGTCACCACGTTCCGCCGGGATCCCCACGCGGCTCGCGATCACGTCCGCCACTCCCGGGATGTTGGCGCAGCCGCCGCAGATCAGGATCTGCTCCGGCTGGCTGCGGCCGCTGCCCGAGGCGAGGTAGAACTGCAGCGAGCGGCTCACCTGCTGGGTCATGTCGTCAATGAACGGGTCGAGCACCTCGGGCTGGTAGTTCGAGGGCAGGCCGCCTTCCTTCTTGGCGCGGCCGGCCTCCTCCATCGAGAGGCCGTAGGTGCGCATGATCTCTTCGGTCAGCTGCTGGCCGCCGAAGGCGAAGTCGCGCGTGTACACGACCTTGAGATCGCGCAGCACCGAGAAGGTCGTGGTGCTGGCCCCGAAATCCACGACCGCGATAGTGCGGTCGAAGCCGCCGTCCGGCATCTGGTGCGTCATCAGGCGGCAGGCGTTCTCGAGCGCGAAGGCCTCGACGTCCACCAGCTTGGCGACGAGCCCCGATGCGTTCACCGCGGCCACCCGCTGCTCGACGTTCTCGGAACGCGAGGCGACCAGGAGCACGTCACGCATGTCCGGGTCCTTGTCGTTGGGCCCGAGCACCTGGAAGTCGTAGCTGACCTCTTCCATCGGGAACGGAATGTACTGGTCGGCCTGCATCTCGATCTGCTGCTCGAGGTCTGCATCCGACAGGTTGCGCGGCATCTGGATCGCCTTGGTGATCGCCGCGTCGCCGGAGATCGCCACCGCGCATTCCTTGGAGCGCACGCCCGCGCGCTTGACCGCGCGGCGGATCGCATCGCCGACCGCTGCCGCATCGACGATCGCCTTCTCGTTGATGGCGTTGTGCGGCGTGGGCTCGGCGGCGTAGGCCTCGACCCGGTATCCGTCTCCCGCCTTCGAGAGCTCGATCAGCTTGATCGAGGAGGTCGTGATGTCCAGGCCGACGAGCGGCGTGAACCGCGGCCCCAGCGAGAACTTCGGCAGCTTGAGCACGGAAATTTCCTTTTCAGGTCAGGCTATTGCGACGCCAATCGCTGCGCTGGGTCAAGTTTGTCGGCCAACTATATAGCAAGCAATTGTTAAATTGAACGTGACCCGACTCGCAAATCGGCCGCTCACAAGCCGTTCCAGAGGGCACCTGTGCGGCCCGCCCGGGGGGTTTCCCCCGGCCAGGCCACCCCGGATGCTGGCTCATTTCGCGCCCCGGCGGGGCCGCCTTTGCCAGAATCCGCCGCCGATGCTGCACCCCTTGGCCGTGGGCGACCGTGTTTCCCGTCACGGTCCCGGCGTCGCGGGGAGGCGGCCCGGGCCCCGGCAGTGGCGCACATTACTATGCATAATCGCCCCCCGTGATCTCGCGACTGAACCGCAGGCTGCGCATCGCAGCGACCGTCGTCGTGCTCTTCGCGGGCACGATCGGCCTCGCATTCCTCGCGACCTACTACTACCTGAAGCCGACGCTGCCCGACGTCGCTCAGCTCCGCGACGTGCGGCTGCAGGTGCCGCTGCGCGTGTACAGCCGCGACGGCCGCCTGGTCGCGCAGATCGGCGAGCAGCGGCGCGTGCCCGTGGCCTGGGAGGAGATCCCGACCGTGGTCGTGAACGCGGTGCTGGCGGCCGAGGACGACCGCTTCTTCGAGCACCCGGGCGTCGACTGGCAGGGCGTGCTGCGCGCACTCGTCGTGACGGCCACGACCATGGAGGTCACCCAGGGCGGCAGCACGCTGACGCAGCAGCTGGTGCGCACCACGTTGATCACGAAGGAGCGGCAGCTGCGGCGCAAGCTGCGCGAAATCTTCCTCGCCTTGTCGCTCGAGAACGAGCTGACCAAGCAGGAGATCTTCACGCTGTTCGTCAATACGCAGTTCCTCGGCCAGCGTTCCTACGGCTTCGCCGCCGCCGCCGAGACCTACTTTGGCAAGCCGCTCGCCGACATCGACGCCTCCGAGGCCGCGCTGCTCGCGGGCATCCTGCAGGCGCCGTCCCGGCTTAATCCCGCCTCTGACCCGAAGCGCGCCGAGGAACGCCGCGCCTACGTGCTGCGGCGCATGCGCGAGCTCGGCTACATCGACGACGGCGGCTGGCGCGCCGCCTCGGCCAAGCCGGTCTCGCGCGAATTGTTCGGCCCGCGCGTGCAGGTGGACGCGCCCTGGGTCGGCGAGATGGTACGGCTTGCGCTCCTCGAAAAGCACGGCGAGCGCATCTATACCGACGGCTTCCAGGTCATCACCACGATCGACAGCCGCCTGCAGCGCGCGGCGGACTTGGCGCTTCGCAGCGCGGTGCTCGAATACGATCGCCGCCACGGCTGGCGCGGGCGCGCCGGGCGCATCGAGCTCGAGGGCCGCGACGACGAGTCGCTCGCCGGCGCGCTCGAGGAATACCCCATCGTCGGCGGCCTGTTGCCGGCGACCGTGGTGGGGGTGCGCGGCGCCGACGCCACCGCGGTCGCGCGCAATGGCAGGCGCTATCGGCTTGGGTTCGAAGGCATGCGCTGGGCGCAGAAGCCAGACCGTCCGCTGCCAAAGTCGCCGCGCGACGTGGTTGGGGTCGGCGACGTCGTCTACGTGCTGCCCTCCTCCGGCGACGAGGCGCTGCTCGCGCAGCTGCCCGAAGCGCAGGGCGCGCTGGTCGCGGTGGACCCGCACGACGGCGCGATCGTCGCGCTCGCCGGCGGATTCGACTACCAGGTCTCCAAGTTCAACCGCGTGACGCAGGCGCGCCGCCAGCCGGGCTCGTCGTTCAAGCCGTTCATTTACTCAGCCGCGCTGGAGGCCGGGTTCACGCCCGCATCGGTGGTGCTCGACGCGCCGGTCGTGTACGAGGCGCCGGATCCCGCAGTCGGGATCGGCACGCGCCCGGATGCCGAGCCCCCGGCCGAGGGCGAGGAGCCGGAAGAGGAGGACTGGCGCCCGGTCAACGACTCACGGCGTTTCTACGGCCCGACCCGACTGCGCGACGCGCTCACGCGCTCGAGAAACCTGGTCACGATCCGCGTCATGCGCCAGATCGGCGTCGGTTTCACGCGCGACTACGTCGCGCGCTTCGGCCTGCCGCGGGACCACATCCCGGCCGACCTCACCGCCGCGCTCGGCACCGCGCAGCTGACGCCGCTCGAGATGGCGAACGGCTTCGCCGTGTTCGCGAACGGCGGCTCGCTCGTCACGCCCTACCTGATCGAGCGCGTGCTCGGCGCGGACGGCGCGGTGCTCGAGGAGGCCGCGCCGAAGGTCGTCTGCGATTACTGCGGCGGCGCGGCAGGCCCGTCGTCCCATGCCATGGCCGGTTCGCGGCGCATCCTGCATGCGGCCGAAGTCGGCGGCGGGCTGCCGCTGCCCGATGCCGGACAGCGCGCACCGCGCGCCATCTCCGAGGCGAATGCCTGGATCGTGACCGACCTGCTGCGCGACGTGATCCGCCGCGGCACCGGCCAGCGTGCCCGCGCGCTCGGGCGCGGCGACATCGCCGGCAAGACCGGCACCACCAACGACGGCCGCGATGCGTGGTTCTCCGGGTTCACGCCGGACCTGGCCGCGACCGCGTGGGTCGGCTTCGACCAGGAGCGCCCGCTCGGCCAGGACGAGGAAGGCGCGCGCACAGCGCTGCCGATGTGGATCTATTTCATGCGCGAGGCGCTCGCGGGCCGGCCGGAACGGCGCCTGCCGATGCCGGACGGCGTGGTCACCGCGCGCGTTTCCGTGGACACCGGCGAGTTCGCGGAGTCCACGCCGCCCGTGAGCGAGTTCGAGTACTTCCTGGCGGACCACCTGCCGCCGGGCGTCGAGGGCGCGACCGGCGAGGGCGTGAGGAACGTCCCGCCCGCGCAGAAATACGAGGAGCCGATATTCTGATGGCACGCGGACGCTCCTCGCGCGCCGACAACTTGCGCTACGCCATCGCGCAGGAAGCCGCGCGGCTCATGATCGAGCACGGCCATGAGGACTACGGTACGGCCAAGCGCAAGGCCGCGGAGCGCATGGGCGTCACCGACCAGGCGGTGCTGCCGAAGAACACCGAGATCGAGGAGGCGATCGCCGGCCGCCAGCGCCTGTTCGAAGCGGAGGCGCACGCCAGCGAACTCGCCGGGATGCGCGCGATGGCGGCCGAGGCCATGCGCCTGCTCGCCCCTTTCGAACCGCGCCTGGTCGGGCCGATCCTGACCGGCACGGCGACCGCGCACGCGGCGATTACGCTGCACCTGTTCGCCGACAATCCCGAAGCGGTCGCGCTGTCGTTGATGGACCGCGGCGTTCCCTACGAGGTCGGCGAGCGGCGCTTCCGCCCGCAGCGCGATGCGGTCGAGGCCTACCCTGAAATCCACTTCAGCGCCGGCGATTATCGAGTCGAGGCGACCGTGTTCCCGAGGGACGGCATCCGCCAGGCGCCGCCCGGGCCCGTGGACGGCAAGCCGATGCGCCGCGCCACACTTGCCGAAGTTGAGGAACTGGCAGGAGGGGACGCACCCCTGTTTCAAGACTCGCCCCGGAAATAGGGGTGCGTCCCCTTTTTCAGCGCTTGGCCGCCGGCACGTAGTCGCGCCGCATCGGGCCCGTATAGAGCTGGCGCGGCCGCGCGATCTTGAGCGCCGGGTCGGCGATCATCTCGGACCAGTGCGCGACCCAGCCCGCCGTGCGCGCGATCGCGAACATCACCGTGAACATCTCGCGCGGAATGCCGAGCGCGCGGTAGATGATACCCGAATAGAAGTCCACGTTCGGGTACAGCTTGCGGCTGATGAAGTACTCGTCCTTGAGCGCGATCTCCTCGAGCCTGAGCGCGAGCTCGAACAGCGGGTTGTCGCTCTCGCCCAGCCTGCCGAGCACCTGGTGGCACATTTCGCGGATGATGGTCGCGCGCGGATCGAAGTTCTTGTAGACGCGGTGGCCGAAGCCCATGAGGCGCACGCCACCCGCCTTGTCCTTCACGCGCGTGAGGAAGTCCGGGACGTTCTTCACGCTGCCGATCTTCTCCAGCATGTCCACGACCGCCTCATTGGCGCCGCCGTGCGCCGGGCCCCAGAGCGCCGAGACGCCCGCCGACATCGCCGTGTACGGATTGCAGCCGGTGGAGCCCGCGAGCCGGACCGTCGAGGTGCTGGCGTTCTGCTCGTGGTCGGCGTGCAGGATGAACAGCAGGTCGAGCGCCTTCGCGTGCAGCGGGTCCACCGCGTAGGGCTCGCAGGGCACGGCGAAGAACATGTGCAGCATGTTCGCGCAGTAGTCGAGGTCGTTGCGCGGGTAGATGAAGGGCTGGCCGAGTGCGTGCTTGTAGGCCGCTGCGGCGATGGTCGGTATCTTCGCGATGATCCGGTGCGAGAAGATCTCGCGGTGACGGTCGTCGTTGATATCGGTGCTGTCGTGGTAGAAGGCGGCGAGCGAGGCGACGATGGTCGCGACCATCGCCATCGGGTGCGCGTCGTGGTGGAATCCGCGGTACAGGCGCAGCAGCCACTCGTTCAGCATCGTGTGGCGCGTGATCGAGCGCGTGAACGCGGCGAGCTCCGCCTTCGAGGGCAGGTCCCCCTTCTGCAGCAGGCAGGACACCTCCAGGAAGGAGCTGTGCTTGGCGAGCTGCTCGATCGGATAGCCGCGATAGAGCAGCACGCCCGCGTCGCCGTCGATGTAGGTGATCGCACTCGCCGTCGCAGCCGTCGCCATGAACGCCGGGTCGTAGGTGAAGACGCCGTGGTCCTTCGTGAGCGCGCCGATGTCGAGCACGTCCGGCCCGACCGAGCCCTTGCGTGAAGGCAGTTCCGTTGACTTGCCCGTCGTCAGGTTGGTCAGCTGGTATCTGTCGCCGCTCATCCCGCCCCGCTCTCCAGCCTTCGATGCCGACGCATCATGATCCCATAGAATGGCAGCCATGAGCGCGCCCCTTGCCGTTTATGTGCACTTGCCGTGGTGCGTGCGGAAGTGCCCGTACTGCGATTTCAACTCGCATGCAGTGCCCGGCAGCATTCCGGAAAATACCTACGTCGAGGCGCTGCTCGCGGACCTGGAAGCGGACCTCGACCTCGCCGCGGGCCGCGAGGTCGGCAGCATCTTCCTCGGCGGAGGGACGCCTTCGCTGTTCCATCCCGATTCGATCGCGGCGCTGATCGCAGGCATCGACGCCCGGCTCCCGCTCGCGGCGCAAGCCGAGATCACGATGGAAGCGAACCCGGGCACGGTCGAGCACGGGCGATTCGAGGGCTACGCCGCCGCGGGCATCAACCGGGTTTCGCTCGGCGCCCAATCGTTCGACGCGGCGGCGCTCGCCGCGCTCGGGCGCATCCATGGACCCGGCGAGATCCCGACGGCAGTCGCCGAAATCCGGGCGGCCGGCATCGACAATTTCAATCTCGACCTGATGTATGCGCTGCCGGGCCAGGCGCTCGCCGGAACGCTGGCCGACATCGAGGCCGCGATCGCGCTTTCGCCCGCGCATCTGTCGCACTACCAGCTGACGCTCGAGCCGGGCACGGCGTTCTTCCACCGCCCGCCCTTGCTTCCGCCGGATGACCTGGCCTGGGAGATGCAGGTCGAATGCCAGCGCTTGCTGGCAGCGGCCGGCTTTGCCCAGTACGAGGTGTCCGCCTATGCGCGGCCCGGCCGGCAATGCCGGCACAACCTCAACTACTGGCACTACGGCGACTACCTCGGCATCGGTGCGGGCGCGCACGGCAAGGCCACAGTGAACGGCGCCGTCGTTCGCACCGAGAAGGCACGCTCGCCGCGCGCCTACCTCGAGTGTGGCGGCCGTGCCGGGGCGCGCCGCACGGTGGCGGCCGAGGAGCTTCCGTTCGAGTTCATGCTGAATGCGTTAAGGCTCGACGAGGGCTTCACCCTGGATGAATACGGGCGCGCGACCGGCCTGGCTCCGGAGGCGTTGACCCCGCAATTCGAGGCGCTCGCCGCGCGTGGCCTGCTGGAGCGGCCGGGCGACCGCGTCCGCCCGACCGCACTCGGGTTCCGGTTCCTCAATGACCTTCAAGCGGAGTTCCTGCCGGGCTGCACGCGAGCGGCGAAATCGCCCGCGACAGCACCTCGGCGCTGACTTGCGGCCGCCCGAGTTGTGCACAGCGCCCTCCGGACTCGGGCCGGGCAGGGACTTTCGACACATTGTTAGCGAGGTCCATTAACTGGTGTCATGCAAGCCCTTGTTCCATATTGGCAAAACGGCCTGGTCAAAATTTAATCAAATCGTCATTAATGCGGAAATGCGCGCACGGGGACTCGCACCGGGGGACTCGGTCCACAGAGTTATCCACACAATTTGTGGATAAGCGAAAAACCCCATTGCTTTCCATGAGTTAGCCGTCTGGCGGGGGGCGCCTTGCCGGCGCGCATGCCTCCCGCTAGACTGCGCGCCCTTCGACACCGCCCCGACCGGAAGCGCGACCATGAAAGACGGCATCCATCCGAAGTACGCGGAAATCACCGTCACCTGCAGCTGCGGCAACAGCTTCCAGACGCGCTCGACGCTCGGCAGCAACCTGGAAGTCGAGGTCTGCTCGAACTGCCATCCGTTCTATACCGGCAAGCAGAAAATCGTGGATTCGGGCGGCCGCGTCGACCGGTTCCGCAAGAAGTACGGCCTGAAGTAGGCCCGCCCGGGGCCCCGCCCCGTCAACTTTCCAGCGTCATTCGCGTCTAAGCGCCGACAGGGTAGGCTTGGGGCCTGACCCGGAGACGCCCGTGCGACTACCGCCAGGGATCCTCGCCGCGCTCACCGCCGCCTTCGCGCTCGCCGTGGGCGCGCCTGCCGTGCTCGCGCAGCAGGAGCAGGACGAGCAGGCGGCCAAGGAGGACGAGCAGAAGATCAAGAAAGAAAAGCCGAAGAAGGACCCGCGCGATGTCCAGACCGGCAAGAAGCTGCACGTCATGTTCACGCAGGAGATGGGCGTGCACGACGACCTGGAGCTCCAGGAGTACGTGCAGCGCATCGGCGCCAAACTCGCCGCGGTCAGCGAACGCCCGGACTGGGACTGGAAGTTCACGATCGTGGACACCGACGACGTGAACGCCTTCGCGACCCAAGGGGGCTTCGTCTACATCTCGCGCGGTATCCTGCCCTACCTCCAGAATGAGGCCCAGCTTGCGGCCGTGATCGGCCATGAGATCGGCCACAACACCGCCGAGCACTCGAAGAAGCGCCAGCGTCAGGGCATGCTCGCGGGCGTCGCGAGCGCCGCGACCGCCATCTTCACCGGCATGCCGGCGCTTGCCGATCTCACGAACGTCGCCGGCACCGCGATCATCCAGGGTTACGGCCGCGAGGGGGAGCTCGAAGCCGACCGGCTTGGCGCCGAGTACCTGGCCAAGGCTGGTTACGACCCGAACGCCGTCATCGACGTTGCCATCGTGCTCAAGAACCAGGAGTTGTTCGAGCGTGAGCGGGCCCGGCTCGAGAAGCGTGACCCGCGCGTGTACCACGGCGTGTTCGCGTCCCACCCGGCCGCCGACACCCGCCTGCAGGAAGCGGTCGCGAACGCCGGCAAGTTGGAGACCGCTGCGACCGGCGACATCCTGAACAAGGAAGGTTATCTCGATGCCATCAACGGCCTGCCCGTGGGGTCCAGCCGCCGCCAGGGCATGCTGCGCGAGAATCGCTTCTACCACGCCGACTTTCAGTTCACGCTCGCGTTCCCACGCGGCTGGGAAGTGCACAACTCGCCGACCCACCTCCTGGCGATCGCGCCGAACCGCGAGCATGTGCTCGAACTGCGCACGCAGGCGCCGCCGTCGGACCTGACCGATCCGCGCGACTTCGCGATGCGCGGCCTCGGTAATCGCCGCCTCGACAATTCGCGGTCGCTCGAAATCAACGGCCTCAAGGCCTGGACTGCGATCGTTCGCAACGACCCGTCGCCCTACGGCCAGTCCACCAGCGTGCGCTACGTGATCGTTTACTACGGCAACCTGATGTGGGTGTTCAAGGGCGCCAGCCGCTCCAATACGACGGTGCCCGCCGGCGATTCGCTGTTCCTCTCGACCGCGAACACCTTCCGGCGCCTGCGTGCGGACGAATTCCGCCTTGCCGAGCCGCACCGCCTCGTGGTCCTGCGCGCAACCGAGGGCATGACGATCGACAAGCTCGCCGAGACCGCGGCGATCGAGAAGTACCCGGCGCAGGAGTTGCGCCTGTTCAACGACCTCTACCCCAAGGGCGAGCCCGAACCCGGCCAGCCGGTCAAGACCGTCCGCTAGGGCGGACGCCTACCAGCCCGCGGCGCGCATGCGCGCGGCAAGCGCCGCGAGCGCCTGGCCGCGATGGCTTGCGCGGTTCTTCTCGTCCGCCGGCATCTCCGCCGCAGTACGGCCCTCGCCTTCCACGATGAAGTACGGGTCGTAGCCGAAGCCGCCCGACCCACGCGGCTCGAATCCGATCCGGCCGGGCCAGGCGGCTTCCGCGATGACGGGCGCCTCGTCGTCCGCGCGGCGCACGAACACCATCGCGCAGCGGTAGCGCGCGCCGCGCCGTTCTTCCGGGACGCCGGCGAGTTCGGCCACCAGGCGCTCGTTGTTCGTGCGGGCGCTCGCCGCATGACCCGCGAAGCGCGCCGAATGCAGGCCGGGCCAGCCGCCGAGCGCGTCCACTTCTAGGCCCGAATCATCCGCGATCGCGGGCAGGCCGCTCGCGGCCGATGCATGGCGCGCCTTGATCAGCGCGTTCGCCAGATAGCTGTCCCCGCCCTCCGCTGCAGGCTCGATGCCGAATTCCGCCTGCGGCACGACCTCCAGGCCGTGCCCGGCCAGGATCGCGCGCATTTCCCTGAGCTTGCCGGCGTTGCCCGTCGCGAGCACGACGCGGCGCATCAGCGGCGGCGCGCCTCGAGCTGGAGTTCGAACAGCCTCGCAATGCCGCTGGCGGCGAGGTCCAGCATCGAGTCGAGTTCCGCGCGCCGGAATGCGTGGCCCTCGGCCGTGCCCTGCACCTCAATGAACGCGCCGCCGGAATTCATCACCACGTTCATGTCGGTTTCGGCCTCCACGTCCTCGGCGTAGTCGAGGTCGACGAGCGGCGCGCCGCCGACGATACCGACCGAGACTGCCGCGACTTGCCCATGCAGCGGGGACTTCGCGATGAGGCGCCGCTCGACGAGCGTGTCCATGGCGTCGGCCAGCGCGATGTAGCTACCCGTGATCGCGGCGGTGCGCGTGCCGCCGTCGGCCTGCAGCACGTCGCAGTCGATCGTGACGGTGCGCTCGCCGATCGCCGCGAGGTCGATGCAGGCGCGGAGCGACCTGCCGATCAGGCGCTGGATCTCCTGCGTGCGCCCGCCCTGCCGGCCTTTCGCCGCCTCGCGCGGCGTGCGGGTGTGCGTCGCGCGCGGCAGCATGCCGTACTCGGCCGTGAGCCAGCCCTTGCCGCTCCCGCGCAGGAACGCAGGCACGCCGGACTCGACGCTCGCGGTGCAGACCACGCGGGTCGCGCCGAACTCCGCCAGCACCGAGCCCTCCGCGTGCGCGGTGTAGCGTCGCGTGAACCGCACCGGCCGCAAATCGCCGGCCGCACGCCCGCCGCTTCGCGCCGGAGCAGCCACGAGTCAGTGCCGCCAGACCAGCGCGGCGGCCGAGGCGTTGTCACTGTGCGGACCCGAGGCGGCGACCGCCTTCTTCGCGAGCGCCGCGAGCGACTCGGCCCAGGCGCCGTTGCCGGGCTTCCAGAACTCGGCGATGTCCTGGTCCGTGAGGTTCGCCCAGATGCCGTCGGAGCAGACCATCAGCACGTCGCCGGGCTCGAGCGGCTGGCGGCCCGAGATCGACATCTCGGGCAATGCGGCCTCGCCGCCGATGCAGCACTCGACGTAATTGCGCATCGGATGGCCGGGGATCTCTTCCTCCCTGATCGAGCCCTCGCGCAGCAGCTGCTCGACGTGGCTGTGGTCGCGCGTGCGCGAAACCACCGCGCCGTTTCGCAGGTGATACACGCGGCTGTCGCCGACGTGCGCCCACCAGGCCTCGCCGCGCTGCACCAGACAGACTGCACAGGTAGCGCGCGGCCGCAGGTCCATCGCGAGTTTCCCGCCCAGCGCCACCACCGCGCCGTGGGCACGCCCGAGCGTGAGGTGCAGGAAGCCGAGCGGGTCGAACACCGGCTTCTCGACCTTGCGGAACTGCTCGACCATCACCTTGCAGCCGGTCTCCGCCGCGCGCGCGCCCCAGGCGTGGCCGCCCATGCCGTCCATGACGACGAGCAGCGCCGCACCATCCGCGGTGGCGATCGCGGCGCGATCCTGGTTGTCCTCCCGATCGCCGGTCAGGCTGACCTCTGCGAGCTCGAGTTCCACCCGTCCCCCGGCGGCCCGGCGCCGACGCCCCTGCTAGACTGTCGCGCAGCTTACCTCACCCGTCTGATACGCACCCGGGGACCTCCGAATGCTCAGGAGCATGACTGGATTCGCGCGCGCCGAGCGCACGACGGTCGCCGGCGTGCTGGCCTGGGAAATCCGCAGCGTCAATCACCGCTACCTCGAAGTCAGCCTGCGTCTGCCCGAGGAACTGCGTATCTTCGAGGCCGGCTTTCGCCGCGCGATCGGGGCAGCGGCTCGCCGCGGCAAAGTGGATGCCTCGCTCTGGCTGCGGCCGGGCCCCGCGGCAAGCCGCGACTTCGACGTGGACGAGGCCCTGCTCGACCGGCTGATCGAATCAGCGCAGGCGGTGCAGCGGCGACTGGGGCCGGCCGGGCGCATCGATGCCGCGGACCTGCTGCGCTGGCAGGGAGTCGTGCACGAAGCGGAACGCGACCCGGAGCCTATCGCCCAGGCGGCAGAGGGGCTCCTCGCCGAAGCCCTCGCCGCATTCACTGCCTCGCGCGCCACCGAGGGCGAGCGCATCGCGGTCACGCTGCAGTCGCGCGCGCAGGCCCTGCGGCGGCTCCTGGATTCAGTCACGGCGCGCCTGCCCGAGGTCCAGTCACGCATCCGCACGAAAATGAAGGAGCGGCTCGCCGCGCTCGGCGCCGAGGGCAATCCCGAGCGCATCGAGCAGGAGATCGCGATCCTGCTGCAGAAGATGGACGCGGCCGAGGAACTCGATCGCCTCGGCAGTCACGTCGCGGAACTCGAGGCGACGCTCGCATCCGACGACGCCGTCGGCCGCAAGCTCGATTTCCTGATGCAGGAATTCAACCGCGAGGCGAACACGTTGTCGTCGAAGTCCCAGGACATCGAGACCACGCGCGCGGCGGTCGAACTCAAGGTCCTGATCGAGCAGATGCGCGAGCAGGTGCAGAACGTCGAGTAGACGTCGCCGGCCGGCCTCAGTCGCGCAGGACGCCGTTCTCGTCGCCGCCCTCGTCCCCGCCTTCGTCTCCGCCTTCATCGCCGCCGGACGAGCAATCGGCCGGATCCTCGCTGCAGGCGAGCGGCGTCCACTGGGCGCCGCTGCCCGGCGGCAGCCCCTCGATCGGATCGCCGTCATAGAAGTTGCGTCCGGACTTGATGAACACGGCAATCACCTCGCCGCTCGGGCAGGTGAAGAAGCCGGAGAAGGGGTCGATCAGCCCCTCGTAGGTACCGTCGTCGAGCTCGTCGTACTTGACGAAGAACGAGCCGGACTCGTCCCCACATTGCACGACCACGTTCGACAGCTCCTTGCTCGAGCAGGCACGCACGGCACCGGATTCCTCAAGGCAGGCGTCCGTCGTCGCGCCGCCCGGCGCGGCGATCGCCGCCTGCATCGAGAGTGCGAGCGCACTGCCCGCGGCAGCGACGCTGGGCCAGGCGGCCCGGTAGCTCGGTCGGGATCTTTTCATGGCAGTTCCTCCGGTCCATGGGATGCGCGCAGGCGCGCGCGATGCGGCGACGCAAAGGACCGGACATAAGTCGGCAACCCCGCTGTCGTGGACGTTTCCGTCGGTAGACCGGTGGCTTTGCGTCCCCGCCTTTCGGCGGGTTTGCCTTTGTCAACGCGCGTGGATGGTGGGCGCTGCGCCCGGGTGCGTCAACGCGTTGTTGACAGAAGTTCTGTGCACGCGACGAACGGTCGCACGGAGTCCCTCAGCGCCGCACGCGGTGCCAGCTTTTCGTCGGCAGCTCGCGGCGCGTCCAGCCCCAGAACGGATGCCGCGCGAGCAGGCGCCGGTTGCGGAACAGGAATACGAGTATTCCGCCGGCGATGAACCCGCCCGCATGCGCCCAGAACGCCACGCCGCCCTTCGCGCCCATCGTGGCCCAGCCGGAGACGAGCTGCAGCAGGAACCAGTAGCCGAGCATGAACACCGCCGGCACGGCGAAGGTCGTGACGTAGAAGCCGAGCACGACGAGCAGGTGCACGTGCACGCGCGGGTACAGGAGCACGTAGGCGCCCATCACCCCGCCGATCGCGCCCGAGGCGCCGACCATGGGCACCGGCGAGGCGGGATTGGCCACCACCTGTGCAAGCGCCGCGGCGACGCCGCAGAGCAGGTAGAACACGATGAACCGGACATGGCCCATCACGTCCTCGACGTTGTTGCCGAAGATCCACAGAAACCACATGTTGCCAATCAGGTGCAGCCAGCCGCCGTGCATGAACATGGAAGTGAGAACGGAATGCCAGGAGGCGTCCGCGGGCACGAGTCCGAGCCCGAAAACCGAAGCGGAGAACGCCGGCTCGGTGCCGAGGCCCTGCAGCAGGATCCAGGCAGCGACGTTGGCCGCGATCAGGCCGAACGTCGCGTACGGCGTCAGGAAATGCGGATTGTCGTCCCGGATCGGGAACATCCGCACGATTGTACGGATGCCGGGGCGGCGGGGGGGACGGTGGGGCGGCCCCACAGGGGACCCCCGCAGGGGGGGAAGGGGCCGGGGGGGGCCACCAAAAAAAAGCGCCAGCCCCCCCCC
>JBQTKI010000014.1:0-49162 GCA_052386275.1 Gammaproteobacteria bacterium
TGAGGTAGTCGCAATCCAGCATGTTGCGGTCGGTCGGGCGACGGAATGCTATCAGCGCGGGGCCACCATTTTGTCGATGTAGAGTATCCGGAATCCGTCTCAGACGGACAAATGCCGGGCGCGGGCCAATCGCAAGAACCGCGGGCCTGTGCCAGCGGACAATCCCGGCGCTTAGACCAATTCCTTCCCGCTCAGTTTTCCTCCGGCGGCTTCAGGTACCGGAAGCTCCACAAGAGCGCCAGGTCGTAAGCGATCTTCAGCGCGCCGCAGATGATGAACGGCCAGGCCGACATGCCCGCCGCGAACAGCGCGCCCGCGATCGCCGGGCTCGCGGCCGATGCGAGCCCGCGCGGCACGGAGGTCACGCTCGCAGCCGCAGCACGCTCGGGCGGCGTGACCACCGCCATCACATAGGACGAGCGCGTCGGCACGTCCATCTGCGAGAGTGCCGCACGCACGAGCAGGAGCCCCAGTGCGACGTGGAGGTCCGGGGCGAGCGCCGCGCCGATCAGGCACAGGCTCGAGGGAATGTGCGTCCACACCATGGTGTTGACGAGGCCGATACGCGCCGCGATCCAGGCCGCCGCGGGGTAGGAGAAAGCCGAGAGGACACCCGACCAGAAGAAGAACACGCCGGCGGCGGTGAGCGACATGCCGAATTTCTGGAACAGCCACAGCGCCATCAGCGACTGCACGGCGAAGCCGCCCGCGAAAGCGTCGATGGAAAAGAGCGCGGCCAGCCGATACACGATCCTTTTCGATGGACCGAGTGCGAAATGCGCGCGCTCGTCGGCCGCGGCGGCGGCCTTCGGGATCAGTCGGTACATGAGCCCGCCCGCGATCCCGAGAGCCGAATACAGCAGGAACATCGCCTGCAGCGCGGCGAGCTTGCTCCAGCCGACCGCGACCAGGAACTCCGGGCTCGCGGCCGCGAGCGAGCCCGCAGCCGCGGCGAAGGCGCCCGTGAGCCCGTAGGCTGCGAACATGCGCGTGCGACTGGCGGCGGGCGCCACGCCGGCGAGCAGCGCGTGCTCCATCGGCACGAAGATGCTGACGTTGCCGGCCGTCGGGTTGATGGTTCCAATGAGCGCGATCAGCAGGATGGCCCCATAGCTATCGCTCGCCGCGAAGGCGAGCCCGGTCGCGATCATGAGCGCGGAAGCTACCAGCAGCAGCCGGCGCTGGCCGGCGGGGGGCGCGAGCACGCCAATGGCAAGCGTAATCAGCGATGAGCCGAGGAGTGCCGTGGTCGAGACGAGGCCGACATGGAAGGCGCCGAGGCCGAGCTCGGCGAGGTAGACGGGAAGCAGGACGGCGACGAAGCCATCGCCGAAGTCGCGGAGCGCGCGCGCCGCGTAGATGCAGGCCGCGGGCCCCGGGCGGAGCCGGGACCCGCGGCCGTTCCAACCGGATTCCGTTACGGGTTGCTGTAGCGGACTTCCCACATGTAGTCGGCGTGCGAATCGCAAATTTCGGTGAAGGTGTCGCCGAGAGGATTGTCCTCCAGTGCCTGCACCACTGCTGCGCGGGCCGCCATCAGCGACTTCATGTCGGCGGCGCCCATCACCGCGAGTCGCCGGTACTGGCTGCCCACGATGTGTTCCAGCCAGCCCCAGTTCTTGAGCTTGCCGTCGGCGACGAGTTTGTCGTAGATCGGCGCGAAGACCTGCTTGACGAGCGCATCCGCCTCGCCCTCGCGGGTCGACTCGCAAACGAAGTAGGTGGAGAACGTCGCAGCGCCCGGGGAGGTGGTCCCGATCGAGCCTGCCACGCGGTGCCAGATGTAGTCGTCATGCGCATTGCAGATCTTGGAGAACTCGTCCGACAGCTTCTTGTTCTTCGCTTCTGCCTGGTCGCCGAACTTCTTGCCCGCGTCCAGCAGGGCTTCGATCGACGGCGCCATGTAGTACTGAACGCGGCGCCAGCGTCCGCCCGTATTGTGAGCATTGAAGCCGTAGGCCGTGATCGTGCCGTCGGCCACCGCGGCGTCTAGGATCGGCTTGTTCAGCTGGCCGAAGATCTCGTCCGCGCGGTCCTGCTGGTTCAGGTCGCACACGTGGTAGGTCGCGTACGTGTACGACTCCCTGGGCGCCCCCTGCGCAAACGCCGCATTCGCGGCGAGCAGGCAGATCCCGGCTTGGAGCAGAATTGCCCCATGCAATTTGGTCTTCATGTTTCCCCCTGTTTCCGGGCGATAGCTGGCCCGGTGGCAGCGACGGCAGTATAGACCTTGATAGACTCGGCGGAGGCCGGCACCCACGGCCGGGTGCATCGGCGCCGAGGGGGTAGCGATGGGCAGGCTGGCGTACGTGACGGGTGGCATGGGCGGCATCGGCACCGCAATCTGCAAGCGCCTGTGCCGCGAGGGACTGCGGGTGGTCGCGGGCTGCGGGCCCGGCTCGCAGCGCAAGGACCGGTGGATCGCGGACATGCGCGCGCATGGCTTCGACGTGCATCCATCCGAGGGCAACGTCGCGGACTGGGAGTCCACGCGCGCCGCCTTCGAGCGCGTCAAGAGCGATCACGGTCCGGTCGAGGTGCTGGTGAACAACGCGGGTGTCACCGCCGACGGCACCTTCCGCAAAATGACCTTCGAGCGCTGGAACAAGGTCATCGACACCAACCTCAACAGCCTGTTCCACGTCACCCAGCAGGTGATCGACGGCATGCTGGACCGCAGCTGGGGCCGGATCATCAACATCTCGTCGGTGAACGGGCAGAAGGGTCAGTTCGGCCAGACCAATTATTCAACGGCCAAGGCCGGCATCCACGGCTTCACGATGGCACTGGCACAGGAAGTGGCCGCGAAGGGGATCACCGTCAACACGGTATCGCCCGGCTACATCGGCACCGACATGGTGCGTGCGATGAAGCCGGAGGCGCTCGAGAAGATCGTCGCCACCATTCCGGTCGGCCGGCTCGGCACGCCGGAGGAGATCGCCTCGATCGTCGCCTGGCTCGCTTCGGACGATGCCGCGTTCGCCACCGGAGCCGACTTCTCGCTGAACGGCGGTCTGCACATGGGTTAAGCTTCGGGACTATCCGCATGAAGACACGCGCCGCAATCGCCTGGGCGCCCGGCAAGCCGCTCGAAGTGGTGGACGTGGAGCTCGACGGCCCGAAAGCCGGCGAGGCTCTGGTCGAAATCCGCGCGACCGGCGTCTGCCACACGGACGAATTCACGCGCTCCGGCGCGGATCCCGAGGGCCTGTTCCCGGTGATCTTCGGCCACGAGGGCGCGGGCGTCGTCGTCGACGTCGGCCCTGGCGTGAAGTCGCTCAAGAAGGGCGATCACGTCATCCCGCTGTACACGCCGGAATGCCGCGAGTGCAAGTCCTGCACTTCGCGCAGGACCAATCTCTGCACGGCCATTCGCGCGACGCAGGGCAAGGGCGTGATGCCGGACGGGACCAGCCGTTTTTCCATCGGCGGCAGGATGGTCCACCACTACATGGGCTGCTCGACCTTCTCGAACTACACCGTGCTGCCGGAGATCGCGGTTGCGAAGATCCGCGAGGACGCGCCCTTTGACAAGGTCTGTTATATCGGCTGCGGCGTGACGACCGGCATCGGCGCCGTGATCAACACCGCCAAAGTCGAGGCGGGCGCCAACGTCGTCGTGTTCGGTCTGGGCGGCATCGGGCTGAACGTGATACAGGGCGCGAAGATGGTCGGCGCCAACCGGATCGTCGGCGTGGACATCAACCCGCGACGCCAGGCGCTTGCGCAGCGTTTCGGCATGACGCACTTCGTCAACCCGAAAGAAGTGCAGGGAGACCTGGTCGCACACCTGGTCACGCTGACCGACGGCGGCGCCGACTACAGCTTTGAATGCGTCGGCAATGTGGACCTGATGCGCCAGGCACTCGAGTGCTGCCATCGCGGCTGGGGCGTGTCGGTGATCATCGGCGTCGCCGGCGCGGGACAGGAGATCCGGACCCGCCCGTTCCAGCTGGTGACCGGCCGGGTCTGGAAGGGCACCGCCTTCGGCGGCGCGCGCGGGCGCACCGACGTGCCGAAGATCGTAGACTGGTACATGGAGGGGAAGATCAACATCGACGACTTGATCACCCACGTCATGCCGCTCGCGAAAATCAATGACGCCTTCGACCTGATGCATGAGGGCGAATCGATCCGCAGTGTCGTGACATTCTGAATTCGCACGAGGGGGAACACGTCATGGCTGTCAAGATTCATCCGTCGGTGGACAATGGCGTCAAGCCGGGCACCCAGGGCTTCCAGGGCGGCACGCTGCAATGCCATTGCAGCAGCCAGCCGGTCACGGTCAAGCTGGCATCGGACGTCGCGTTCAATCACGCCTGCGGCTGCAGCAAGTGCTGGAAACCGAAAGGCGCGGCTTTTTCCGTCGTCGCCGTCGTCGGGCGCGACAAGCTGTCGGTCACGGCAAACGGCCAGAAGCTCAAGATCGTGGACGCGAGCGCCGCCATCCAGCGCCACGCCTGCACCGGTTGCGGCGTGCACATGTACGGCCGCATCGAGAACAAGAACCACCCGTTCTACGGATTCGATTTCGTGCACGTGGAACTCTCGAAGGACAAGGGCTGGGCGGCGCCGGAGTTTGCGGCCTTCGTTTCGTCGATCATCGAGACCGGCAGCGCCAGGCCGGAGGAAATGGCGACCATTCGCGCGCGCCTGCGCGAACTGAAGCTCGAACCTTACGACTGTCTGTCGCCGGCGCTGATGGATGCGATCGCCACGCATACCGCGAAGGCGAAGGGCGTGCTGGCGGCCTGAACCAGGAGACTAGCGATGAGCAAGATCGTCTGTGTGCTGTATGACGACCCGGTGACCGGTTACCCGAAGACCTATGCGCGTGACGATATCCCGAGACTCACGCATTACCCCGGCGGACAGACGATGCCGTCACCGCAGTCGATCGACTTCAGGCCGGGGGCACTGCTCGGCAGCGTGTCCGGCGAGCTCGGCCTGCGCAAGTTCCTGGAACCGCGCGGGCACAAGCTGGTGGTCACGTCCGACAAGGACGGACCGAACAGCCGCCTGGCGAGAGAAATCGTCGATGCCGAGGTCGTGATCTCGCAGCCGTTCTGGCCGGCCTACCTGACCGCCGACCTGATCGCGAGAGCGCCGAAGCTCAAGCTCGCCATCACGGCCGGAATCGGCTCCGATCATGTCGACCTGCAGGCGGCCATGGACCGCGGCATCACGGTCGCCGAGGTCACCTACTGCAACAGCATCAGCGTGTCCGAGCACGTCGTGATGATGATCATCTCGCTGGTTCGCAACTACCTGCCGTCGCACGAGTGGGTCACGAGCAAGGGCGGCTGGAACATCGCGGACTGCGTGCAGCGCTCGTACGACATCGAGGGCATGCACGTCGGCACGGTGGCCGCGGGGCGCATCGGCGCGGCCGTGCTGCGCCGGCTCAAGCCCTTCGACGTCAAGCTGCACTACACCGACCGGCATCGCCTGCCGGCATCGGTCGAGCAGGAGCTCGGCGTCACCTTCCACCCGAACGTGGAGTCGATGGTGCGGGTCTGCGATGTCGTGACCATCAACTGCCCGCTGCACCCGGAAACGGAGGGCATGTTCAACGACGCGCTGATCGCGAAGATGAAGCGCGGCGCTTACATCGTGAACACGGCGCGCGGCAAGATCTGCGACCGCGACGCGATCGCGCGCGCGCTCAGGAGCGGGCAGCTCGCCGGCTACGCGGGCGACGTCTGGTTCCCGCAGCCGCCGCCCAAGGATCACCCGTGGCGGACCATGCCGCACGAGGGCATGACCCCGCACATCTCGGGCTCTTCGCTGTCCGCCCAGGCGCGCTATGCAGCCGGCACGCGCGAGATCCTCGAGTGCTGGTTCGACAAGCGACCGATCCGGAACGAATACCTGATTGTCGACCGCGGTCAGCTCGCGGGCACCGGCAAGCATTCCTACAGCGCCGGCAATGCGACGCGCGGTTCCGAGGAGGCGGCCAGGTTCAAGGCGGCGGCAGCCAGGCCCGCGGCGGCCGCGAAGAAGGGCGCGGCGAAGAAGAAGACTGCGAAGAAGAAGCCAGCGAAGAAAAAGTGAGCAACCGGCGCCGCGTGCCGGGCGGCTGACTCGATGAGCGCGGCGCCGGAAACGCTTGCGCGCCATGGCGCCTTCGGCGGCGTGGTCAGCTTCCACGCCCACGCGTCGGCGGAGACCGGCTGCGCCATGCGCTTCGCGGTGTATCTGCCGCCGCAGGCGCAGCGCGGGCCGGTGCCCGTGGTGTGGTATCTCGCGGGCCTCACCTGCACCGAAGAGACCTTCATGATCAAGGCGGGCGCCCAGCGCATTGCGGCTGAGCTCGGACTCGCGCTGATCGCGCCGGACACGAGCCCGCGCGGCGTGCCGCTGCCCGGCGACCACGATCACTGGGATTTGGGGGTCGGCGCCGGCTTCTACGTGGACGCGACCGTGACGCCCTGGTCGCGCCACTACCGGATGTATTCATACGTCGCACACGAGCTGCCGGCAATTGTCGCGGCGCATTTCCCGGTCGACACTCGCCGCCAGGGCATTTTCGGGCATTCGATGGGCGGGCACGGCGCGCTGACCCTCGGGATCCGCCATCCGGAGCAGTACCGTTCCATCTCCGCATTCGCGCCGATCTCGGCGCCGACGCAATGTCCCTGGGGCCAGAAGGCCTTTGCGGCCTATCTCGGGCCGGACCACGCCCGCTGGCGCGCCCACGATGCCTGCGAACTCATCCGGGACCTGAAGTCGGTGGCGGGGCGCCCGCCGCTACTCGTGGACCAGGGCATGGCGGACGCCTTCCTCGAGCTGCAGCTCAGGCCCGAGCTGCTCGAACAGGCCTGCGCGGCAGCCGGTTACCCGCTGACGCTGCGACACCACGCCGGTTACGACCACGGCTATTACTTCATCTCGAGCTTCATGGAAGACCATCTGCGCCACCACGCGCATTGCCTGCGAAGTTGAGGCCGCAGGACCGGGCCTATCGGTACAGGATCCGCAGCACGGCGCGAAACTTCTTCCCGTAGGGCGGCATCAGGAGCTTTGAGCCGGACAGCCGCCCGTCATGGAACACCGGCTTCTGCTTCGAGAAGGTATCGAAGCCCGCCTGGCCGTGGTACTGACCCATGCCGCTCGGGCCGACGCCGCCGAACGGCAGGTCTTCCTGCACCACGTGGAAGGCCGTGTTGTTGACGGTCACGCCGCCCGAGATCGTGCGCCCGAGCACCGCTTCGAGGTGCGCGTCCTCGGCGCCGAAGTAATAGAGCGCGAGCGGTCGCGGCCGCGCACTGACGTAGGCGATCGCCTCGTCGATCGACCCGTAGCCCACCACCGGCAGGATCGGGCCGAAGATCTCCTCCTGCATCACGCGCATGTCGTCGGTCACGTCCGTGACCGCGACCGGCGACAGCCGCCTGCGCTCGGCATCGGTCGCCTCGTCATGCAGGGCGTGGATCGTCGCGCCCCGGTTGCGGGCATCCTCGATGCAGGCCGAGAGCCGCCGGAACTGGCGCTCGTTGATGATGGAGGTGTACTGGGGGTTGGTCGCGAGCGTCGGGTAGAAGGCCTGCGTGGCCTCGCGGCAGGCGGCGACGAATCTACCGATCGCGGCTTCGGGCACCAGCGCATAGTCCGGCGCGACACAGGTCTGGCCGGCATTCATGAGCTTGCCGTACATGAGCCGCTGCGCGGTCTCGGCGAGATTGAAGCCGTCGGCAACGATCGCGGGTGATTTGCCGCCGAGCTCGAGCGTCACCGGCGTGAGATTGGCGCTCGCCGCCTTCATCACGTCGCGGCCGACGTGAGTGGACCCGGTAAACAGCAGGTGATCGAAGGGCAGCGCGGCGAAGGCCTTGGCGACCGACGCGTCGCCGTTGACCGCGACGACTTCGTCCGCGGAGAAACTGCGCGCGATCAGCGACTCGAACAGCGCGCCGAAGCGCGGCGTGGATTCCGACAACTTGAGCATTGCGCGGTTGCCCGCGGCGAGCGCGGCCGTCAACGGCGACACCGCGAGATAGAGCGGGTAATTCCACGGCACGATGATGCCGATGACGCCGAGCGGCTGGCGCAAGAGGCGCGCGCGTCCCGGCAGGCTCCACCAGGCGACGTGGCGACGCTCGGGGCGCATCCAGCGGCGCAGGTGCCGGCGCGCGTGCGCAATGCCCTCGAGACTCGTGAACAGCTCGAGCAGCTCTGTCTCCTCGCGCGCGCGATTGCCGAAATCCGCGTTGATCGCGTCGCGGATGCCTTCCGCATGGTCGCGCAGCATGCGACGCAGCCGGTGGAGGCGGTCGCGCCGGATCGCGAGCGGCGGATTGGGATCGGCGTTGAAGGAGCGCCGCTGCAGTTCCAATGCCTGGGAGAGCTGCGCCGGATGGGCCGCGAGGCGGGCGGAATCATGGGCCGTGGCCATCAAGGGTATTCTAAGCGGATAATCCGCAGCCGTGCCGGCGCCGTCGCCCTGGCGCACCGAGGCCCGCGAACCGACCGAGGGGGAATCCGTGAAGATTGGCTGCCCGAAGGAAATCAAGGTCCACGAGTATCGTGTCGGCCTGGTGCCGGCCGGCGTGCGCGAGCTCGCGAGCGCCGGGCACCAGGTGATGGTCGAGACCGGCGCCGGCGCCGGCATCGGCATCGGCGACGACGCCTACCGCGCCGCGGGCGCGACCGTGCTGCCCGATGCGAATTCGGTGTTCGGCGCGGCGGAACTCGTGGTCAAGGTCAAGGAACCCCAGCTGCCGGAATGCGCGATGCTGCGCAGGGGCCACGTGCTCTTCACCTACCTGCATCTCGCGGCCGATCCCGAGCAGGCGAAAGCGCTCGCGAAGTCGGGCACCACTGCGATCGCCTACGAGACGGTCACTGCGCCCGACCGCTCGCTGCCCCTGCTGACGCCGATGAGCGAGGTCGCGGGGCGCATGTCGATCCAGGTGGGCGCGACGGCGCTGCAGAAGGCATACGGCGGTTTCGGCGTGCTGCTGGGCGGCGTGCCGGGCGTCGCGCCCGCGCGCGTCGTGATCCTCGGCGGCGGCGTCGCCGGCACCAATGCCACGCAGATGGCCGTGGGCCTCGGCGCGCAGGTGACGGTCGTGGACCGTTCGCTGAAGCGCCTGCGCGAACTCGATGCCCAGTTCGGCAGCCATATCGAGACCGCCTACTCGACGACCGAGGCGATCGAGCGGCTGGTGCTGCTGGCCGATCTCGTGATCGGGTCCGTGCTGGTCACGGGCGCCGCGGCGCCCAAGCTCGTCACCCGCGACATGGTGCGGCGCATGGAGAAGGGCGCGGTGCTCGTCGACATCTCGATCGACCAGGGCGGCTGTTTCGAGACCAGCAAGCCGACCACGCATGCCGACCCGACCTACGTCGTGGACGGCGTCGTGCACTACTGCGTGACCAACATGCCGGGCGCGGTGCCGCGCACCTCGACCTTCGCGCTCACCAATGCGACGCTGCCCTACGTGCGCGCGCTCGCGGACCTCGGCTGGCGCAAGGCGCTCGCGCGAGATCCCGGCTTCGCGGCCGGGCTCAATGTGCACGAGGGCGCGATCACGCACGAGGCGGTGGCGCGCGACCTCGGCATGGAATACCGGGCCTTCAGCGCCTGACACGCGCCGGCCCCGGTCAGAATCCGGCGTCGGGGATCGCGAGCGCGGTGTCGTCGAGCGAGCGCAGCAGCGCCAGTGTCGGCCGGGCTCGCGGCAACTCGTAGTTGAAGAAATAGCGGCAGGCGGCCAGCTTGCCGCGGAAGAAGTCCTGCCCGGAGGCATCGGTGCCGGGCAAGGCTGCGAGCGCCACTTGCGCCATCGCGAGCCAGCGCCAGGCGACGACGACGTGGCCGAGGCTGTCGAGGTAGAGGGTCGCATTCGCGAGCGCGCGCTCCGGATCCTTCATCATCGCCCCGACCAGCTCGCGACTCGTGAGTCCCAGGTCCTCGAGGGCGGCCGCGAGCGCGGCGGCGTGCGCTGCGAGTGCGGGAATCGCGCGCGCGGCCTCCACCGTCTCCGCGATCCGGCTGGCGAGGTCCCCGAGCGCGGCGCCGCCCTGCATCGGCACCTTGCGGCCCAGCAGGTCGAGGCCGTGGATGCCGTGGGTGCCTTCGTGGATGTGGTTCAGGCGGTTGTCGCGGTACAGGCGCTCGACCGGGTAGTCGCGCGTGTAGCCGTAGCCGCCATGCACCTGGATCGCGAGCTTGTTCGCCTCGAGGCAGTATTCCGACGGCCAGGACTTCGCGATCGGCGTCAGCAGCTCGAGCAGAAGATTGAGGCGGGCGCGCTCGGCGTCACTTGCCGCGCATCGTTCGAGGTCCGCGAGCCAGGCGCAATAGAGCACGAGCGCGAGCCTACCCTCCACCCAGGCCTTCTGCGCGAGCAGCATGCGCCGCACGTCGGCATGCCGGATGATCGGCACCGGCGGCGATGCCGGGTCCCGGGCAGCGAGCGGACGGCCCTGAGGCCGCTCGCGCGCGTAGGCCAGGGCCTCGCCGTAGGCGGCATAGCCGAGCGCGACCGCATTCACGCCGACGCCCAGGCGGGCCGAATTCATCATCTGGAACATGTAGCCGAGGCCACGGTGTTCCTCGCCCACGATTTCCGCGCGGCAGCGGCCGTGCTCGCCGAACGCAAGCACGCAGTTGGTGGTGCCGCGCCAGCCCATCTTGTGGTTGAGGCCGGCGAGGCGCACGTCGTTGTCGGAGCCGATGCTGCCGTCGTCGTTTACGCGATCGCGCGGCACCACGAACAGCGAAATACCCTTCACGCCTGGCGGGCCGCCCGGCACCTTCGCGAGCACCAGGTGAACGATGGTCTCGGCGAGGTCGTGGTCGCCGCCCGAGATCCACATCTTGCTGTCGGAGAGCAGGTAGCTGCCGTCCGGCTGGCGCAGCGCCTGGCAGCGGATGTCGGTCAGCGAGGACCCGGCGTGCGACTCCGACAGGCACATGGTTCCGGTGAACCGGCCGGCCAGCATCGGGCGCACGTAGCGGCGGCGTTGGCCTGCGTCGCCGAACGTCGCCAGCAGGTGGGCCGCGCCCGCGGTCAGCGCTGCGTAGGAATGAAAGGCGACATTCGCGCTCGAGAACACCGCGGTGCAGGCTTTCGCGACCAGGATCGGCAACTGCAGCCCGCCGTCCCCGGCGTCGAAGGTGGCCGCGGTGAACGACGCTGCGTTGTAGGCGGCAAGCGCAGCGCGCGTTTCCGGGATGGTCCACGCGTGCCCGTTGACCATGCGCGGCTCCTGCACGTCGCAGGCCGCGGCGTAAGGGGCGAAGCGCTCGGCGGCAAGCCGGTAGGCCGCGTCGAACACGCCGTCGAACACGGCGCGGTCGTGCAGGGCGTAGCGTGGCAGTCGCGTCAGCGCGTCGGCCCCCAGCACGTCGAACACCTGGAACTCGAGATCGCGGCGTGGGATCAGCATGGGCCGATTCTAGGGAAACTCTGCACAGGTGGCATGGGCGCGGCCGTGGCGGATTTCCGATCGGGCAAGGAACGAGGAGCGATGTGTATCGAGATACATGAGCGACGAGTGACGCCGCCCGGGCGGAAATCCGCCCGGCCCCGAGGGGTTGCACGCGGGCCGCACCGCCACGGCGTTGCTCCCTCCTCGTGTGGATTGACCACACTTCGTCGGTCGCGCCTGGTGGCCACGCGGCGCGCGTGCAACGCGCTCCATGCCACCCGTGCAGAGTTTCCCTAGCGGCCGTGCCTGCGCCGCCGGAATGCTAGGATTCCGGCGGGGGAGGGCATGACCGACGAATTCGACCTGTCCGGGCGCGTCGCATTCATCACGGGCGCCAGCCGCGGCATCGGCCGCGCGATCGCGCACGCGCTTGCGCGCCACGGCGCAATCGTGGTGGCTGCCAGCCGCAAGCTCGAGGGCTGCGAGGCGGTGGCGTCCGAGATCCGCGCGGCGGGCGCAGAGGCCTCCGCGCTTGCCTGCCACATCGGCGAGCCGGCGCAAGTCAGTGCGGCATTGCAGGAGATCGACCGGCGCCACGGGCGGCTCGACATCCTCGTCAACAATGCCGCGGCCAATCCGTACTTCGGCCCGGCGCTGGCCATGGACCTGGGCGCCTACCAGAAGACCGTGGACGTCAACATCCGCGGCTACTTCTGGACTTCGGTGGAGGCGGCGCGGCGCATGATCGCGCGCGGCAAGGGTGCGATCGTCAATGTCGCCTCGGTCAACGCCTTCCGGCCGATGGATGGCCAGGCGGTGTATTCGATGACCAAGGCGGCGATCGTCAACATGACGCAGGCGCTCGCGCGCGAATGGGCGCGTCAGGGCGTGCGCGTGAACGCGCTGGTGCCGGGACTGGTCGAAACGAAATTCGCCGCCGCGATCCACGAGAATGAGAAGCTGCGCGCCGCGATGGAGCGCCTGGTGCCGATGGGGCGCATTGCGCAGCCGGAGGAAATGGCGGGGGCCGTCGTCTATCTCGTGTCCGATGCCGCGTCATACACCACCGGCAGCTGCCTGACCGCCGACGGGGGCTGGCTGGCCTGAGGCGGCAATGGATTTTCACCTTGAACCCGCGAAGCAGGTCGTCGTCAACCGCTGCCGCGAATTCGTGGACCGCGAGCTGCTGCCACTCGAGCCCGCCTTCCTCGCCTCCGGTTTCGCGGCGCTGCTGCCCGTGCTGCAGGGCAAGCGCGCCGAGGTCCGCAAGCTCGGCCTGTGGGGCCCGGTGTACCCGCGCGAACACGGCGGGCTCGGGCTCGACCTTCTCACCCACGGCCTGATCTCGGAAGCGCTCGGGCGCTGTCCGTTCGCGCACTACGTGTTCGGCTGCAACGCGCCGGACGCGGGCAACGTCGAGCTGCTGCACGAGTTCGCGACCCCCGCGCAGAAGCAGCGCTGGCTCGAGCCGCTGGTGGCCGGCAGCGTGCGCAGCTGCTTCGGCATGACGGAGCCCGGCAACAGCGGCGCCAACCCGCTCATGCTCGAGACCCGCGCGGTGCAGGACGGCGGGGCCTGGGTGCTGACCGGGCGCAAGTGGTTCGCCACCGGCGCCGACGGCGCCGCATTCTGCATCGTGATGGCGGTGACCGACCCGGACGCGCCGCCGCACGGGCGCGCCAGCATGTTCATCGTGCCCACCGACGCGCCAGGCTACCGCCTCACGCGCAATACGCCGGTGATGGGACATGCCGGCGCCGACCTGTTCTCGCACGGCGAGCTCGAGTTCGAGGGCTGCCACCTGCCGGGCGATCACCTGCTGGGTCCGCGCGGCGAGGGATTCCGCCTGGCGCAGTCGCGGCTCGGCCCCGGGCGCATCCACCACTGCATGCGCTGGCTCGGAATCTGCGACCGCGCGCACGAACTGATGGTGGCGCGCGCCGCCACCCGCGTCATCGCGGCGGACGGCCGCCGCCTCGGCGAGAGCGACATCGTGCGGGCCTGGATCGCGGAATGCGCGGCCGAGATCCGTGCGGCGCGGCTGCTCGTGCTGCACGCGGCGTGGCGCATCGGCGAGGCGGGCGCGAGCGCGGCGCGCGACGACATCGCGATGATCAAGTTCCATGTCGCCGGCGTGCTGCAGCGGGTGCTCGACCGCGCGATCCAGGTGCACGGGGGGCTCGGCGTCACCGACTACACCCTGCTCGCCTGGTTCTATCGCGAAGAGCGTGCGGCGCGCATCTATGACGGTCCCGACGAGGTGCACAAGATCGCGGTCGCGAAGCACCTGCTGAAGGGCCGGGGCGGGTGAGTCTGCTGGACGAGGCTGCGGCGCCGCGCGCGGGCGAGGCGCTCGATGCCGCGGCCCTCGGAGCGTACCTCGCGCGGCGGCTGCCGGGGCTGGAGTTGCCGCTGGTGGTGCGCCAGTTCCCGTCCGGTTTCTCCAACCTGAGCTACCTGCTGACGGCGGGCGGGCGCGAGATGGTGCTGCGCCGGCCGCCGTTCGGCACGCGCCCGAGTTCCGGCCACGACATGAGCCGCGAGTTCCGCGTGCTGTCGGCGCTCGCGGGCCGGTTCGCAGAATCCCCGCGGCCGCTCGCCTGGTGCGACGACGAGTCGGTGATCGGCGCGCCGTTTTACGTGGTCGAGCGCATCCGCGGCATCATCCTGCGCCGCGACTACCCGCCGGAACTGCATCCGGCGCCCGCGCTGGTGCGCGCGCAGCAGCAGGCCCTGGTTGACGTGCTCGTCAAGCTGCACGCGCTCGACTGGTGCGCGCTCGGCCTCACCGAGTTCGGCCGGCCGGAAGGATACGTCGTGCGCCAGGTCGAAGGCTGGACCGGACGCTACGCGCGGGCACGCACCGCGGATGCGGCAGATGCCGCCACCGTGACCGCGTGGCTGGCTGCCAGCCAACCGGCCGAGGCCGGGCGTGCGGCGCTCATCCACAACGACTTCAAGCTCGACAACGTCGTCTTCGATGCCAGCGAGCCCGAACGCCTCATCGGCGTGCTCGACTGGGAGATGGCGACGATCGGCGACCCGCTGATGGACCTCGGCTGCTCGCTCGCGTACTGGGTCGAGCCAGGCGACCCGCCGGCGCTTTCCGCGGCGCGCATGCTGCCGACGCACCTGACCGGGTCGCTCACGCGGCGCGAAGTGCTCGAGCGCTATGCGGCGCAGAGCGGGATCGCGGTACCCGAGTTCCGTTTCTACCGCGTGTTCGGATTGTTCCGCCTCGCGGTGATCGTCCAGCAGATCTACTACCGGTATTTCCACGGGCAGACGAGCGACGCCCGCTTCGCCAGACTCGGGCCGATGGCGCGCGTCCTGGTCGAGCGCGCGGCGGCGGAAATCGGCGCGTGAGGGGCGCGCGGGGCGCTGTTCAGCAACCATTCAGGGCCTGCGGACGATGCTGTGGCGTGATTTGCAGGCCGGCGCGCCGTGCCGTATAGATAAGCGTAGCCGGGGAGAGACACCTGAAATGAACTTGCGCAGCAGCCGGTGGATGGCCTGGGCGGTCGCGAGCCTGCTCGCGGCGCCCGGGGCGTTCGCCGACGACATCCGCCCCGAGAGCCGCAACAGGCCGCCAGGCACTGCGCGCGCATTCGCTGACGAGAAGTGCATCGAGCAATGCGACAGCGAGTCCGACAAGTGCATGCAGGACAGCAATGGCGATCCCGACAAGGTGCAGGTCTGCGACGACAAGTACAGCGAATGCCTCGCGGCCTGCGAGGAATGATCGCGAGCTGAGCCCGGGTCACCGCGGCCCGCAAGATGCGCGGAATCGTCACCTTCACCACCGATTTCTGGCAGCGCGATCCCTGGGTCGCCATGACGGAGGGCCAGGTGCTGCGCCGCGCGCCGCGGAGTTCGCGACCGGCGCCTGCATTTCGCCTCGCCGGGTGAGAGCCGGGTACCGATGCGGACGCCGGGGAAGCGTAGTTCATTGCGCTGGTCAATCCCTGGGGCCCGGTCGAGGTCGCGCTGGCCTGCGGCCACGCCGCGCCAGGCCCCGGGGTAGGGTGCGGCGAGCCAGTCCGGGTGGCCCCACGGGGGGGCGGTTGATAAATGCGGCTTTTCGTATATATTGCGCAGCCCGACGATTGTCGGGTTTGTCGTGGATGTCATTGATTTCTCTAGGACTTCTACGGAATGAAAGAGCGCAATGATGACTCCTTTGACCTCGAGAACGAGTTCCTCGGGGAGTCCAGCAACGAGCAGGACGGCGACCTGGACCGACTGATCGTGGTGGAGCGCCGCCCCAAGGGGCAGCGTCGTCCCACACAGCAGTCCGCCTGGAGCCGCGTGGAAGACGTGCTGGCCGAGAAGCGCCTGCAGCGTGAATTGGCCGAGTTCAACGACCTCGACGAAGCCTGATCCGACGCCAGCCGGCGCCGGCTGAGCTGAAAGGCCGCGTTCCGCCAGGGACGCGGCCTTTGGTTTTTCCGTTGGCGCGGCCGAGAATCGGCGGGTGATGACCGCACCCGAACCGGCCTGGTGGCGCGCGCGGCACGGGGAACTGATCGCGGCGCTCGCTGCGCGCGACTGCGCCTATATCTACGACCTCACGACCGTCGCCCGCCAGGCGCGGCGGCTGTCCGCGCTGCGTTCCCTGGCGCGCGTGCTTTACGCGGTCAAGGCGAATCCACATCCCGCGATCCTTGCCACGCTCGCTGATGCCGGGCTTGGATTCGAGTGCGTGTCGCTGTCCGAAATCGAGCGCGTGACCGGCGCCGTGGCGGGCATCGCGCCTGACCGCCTGCTGTTCACCCCGAACTTCGCGCCCCGCGCCGAGTACCGTATGGCGCTCGAACAGGGCATCCGTGTCACGGTCGACAACGCCTGGGTGCTGGGCGCCTGGGCGCCGTTGTTCGCGGGACGCGAGATCTTCGTGCGCCTGGACACCGAGCTCGCCCATGGGCACCACGCGAAAGTCCGGACCGCGGGCACTCGCTCCAAGTTCGGTGTGCCGCCAGGAGAGATTGCGGAACTCGCCGCGCAGGCCGGCGCCGTCGGCGCCCGCGTCGGCGGGCTGCACTCGCACGGCGGCAGCGGCAGCTTCGATCCGGCGCACTGGACTGACGCCGCGCGCGCACTCGCCGCGGCGGCCCCGCGATTCCCATCGGCTCGCGTGCTCAACCTGGGCGGCGGACTCGGCGTGCCGGAAAGAACCTCGCAGGCGCCGCTCGATCTCGCGGCATTCGACACGGCGCTCGCGCAGTTTCGCGTGTCGCATCCGGGTTTCGATCTGTGGCTCGAGCCCGGGCGCTTCCTGGTGGCAGAGGCCGGCGTGCTGCTCGCGCGCGTGACGCAGATCAAGGGCAAGGGCGGGCGGCGCTACGTCGGCGTCGCGACCGGCATGAACTCGTTGCTGCGGCCCGCCCTCTACGGCGCGCGCCACGAAATCGTGAACCTCACGCGTCTCGGCGAGCCGCCTGCCGGGCCCTGTACGGTAGTCGGGCCGATCTGCGAAAGTGGCGACGTGCTCGGCGAGGACTGCGCGCTTCCCATCTGCGAAGAGGACGACGTTCTGCTGATCGCCGCCGCGGGCGCCTACGGCCACGCCATGGCATCGAACTACAATCTGAGGGCCCCGGCCGAGGAACTGGTCCTGTAGCGGCAGCGTGCGCTAACCCCGGAGGTGCCGCTCGCCCGTTACAGGGACAACGGGCAGCCGCCGGTTCGCCCCGGCCTTGCACCCGCGGGGCGGCAGGTCCAAATTGATCCGGACCGGCGGCGTTGAAAGGAGATGTCCCATGACACATGCCTATTCGGCGAGCGGATCGCGTCGCACGGCTGCGTTCGCGGCCATCATCGGACTCCACTTCGGCATCTTCATCGCGATCGCGCTTGGCCTCGTACCGCGCGAATGGCCGCAACCCGCGCGGGATGCCGGGCCTATCAATATTCTGCCGGTGCCAAGGCCTCCAGATCCTGTCGTCGGCCCGCACAATCCGGGTCCGATCGAAGGCTTCACGTTGACGGTCGAGCAGCCGATCGTTTCAATCGCGAGGTTCGACGAGGCAGAAGAGCGCGCCGTCGCGCCCGTGGTGGACCCGATCGCGCCCGGATCGTCGGGCCTGACCGGAACAGTCGAATACCTGCCGGCCTCGCTGCGGACTCGCGACCGTCGCATGGCCGCGCTGATTGCATCCTGCTATCCCGCCGCATCGCGCCGGCTAGGCGAGGAAGGCAGGGCGGTCGCGAGCATTTCGCTCAGCGCCCAGGCGACCGTCACGTCGTGGCGCGTGCATGAAACATCCGGTTTCCCGCGGCTCGATGCAGCAATCAACTGCGTCGTCAAGCGCCTCGATTTCGTGCCGGCGCGGCGCGACGGTCGCTCGGTGCAAGCCGAAGTACTGCTGCCGATCATATTCCGGCTCGATGGAAGCTGAGCAGACCCGGATCCGCGCCATGCGGCCGGATCCGGCGCTGGTGCCGAGCCGGAGCGCCCGGGCGCTTGCAGTAGAATGGGCCAACCGCTAAGGTGACCGCAGCCGGATCGGGGGCGCTCCGGAGCGTGCCGACAAAGAATTGACGGGGCGCAACGGCCTTCGGCCGCCAGCGACCGGCAGGTACCGACGAGGGGCATGGAAGGTCGGGCATGACGACGAACACCTATTCGGCGGGGGCATCGCGTCGCACGGCGGTCCTCGTGGGGATCATCGCGCTCCATATCGGATTCTTCTGGGCCCTGAAACAGGGCCTGGTGCGCGCAGGCCTCCAGCTGGTCCAGGACTTCTCCATCATGGACCTGCCGCCGCCGCCGCCGCCGCCCGAAGACCTGGATGAACCGCCTCCGCCTCCGCCCGTGGATGTGCCGCCGCCGGTGGTCCCGCCGCCGCTGATCGACCTGCCGACCTTTGAAGGCCCGACCACGGCCATCACGGTGCAGGTGAAGCAGGAACAGCCGCGTGCGGCTCCGCAGGCGCCGCCGCGCCAGGTCCAGATCACGCCGCCCAGGATCAAGGCGCGCGGCGACCGCATCGCCGCCGCCATCAATTCCTGCTATCCGTCGGCTTCCCGCCGCCTGAGCGAGGAAGGCCGCGTGGTGGTCACCATCTCGATCGGCGCTGACGGCAAGGCCGGCGCGATGCGCGTCGCCCAGAGCAGCGGCTTCGAACGTCTCGACGGCGCAGCGGAATGCGTGATCCGCAAGCTGCCGTTCGACCCGGGCAAGCGCGATGGCGTGCCGGTCGAGGCGCAGGCCACGCTGCCGATCGTCTTCAAGCTGGAGTGACGCGGCGGGGATCATCAGGGACCGGATAGCCGCCGGCCGCCAGGGGCGCCCGAGACTCTCCGGAAGAAAAATTCGTCTGTTAGAGGAATTGCAGAATGGCAGCTGAAACCGGCACCGATAACCCTTATGGCATAGAAGCGCTCTGGACCCAGAGCGACTATGTCGGCAAGGGTGTGTTCGTCATCCTCATCGTCATGTCGCTGTGGTCGTGGTTCGTCATGATCACCAAGTGGCTGGATCAGCGCACGCTGCGCAAGGTCGCGACGGAAGCCGAAAAGGGCTTCTGGAACGCCCCCTCGATGCAGGAAGGCATCGCCAAGCTCAAGGGCAAGTTCAACCCGTTCCGCGACATCGCGTCCGACGGACTGCAGGCGGTCGACCATCACCGCAAGACCAGCGCGCGCGACATCACGAGCAACATCGAGCTCGCCGAGTGGGTACAGACCCACATCGACAAGCGCACCAACATGCTGCAGTCGTGGTTGCAGAAGGGCATGGTGGTGCTGGCGTCGGTGGGCGCGACCGCGCCTTTCGTAGGGCTGTTCGGCACCGTGTGGGGCATCTACCACGCGCTGATCAGCATCTCGATCGCCGGCCAGGCGTCCCTCGACAAGGTCGCCGGCCCGATCGGAGAGGCGCTGATCATGACGGCGCTCGGTCTCGCGGTCGCGGTGCCGGCGGTGCTGGGATTCAACGGCCTGCTGCGCGGGAACAAGGGCCTCATGGAGCGCGTGAACTATTTCGCGCATGACGTCCAGGCCGCATTGCTGTCCGGCGCCCGCGTCTCGGGGAAGTAGGCGATGGCCATTGCGGTCCGCGAGGAACAGGGCGACCCGATGGTCGATCCGAACGTCATTCCGCTCGTGGATGTCATGCTGGTGCTCTTGATCATCATGATCATCACGGTCCCGGTGATGACGCAGGCCGTCAAGATCGACCTGCCGAAGGAGGTCAACCGGCCGACCGTGACCAAGCCTGAGAACATCAATCTCTCGATCGATTTCGATGGCTCGATCTACTGGAACGACAGTAGCGTGGACCGCAACTCCCTGCTGAACTACGTGCTCCAGGAAGCGGTCAAGGACCCCCAGCCGGAGATCCACATCCGCGCGGACAAGCGCGCCCGTTACGAGTACATCTCGGACACGCTCGCGTTGCTGCAGCGCGGGGGCATGCGCAAGGTCGGCTTCATCGCGGAGCCGCCGGCCGGCACGTAAAGAGCGGGCCGCCGGCATTGACCATCGGGGGCCCGCTAATGCGGGCCTCTTCTTTTGGAGGGGCGCAGCCTGAACCGGGGCTGAACCCGCGTGAAAAACCCGCGCAGCCGGAACCCCAGGATTCAGGGCCAGTCCATCGCATCAAGGGCATGCAAGACAGAGGGCGGGTTTTGGGGTATAAACCCGCCCCACGCTGGCTAGGCGGCACCAGCCGATGGCGGGGAACCGGACATGACGGGAAGACTCTCGGGTTCAAGTCTGATGGCGGTGACCGCATGGCTGCTGGTCGGCCTTTCATTGCCTGCGATAGCGGCACCGCAGTATGGCCAGCCTGCCCCGCCTCAGGACCAGAGCCGGGAGGTCAAGAAGCCCTCCAAGAAGAGCAAGAGCAAGGACCAGGAGGAGGTTGCCCAGCCAGGGCCGCAGTACAGCAAGGAATTCAAGAAGGCCGCGCAGGAAGCCAGCAAGCTCGCCAATGACAAGAAGTGGGCCGAGGTCCTTGCGGCGCTGCCGGCGCTCGAAGCCATGCCGGCGCTAGGTACCGACGAGAAGAAGGCGATCGCCACCTGGCGCCTGCAGGCGACCCAGGCCATCGGCGAGCCGGAAGCCTTTGCCGCCGCGATCGAGGCGTTCCTGAATGAGGGCTATGCGGATCAGACCCAGCTCGGGCCGATGCATCGCCAGCTGGCTGCTCACTACAACACCAAGAAGGACCGGCCCAAGGCCGCCGAGCATTTCCAGAAGTTCGTGGACCACTCGACCGACGTCGAGCCGGACGAGTACGAGACGCTGGGCCGGCTCCATCGCCTGAATTCGAACTACGCCGACTGCGCCAGGTGGCTCGGCAAGTCGATCGAACTCACGGCAAGCCGCAAGGAGACGCCGAAGGAGGACCTGTTCGGCATCCGCGACGACTGCTTGTACCGGATCAAGGATAACGCCGGGCGGATCGACAACCTCGAGCAGCTGCTCGCGCACTACCCGGACAAGAAGTACTACAGCAACTTGATGAACCTGCTGCGCACGGCGTCGCAGGACGACCGCCTGGTTATGTTGAACGCCTACCGGCTGGCGGTCACCGACCCACGCGGCGGCCTGGCCATCGTCGGCGACTACTACAATTACAGCGACCTGGCCCGCAACTCGGGCAGCTCCGGCGAGGCCGTGCGCGCGCTCGAGCGCGGCATGAAGGACGCAGTCGTGCCGAGCGTCGGCACCAACCAGCAGGCGCTGCAGGATGCGAAGGCCGAGGTACGCGCGGACCAGAAGACGCTCGCGGCCGAGGCTGCGGCGGCGGAAGCCAGTGCGAAAGGCGAGATCGCGGTGAAAGTCGGCCTCGGTTTCTACAGCGCCGGGGAATACGCCAGGGCGGCGGACCTGGTGCGAAAGGGCATCGCCAAGGGCAACGTGGCGAGGCTGGACGACGCCAACCTGCTGCTTGGCGCAGCGCTGCTGCAGGCCGGCCGCAAGGACGAGGCACGCGCCGCGTTCGAAGCGGCGAAAGCCGCGGCCGGCGACGGCCACCTCGCGCGCATCGCCCGCATGTGGCTTGCGAACACTTCGCGCGACGATTCGGCGACCGCGCAGGCGACGCCCCCGGACGGCTGAAGCAGGAGAGAACGAACGATGCTGACGATGACACACAAGATCCGCGCCAGCCTGCTGGCGACCCTCATGACTCTGCCGCTCGCCGGGTTCGTGCCCGAGGCGGCCGCCCAGACCGCGGGCGGCTGGCGCAAGGAAGTCGCCGACAAGGTGCAGGCCGCGCAGGCCGCCGGCCAGAAGGGCAGTTTCACCGAGGCCATTCGACTGCTCAAGGAGGCAAAAGCCAAGGCGCCGCTGTCGGCGCAGGAAGAGCAGGGCGTCAACGAAACGCTGATCTGGGTGGCGAGCAGCGCCAGGGACCACCGGCTGGTGATCGAGACCGTGGACGAGCGTCTCGCGACCGGCCGCGTGAGCGGCGCCGACCTCATCAAGAAGCTGCGGCTGAAGGCGACCACGCACTACGCGCTGCGCGAATACCGCGACGCGAAGGGCGCGCTCGACAAGCTTGCTGCGCAGGGTCCGCTCAACGTCGACGACCTGATCATGCTCGGCAACTGCCAGGTCCAGTTGCGCGACTACCGGAATGCGGCAACCACGCTCGAGAAGGCGGTGGCGGCCGCGGACAAGGCGCGCAAGCCCACCGCGATCATCTCGCCGCTCCTGCTCGCGTTGCACAAGTCGTACCAGGAGACCGGCAACGACGCGATGCGGATGCAGACGCTGCACCGCCTGATCGTGACCTCGCCCAGCCGCGATTCGTTCAAGTGGGTCGCGAGCGCTTATGCCGAAAAGACGGCGCGCGATCCGGTCGTGATGATCAACATCTACCGCCTCGGCGCCTCGCGCGGGCTGCTCTCCGGCGAGCATTATGCGAAGTACGCCGAGACCGCGCTCGATCTGTCGAGCCCGGGCGAAGCGGTCGCGATGCTCGAGAAGGGCATGGCGAACGGCTCGATCAAGAAAGACGACCGCAACAACCGCGTGCTCAAGGACGCCAAGTCGCAGCTCGAAAAGCTCAAAGCCGTACTGCCGCAGACCGAGAAGGAAGCGGGCGCGATGCAGATCGGCGAGCCGGAGGCCAAGGTCGCGACCGCCTATTTCACGCTCAAGAATTATGCCAAGGCGAGCGAGGCGGCCAGGCGCGGCGTCAAGAAGGGCAAGCTGAAGCGGCCGGACGACCTCAACATGCTGCTCGGCATCGCGCTGGTCGAGACCAAGCGGCCCGCCGAGGCGAGGGACGCCTTCAAGGCCGCCGCTGCGGCCAACAAGGACATCAAGGGCGTCGCCGACCTCTGGTCCAGCATGGCGGGATGACCGGCCCGCGCAGCATCGAGCTCGTCGAAGTCGGGCCGCGCGACGGCCTGCAGAACGAGCCGGCCGCGGTGCCCGCCGCGGTCAAGGTCGAGTTCATCCGCCGCGCGGTCGCCGCCGGCCTCACGCGCGTCGAAGTCGCGAGCTTCGTGAGTCCACGGCGCGTGCCGCAGATGGCGGACGCCGAGGAAGTGATGAAGGCACTGCCCCGGAGCCCGGGCGTGCGCTATATCGGACTGGTGCTCAACCGCGCCGGTTTCGATCGCGCCGCCGCCGCCGGCTGCGAAGAGGTCGGCATGGTCGTGTTCACGACCGATACCTTCAACCAGCGCAACCAGGGCGCCACCAGTGCGGAGTCGATCCGCACCTGGCGCGCGATCGCCGCAGCCGCCAGGGCCGCGGGTATCAAGGCGCAGGTGACCATCTCCGCGGCCTTCGGTTGCCCGTTCGAGGGCGAGGTCCCCGCCTCGCGAGTCGTCGAGCTGGCGCGCGAGGTCGCCGAGGGCGCGCCCATCGAGATCGCGATCGCCGACACCATCGGCGTCGCCGTGCCGGGTCAGGTCACGGATGTGTTCGGGCAGGTCGCCGAGGCGCTGCCGGGCATGACCTTGCGCGGCCACTTCCACAACACGCGTAACACCGGCCTCGCCAATGCCTATGCCGCGGCGACCGCGGGCGCCGCGGTGCTGGATGCGAGCCTGGGCGGTCTGGGCGGCTGCCCATTCGCGCCCGCTGCGACCGGCAATATCCCGACCGAGGACCTGGTCTACATGCTGGGCCGCATGGGCATCGCCACCGGCGTGGACCTCGATCGGGCGATCGAGGCGGCGCGCTGGATCGAGGGCCAGGTCGGCCACCCAGTGCCTGGCATGCTGATCAAGGCGGGACCGTTCCCGGGCGCCAGCAGGTCGGCAGCGCAGCACGCGTGACATCAGGCCAATCAGGGAGAGCCCCGATGACGATCCAGGCAGGCGACCGCATCCCCGACGGCAAGCTCAAGATCATGGGCAAGGACGGACCCGCGAACGTCGAGGCCAGGGAACTGCTGGCCCAGGGCCGGGTGGTACTGTTCTCGGTGCCGGGCGCGTTCACGCCAACCTGCGACGCCAAGCACCTGCCGGGCTTTGTCGAGCAGGCCGCGGCACTCAAGGGCAAGGGCGTCGGCAAGATCGTCTGCCTCGCGGTCAACGATGTGTTCGTCATGAACGCCTGGGGCAAGCATGCGGGCGTCGGCGCCGCGATCGTGATGGCAGCCGACGGCAACGGCGATTACACGCGCGCGCTGGGCCTCGAGCTCGACGCACGCAGCTTCGGCATGGGCATGCGCGGCAAGCGCTTCGCGCTCGTGATCGAGGACGGCGTCGTCAGGCAGGTCCACGTCGAGGCACCCGGTGAGTTCAAGGTGTCGAGCGCTGAACACATCCTGGGACAACTGTGATGGCGATCGACACGCCGTCCATCTTCTACGCGGCGCTGCTGGGCCTGCTCCTGATCGCGCTGTCGGCATTCGTGGTGCTCGCGCGCCGGCGCTACCGCGTCGGGCTGGGCGCAGGCAAGGAGGAGGGGATGCAGCAGGCGATGCGCGTGCAGGCGAACTTCGCCGAGTACGTGCCGCTCGCGCTCGTACTGCTCGTGCTCGCGGAACTGACCGATCTGCCGGCGGGGGCGATTCACGCGGCGGGCAGCGCGCTGGTCGTGAGCCGCCTGATGCACGCCTGGGGCCTGGCCCACAGCCCGGGCCGCAGCTTCGGCCGTTTCTGGGGCACGGCCGGCACCTGGCTTGTGATTACCGGCCTGTCGCTGTGGCTCCTGTACGCGACTACAGCTGCTTCTCGATCTCCGGGATGATCGCGAACAGGTCGCCGACCAGCCCGTAATCGGCGACCTCGAAGATCGGCGCGTCCGCGTCCTTGTTGATCGCGACGATGGTGCGCGCGTCCTTGATGCCGGTCAGGTGCTGGATCGCGCCGCTGATGCCGATCGCGACATAGAGCTCGGGCGCGATGATCTTGCCGGTCTGGCCGACCTGCAGTTCGTTCGGCGCATAACCGGCGTCCACCGCCGCGCGCGAGGCGCCGACCGCGGCGCCGAGGCGCTCGGCGAGGCGCTGGATCAGCGCAAAATTCTCCTTGCTGCCGAGCGCGCGCCCACCCGAGACCACGCGCGCGGCGGTCTGCAGGTCCGGCCGGTCGCTGGCGGCGGCCGACACCGACACGAAGCGCGTGTGCGCCGGCCATGCGGCGTCCACCGACGCCTTCTCGACCGGCGCCGGCCCGCCCGCGCCCGCTGGCTGGAACGAAGCTGTGCGCACCGTCGCGACCACCTGCCCGCCCGCCTCCGATTCCACCGTCGCGATCGCGTTGCCGGCATAGACCGGACGGCGGAAGCGGGTGGCGGAATCGACCGCCATCACGTCGCTGACCTGCGGCGCACCCAGGAGCGCGGCGATGCGCGGCATCAGGTCCTTGCCGAAAGTCGTGGACGGCCCGAGCACGTGGCTGAAGCCCGCGGCGAGTTTCGCGGCTTGCGGCGCGAGCACGGCGGCGAGCGCAGGCTCGTTGGCCGGGTTCTGCACCAGCAACACCCTGGCCACGCCCGCGAGCGCGGCTGCGGCCTCGGCAACCGCCGCGCCATCCGACGCCAGCACCGCGACGGTGATTTCGGCGCCCGGGATCGCGGCTGCGCAGCTGACGCACTTGGCGGTCGAGGCATTGAGTTTCTGGCCTGCGTGCTCGGCGATGACGAGGACGCGGTTCATCAGACCAGCCCGCGCTGGCGCAGCGCGGCCACCAGTTCCGCGGCGTCGTGGACCATGACGCCCTTTTGCCGCTGCGCCGACGGTTCGTACTTCAGGACCTTGAGCCGCGGCGCGGGATCGACGCCAAGCGCGGCGAACTCGATCACGTCGAGCGGCTTCTTCTTGGCCTTCATGATGTCCGGCAGCTTGAGAAAGCGCGGCTCGTTGAGGCGCAGGTCCGTGGTCACGACCGCGGGCAAGTCCACCTCGATGGTTTCGAGCCCGGCGTCCACTTCGCGCGTCACGAGCGCGCTCTTGCCTTTGAGTTCCAGCTTCGAGGCGAAGGTGGCCTGGGGCCGGTCCCAGAGTGCCGCCAGCATCTGGCCGGTCTGGTTGCAATCGTCGTCGATCGCCTGTTTGCCGAGGATCACGAGCATCGGGCTCTCGCGGCCGGTGAGCGCAAACAGCGCACGGGCGACGGCCGGCGGTTCCAGCGCGAGGTCGGTGCGTACCAGGATCGCGCGATCGGCGCCCATCGCCAGCGCGTTGCGCAGCTGCGCCTGCGTGTCGTCGGGGCCCAGGCTCGCTGCGACCACCTCGTCGGCGGCGCCGCGCTCGCGGATGCGGATCGCTTCCTCGAGCGCGATCTCGTCGAAGGGATTGATGCTCATCTTGACGCCGTCGGTGACCACGCCGGCGCCATCGGGGCGCACCCGCACCCGCACGTTGTAGTCGACGACCCGCTTGATGCCGACCAGGATCCTTCGCATGCGGCCCTCCCCAAGCCCGTGTCGCATGCTATCGGAATTCGCGGGTCTTGCGCTAACATAGTTCGCCGAATCAATCAGTTAAATATGGTATTTCGAGTGACTTCGCCGCTTCGGACCGAACCCGCGGGAAAGGACGCGCCGGAAATCTGAGCACGCTCGCCTACGTCGCCGGGCGCCTGCTGTCCGCGATCCCCACGCTGCTGGTGGTGATCGCGCTGTCGTTCGCGTTGACGCGTGCGGCACCCGGCGGGCCGTTCGACGAGGAGCAGGCGCTGCCGGCCGAGATCCGGGCCAACCTCGAAGCCGCCTACGGGCTCGACGATCCGGTGCCGGTGCAGTTCGGCCGCTATCTGCAGGCTCTGCTGCGGGGCGATTTCGGGCCCTCGTTCAGGTTCCGCGACTTCACGGTGACCGAGCTGATCGCCGGCGGTTTGCCGGTGAGCCTCACCATTGGCCTCGCAGCGCTCGCACTCGCGCTCGCGCTCGGGATTCCGATGGGGGCATGGGCCGCGCTCGTCCGCGGCAGGATCGCCGATCGCATGGTGATGGCGCTCGCCGTCGCCGGCATCTCGGTGCCGGTCTTCGTGGTCGCGCCTTTCCTCGCGCTCGTGTTCGGAATCTGGCTGCGCTGGCTGCCGGTCGCGGGCTGGGAGCCGGGGCGCATCGGCGACATCGTGCTGCCGGTCGCGACGCTCGCGCTGCCGGTGATCGCCTACGTCGCGCGATTGACGCGCGGGAGCCTGCTCGAGGTGCTGCAGGCGCCGTGGATCCGCGCCGCGCGCGCGCGCGGCCTGCCGACGCGCGCCGTACTGCTGCGCCACGCGCTGCCCGCGGCGATGCTCCCCGTCGTGAGCTACCTGGGGCCGGCCGCTGCGGCGGTGCTGGCTGGCTCCCTCGTGGTCGAGACGATCTTCGGGCTGCCCGGCATGGGGCGGCACCTGGTGCAGGGCGCGCTGAATCGCGATTACACGCTGGTCATGGGCATGGTGATCGTCTATGCCGCGCTCATGATCGTCTTCAACCTGATGGCCGACCTCGCGTACGCGTGGCTCGATCCCCGCATCCGTCACGGGCGGCGCGCATGACCACCGGGCTTTGGCGCGATGCCCTCCGCAGGCTCGCGGCGGATGGCGCGGCGATGACGGGCCTCGCGATGCTCGGCCTGCTCGCGCTCGCCGCGCTCATCGGCCCCGCAGCAGTCGAATGGCGCGAGGACGAGATCGACTGGGCGCACATGGCCGCGCCGCCGTTTGCCGCCCCCGGCCACTGGCTCGGCACCGACCGTCTGGGACGCGATCTGCTGGTGCGCACGCTGCTGGGGCTTCGCGTCTCGCTCGCGCTCGCGCTCGCGGCGACCCTCGTCGCGCTCGTGATCGGCGTCGGCTGGGGCGCGCTCGCGGGCTACCTGCGCGGGCGCACCGACGCGCTGATGATGCGCTTCGTGGACGTGCTCTATTCGCTGCCGCAGGTGTTCTTCGTGATCATCCTGACGGTGGTGTTCGGGCGCGGGCCACTGGCGCTCTTGGTGGCGATCGGCGCCTTCGGCTGGCTCACGATGGCGCGCATCGTCCGCGGCCAGGCGCTCGCGCTGCGCGAGCGCGAGTTCGTCGAGGCCGCGGTGGTCGGCGGTGCCGGCACCGGCGCCATCGTACTGCGTCATATTGTGCCGAACCTGCTGAGTCCCGTGATCATCTATGCGACGCTGACCGTGCCGCAGGTGGTCCTGGTGGAGAGCTTCCTGTCCTTCCTCGGCATCGGCATCCAGGAGCCGCTCGCGAGCCTCGGCAACCTGATCGCCGACGGCGCCGGCGAGATGGAGACCGCGCCCTGGATTCTCGCGGTGCCGGCCGCGGTGCTCGTGCTGGTCGTGTTCGCGTTCAACTTCCTGGGCGACGGCCTGCGCGACGCCCTGGATCCGCGACGCTGATGGCGCTGCTCGAGATCCGCGGGCTGACCGTCGAGTTCTCCGGGGCGCGCCCGGTGCGCGCCGTGGACGCCGTGGACCTCGACCTGGCGCCGCGGGAAAGCCTGGCGATCGTCGGCGAGTCGGGCTCCGGCAAGAGTCAGCTGCTGCTCGCCTGCGTGGGGCTGCTGGCCTCGAACGGTGCCGCGCGCGGCTCGGTGCGCTTCGACGGCCGCGAGCTGGTCGGCCCCGGCGACCCGGCTGCGGCGGTACGCGGGCAGGGCATCGGCTTCGTGTTCCAGGACGCCGGGGGCAGCCTGACCCCGCACCGGCGCATCGGCGAACTGCTGGCCGAGACGGGCGTCGCCGCGCACGGCACCAGCTGGCGGTCGGCGCGGGCGGAAGGCGCGCGCATGCTCGAGCGGGTGCGCCTGCCGGCCGCGGGGCGGCTGCTGGCGCAATACCCGCACGAACTCTCGGGTGGCATGCGCCAGCGCGCCGCCATCGCGCTCGCGCTGGTACCGCAGCCGCAGCTCCTGTTCGCCGATGAGCCGACCACGGCGCTCGACGTGACGGTGCAGGCCGGCGTCGTCGCGCTGCTGGCCGAGCTTTGCCGGGACCTCGGGATGGCGCTTCTGCTCGTGACCCACGATCTCGGCGTGGTCGCTGCGCTCGCCGAGCGGATTGCCGTCATGTATGCCGGGCGCCTGGTCGAGGTCGCCGATGCCGAGCGTTTCCTGTGCGGGCCGCAGCATCCGTACGGCGCCGGCCTGCTCGCGGCGGTGCCTGCGCTCGCCGCGGGGCAGGGACCGATGCGGACGATTCCCGGCGCGCCGCCCGCGCCCGGCACGCGATTCGCGGGATGCCGGTTCGAGCCGCGCTGTCCACGCGCCGCCGCGCGCTGCCGCGCCGAGGACCCGCCGCTCGCGGCGCGCGGCGCAGGCCAGGTCGCCTGCCACTTCCCGCTCGACGGCGGGCCAGTCGCATGAGCGCGTTGCTCGAAGCCAGTAACCTGACCGTGCGCTACCGGCAACGCGGCGCGGGCGGCGGCGACTTCGAGGCGGTGAGCGGCGTAAGCTTCCGGCTCGAGGCGGGCGAGATGCTGGGCCTCGTCGGCGAGTCTGGTTGCGGCAAGTCTTCGCTCGGCCGCGCCATCCTGCGCCTGGTGCCGCTCGCCGCCGGCGAAGTGCGCTGGCAGGGGCGGCGCATCGATGCGCTCGCCGCGCGCGAATTCCGGCCGCTACGGCGCGAGCTGCAGTTCGTATTCCAGGACCCGCAGGCTTCGTTCGACCCGCGCATGACGATCGCGGAGAGCGTCGCGGAACCGCTCTGCGCCCTGCAGCCCGAGCTCAGGGAAACGCAACGCAGCGCGAGGGTCACCGGCTTGCTGCAGGAAGTCGGGCTCGCGCCGGAGCTCGGCGCGCGCTATCCGCACCAGCTGTCAGGCGGGCAGTTGCAACGCGCGGCGATTGCACGCGCCTTGGTTCCCGGGCCGCGGTTTGTCGTATGCGATGAGCCGGTCAGCGCGCTCGACGTCTCGGTGCAGGGCCAGATCGTTAACCTGATCGCCGGGATCCAGCGGGGGCGCGGGCTCGCGGGCCTGTTCATCAGCCATAACCTGGCGGTGATCGCGCGCCTGTGCGGTCGGACGCTCGTAATGTACCGCGGTCGCATTGTCGAGTCCGCGGGGAGCGCCGAGCTGATCGCGGGGCCGCGCCATCCCTATACACGCGAATTGCTGGATGCGGTGCCGGTCGTGGCACCGGGTGCGCGGCGGCGTGCCCTGGCGCAGCCCGTCGCCCCGCTTGCGGATGCGCTACCGGCAGGAGGCTGCGCCTACGCAGCGCGCTGCCCGTTCGTGATCGCGCGCTGCCGCAGTGAGGCGCCGGCCCTGCGAGCGGCGGGTCCGGGCCGCGAGGTCGCCTGCCATCGCGCGGACGAATGGCCGGCCGGCCTGCCCGCAGTCCCGGCCGCCTGAACCGCGAGCTCATCCCCTGAGCCAGTCCCCGGTCTAAGCTGCCCGCTGCAGATCGGGAGATGAGTCGTTTGCAACCCAATGCCAGCTGCCTGGCACATCTGGAATCCGGCGGGCTGCTGCTGACGGCCGACCTGCGCCAGGCGCGCATCCTGCGCCGGCTCCACGATCGCGCGCAGGTAGCGCGCGGCCTCGAGGCCTGGCCGGCGGCACAGGTCATGCCGTTCGAGGCCTGGCTCGCCGAGCGCTGGCGCGACGCGGGCGCCGAGCGCCATGAACTGCCTTGTCCGCTGCCGCCGGTCGCACTGCGCTGGCTCTGGAAGCGTCTGGCCGGTCACGACGCAGCGGGCCTGCTGGATGCCGCGGAACTCGGCGCGCGCGCGCGCGCGACCTGGCTCAAGCTGCTGGCCCACGGCGGCGAGGTCCAGGGCCTGGCACGCTGGCCGCTGACCCGCGATCAGCAGGCGTTCGCCGGCTGGGCGCGCGCGGTGGAGCGCGAACTGCGGGGTCGCAACGCCTGCGATCCGGGCGATCTCGCGCGCCTGCTGCTGGTGCACGATGCGCTGCCGGATCCCGGGCCGCCGCTCTTGCTCGCCGGATTCCGCCGCCCGACGCCGGCGCAGGCGGCGCTGTTCGCGGCGCTGGCACGCCGCGGCTGGCGGCTGACGCAGCTCGGCGTGGCCGCAGCAGCGGGATCCGCCTGGCAGCACGCCGCCGCGGACCCGGAATCGGAACAGGCAGCGATGCTCGGCTGGGCGCGCGCGCGGCTCGAGGCACTGCCGGACGGCATTCACGGGCTCATCGTCCCGGACCTGGCGATGCGGCGCGGCGCCGTCGAGCGTGCGCTGCAGTCGGCACTGCAGCCTGAACTCGAACTGCCGGAGGCCGGGCGCCAGCGCGTCTTCGACCTTGCGGGCGGTCCGCCGCTCGCCTCGCATCCCGTAGTGGAGATCGCGTTCGATGCAATCGAATGCGCGCTCGGCGAGGCCGATTGGACCCTGGCGACGCGCCTGTTGCGGAGCCGACAGCTCGCAGGCGCCGCAGCCGAACGCGACGCGCGCACCCGCCTTGACGTGGCGCTGCGCGGCGCAGGGCGCGCGTACCCTGCTGCACCTGGCGCGCTCGCCGAGGCGGCGCGGCGCGGATCCGCTCCGCGCTTCGCCGACGCGGTCGCGGCGGCCACTGCGCGCCTCACAGGACCCCGGCGTCGCGAGGCCGCGGCCTGGGCCGAAGCCTTCGGTGCCTGCCTCGCGGCCTGGGGCTGGCCGGGCGAGACCGCACTCGACACGGCCGCCTGGCAGGCGGCGGCGCGCCTGCGGGAACTGCTGCACGAGCTGGCCACGCTCGCGACCGTCGCCCAGTCGTGGTCCGCCCCCGAAGCGCTGCTGCAGCTGCGCGAAATCGCCGCGGCGCCGTTCCAGCCCGAAAGCGGTGAGCCCGCGGTGTTCGTGCTCGACGCCTGGGAGGACCCGGGCCTGCAGTTCGACAGCCTGTGGGTGGCGGGCCTGACCGCGTCCGCCTGGCCGCGGCCGGTCGCAGTCGATCCATTGTTGCCGATCGAGGCGCAACGGCGGCTCGGGATGCCTGGCGCGACGGCCGACGCCTGTGTCCTGGAGGCACGCGCGGTCCTCGCCTGCTGGCAGGCCCGTGCCGGGGCGCTGGTGCTGTCCTGGCCGCGCCGCGAGAACGACACCGACGTGGACGCCTCGCCACTATTGCCGCCGGAACTGCCGCCATTGCGGGCCTGGCCCGCCTTCGCGACGCGCGAACGGCTGCTGCACGGCGCCGTACTCGAGCCGGTCCTGGACGATCCAGCCCCGCCGATCGCGGAAGGGCGCGTCGCCGGTGGTGCCCGCGTGCTGGAATTGCAGTCGCTGTGTCCCTTCCGCGCCTTCGCCCAACTGCGACTTCACGCCGTGCCGCTCGAGGAACCGCAAGGCGGCATCGACCGCCGGCTCCGCGGCCAGTTGCTGCATCGCGCGCTGGAACGGCTGTGGTCGGATCTCGGCACGCAGCAGGCGCTGCTGGCGCTCGACGACTCGCCCCGCGCTACGCGGGTCGCGGCCGCGGTGGCGCAGTCTGTCGCCGACCTCGCGCCTGCCGGCGTGGGCGAGCGGTCGCTGCGGCTCGAGCGCGACTGGCAGGAGCGCGCGATCGCGAATCTGCTGGCGCTCGAGCGTGCGCGACCACCGTTCTCGGTGGTGGAAACCGAGCGCGAACTCGACGGCCGCATCGGCGGGCTCGAGCTGCGGCTGTGCGTGGATCGAGTGGACGAGACCAACGGCGAGCTCGTCGTGATCGACTACAAGACCGGCGCGGCGCGCGGGGCGCCTTGGCGGGGCGCGCGCATGGACGCGCCGCAGTTGCCGCTGTATGCGGTGCTGCACCCGCGCCGCCCGGCCGGCATCGCGATCGCCGAGGCCGGCGGCGCGCACGCCCGCCTCGTCGGCGTCGGGGACAAAAGCCTCCGGATCCCGGGAGTGGTGCCCGCGGAGGCCTTCAAACTGACCGAGCAGCGCGAGAGCGGATTCGGCTGGCGCCAGGTGACCGAACATTGGTGGGCCTGGCTCGATCGGCTCGCGCGCGACCATGCAGAAGGCCGGGCGGAAGTGGACCCCAAGCTGGCGGCCGCCACCTGCCGCCACTGCCACCTCGCGGCACTGTGCCGCGTGGGATCCGGGGCCGCGGACGACGGCGGCGCGGAGCCGGTGGCCGATGGCGATTGACGGCGGCCGCGACGCAGAGGTTCGCCGCGCGGCGATCGATCCCACGGGCTCGTTCATCGTCCAGGCGCCGGCCGGCTCCGGCAAGACGAGCCTGCTGACGCTTCGCTTCCTGCGTCTGCTCGCGACCGTGGACTGCCCTGAGCAGATCGTCGCGATCACCTTCACGCGCAAGGCGGCTTCCGAGATGCGCCACCGCATCGTGCGCGCGCTGGCGTCCGCCGCGCATCCATTGCCCGCTGGCGCCAGGCTGCATGAGCGGGAACAGCACGCGCTCGCGCAGGCCGCGCTTGCGCACAGCCGCGCGCGCGGCTGGGACCTCGAGCGCAACCCGGCCCGCCTGCACGTGCAGACCATCGACGGGCTCAACCACTGGCTGGCACGCCGGCTGCCGCTCGCGGCGCGCATCGGCATGTCCGCGACGCTCGTGGACGACGCTCTGCCGCTCTACCGGGAAGCGGCGCGCCGGCTGGTCGCCTCGCTTGACACCGACGCCGAGCGTGCGGATCCGCTCGAGCGGCTCGCGCGCGCGCTCGACCACGAGCCGCAACAGCTCGCGCGCCTCGTCGCGGAGATGCTGGGCACGCGGGAAGTGTGGCTGCCGAAGCTGCCCGAGCCGGGCGGTGAACCGCAGCTGCGCGCCTCAATCGACCGGCTGCTCGCCGCCGCTCTCGAGGCTGAGCTCGGCCAGGTCGCCGCCGTGCTGGCGCCGAGGCTGACGCCGGACTTCTTCCGCCTGCTGCGCGAGGCCGCGCGTGCGGGCGGCGCCGACAGCCCGCTCACGGCGCTGGCCGGGCTCCAGGCACTGCCGCCCGCGGTTCCGCACGTCGTCCCGGAGTGGCGCGCGCTCGCAGACCTGCTGCTGACGGCGGACCCGGAAGGTGCGCTGCGCCGGAGCGTGGACCGCCGGCAGGGATTCCGCGCGGCGTCCGCGGGACCGCCGTGGGCCGAGCTCAAGCAGCGCATGCTGGAACAGCTCGAGGCGCTCGCGCAGGCCGACGGCTGCGCGGCTGCGCTGGCGCGGGTCCGCCGGTTGCCGCCGCCCGCGCTGACCGATGCGCAGTGGGAACGCATCGCGGCGCTGGCGGGCGTCTTGCGGCACGCGGTTGCGGAACTCGTCGTGCTCCTTGCGGAGCGCGGCAGCCTCGATCACCCGGCGGTCGCCGCCGCCGCACGCGCCGCGCTCTGCGAGGACGCAGCCCCGACGGAGCTCGCGCTCGCGCTCGACTACCGGATCCGGCATCTGCTCGTGGACGAGTACCAGGACACATCGCCGGCGCAGGAGCAGCTGCTGCGCCTCCTGCTTGCGGGCTGGCAGCAGGACGACGGGCGCACGCTGTTCTGTGTCGGCGACCCGATGCAGTCGATCTACGCGTTCCGCGAGGCCGATGTCACCCTGTTCCTGCAGGCCGAGCGCCAAGGCGTCGGCGGGGTGCCGCTGACACCGCTCTCCTTGTCGCGCAACTTCCGGTCGAGCGCCGCGATCGTGGACTGGGTCAATGCGGCCTTTGCCGAGCTGCTGCCGCAGGCGGACGATTTCGAACGCGGTGCCGTGCGCTATTCCGCGGCTGAGGCCGTCCATGCGGCCGCGTCCGGCGATGGCGTGCACGTGCATGCACTGCTCGATGCCGACGAGCGGTGTATGGGCGTGGAAGTCGCGGGCATTGCCAGGTCGGCGCTGGCCGCCGCGGCAGGCGAGCGCTCCTCGATCGCGGTCCTAGTGCGCGGCCGCAACTCCCTGCCGGCGATCATTGCCGCGCTGCGCGAGGCTGGCATCGACTACCGCGGCGTCGAACTCGAATCGCTCACCGACCGCACCGCGGTCCGCGACCTGGTCGCGCTCGCGAAGGCGATGCTGCATGCCGGCGACCGCACCGCCTGGCTCGCCGTACTGCGGGCGCCCTGGTGCGGGCTCGCGCTCCCCGACCTGTTCGCGCTCGCGGGCGGCGATGCCGAGGCGCCGGTGCCGTCGCTGATCGCCGATCCCGCTGCGCTCGGGCGGCTCTCCACCGACGGCGCGCGGCGGCTTGAGCGGTTGAGGCAGGCGCTCCTGGCGGCAATCGCGGCACGCGGCCGGCGCTCGCTCGGCGGGTGGCTGAAATCGGCCTGGCTTGCGATCGCGGGTCCGGCGACGGTTCTCGACCCGTCGGATCTTGCGAACGCGGAGCTGCTGTTCAGAGCGCTCGACGAACTCGAGGTGGAGGCCGGCTGCAGTCCCGAGGCTTCGGCGGTGGATGCGGCCGTCGCCGGCATCATGGCCTCGCCGGTCGGCCGGGACGAGGCACCGGTCCAGGTCATGACCATCCACAAGGCCAAGGGACTCGAGTTCGACGTGGTGATCGTCCCGGACCTGCAGCGCAGCGTGCGCGGCGGCGAGCGGCCGCTCCTGTACTGGACACAGGTCGCGACCGGGCCTGGCAGCCGCGGCATCGTGCTCGCGAGCCGCGCGGAGCAGGATGCGGAGGACGAGGGTGCCGACGCACTCGAGCGCTGGATGCGCCACCTCGCCGCCGAGCGCGAGGCGCTTGAGCTCGGCCGCGTCGCCTACGTAGCGGCGACGCGGGCGCGGCGCGAGTTACACCTGATCGGCAGCGCGTCCGTGAAGTGGACCGACGACGGCGCGGAGCTCCGCAAGCCGCAGGCAGGAAGCCTGCTGCGGTTCTTCTGGCCGGTGCTGGTCCGCGACTTCGAAGCCGCGCTCGCCGCGGGCGACGGCGCGGTCGCGCGACGCGAACCGGAGGGCCGCCGCCGACTCACCGCGCTGCCGCTCGCGCGACTGCCGTTGAGTTACCTGCCGCCCACGCCCCATTCGCCCCCGCGGCCGCGTCAACTGCGCATCGCGGGCGAAGCGGAGGGTTCCATTCGACCGGAGTTCGACTGGGCCGGTGCCATCGCGCAGGCCGTCGGCCAGGTCGTGCACTTCGAGTTGTACCGGCTCGCGCGCCTCGGGCTGCCGCGCTCGGCGCTGTGCGGCCGTGACGATGCCTGGCGCCGCGCGCTCGCCGAGGCCGGCGTAGATGAAGCGCATCTGCCCGCGGCGCTCGCGCGCACCGCGGCGGCGATGGATGCGTTCGCGACCAGCGAGCTGGCGGGCAAGCTGCTCGATCCCGCGGCGCGCGAGGCCGCCGGCGAACTCGCGCTCAGCGCCGTCGTCGACGGCGTGGTGCAAGGCCTGCGCATCGACCGCAGCTTCGTGGATGCGGAAGGCGTGCGCTGGATCGTGGACTGGAAGACCGGCACCCACGAGGGCGGCGACCGCGAGGCCTTTCTCGACCATGAACTCGCGCGCTACGCCCCGCAACTCAAGCGCTATGCGCGCGCCATGCGCGCGCAGGACGGCCGCCCGCAGCGCGTGGGGCTGTATTTTCCGCTGCTCGACGCCTGGCGCGAAATCTAGAGCGTGCCCTCGATCGAAAAGGGGCGGCGGCCGAGGTCGTCCGGCGGCCCGAGGAAGGCGAGGGTATCGAAGATCGCGGGACCGGCGCCCGGCCCCGGGGCGACTTCGCCCGCAAGCAGGTAACTGCCGTCGGGTTTGAGCTCGAGCGCGCCGCGCACGCGCAGCGGGCCGCCGAGGTCGCGCAGGCGCCCGGTCAGCGTACCGGTACCGACCGCGCCTTCGCCAGCGACGAGTTCGAAGTCGCCGAGCAGTTGCCCGCCGGGCCCCGGCGCCTTGAGCGCGCGAAGATAGAGCAGGCCGACCGCCTCGGCCGGACGCTGGCCGACCACGCGCAGGCGCTCGATATCGAGTACCAGGAGTCCGGTCCAGCCCTTGGGCGTCGCCACGCCTTCGAAGGTGGAGATCGGAAGCATGCCGCTGATGTCACTCGCCACAATTTCGCCGCCAAGGCCGCCCGCGACGTCGGCGGCGACTGCTCCGCCCCCCGGGCGCAACCTGACCCGGCAGGACCATTCGAGCAGCAGCAGCCGCCAGGGACGGCACGTCCATTCGACGGTGCCGAGCGAGGTGCGGTCCACCGTGAGTCCCGACGCATGGCCGGACCAGATCGTGCCGCCCACGCCCTGCATGACGACTGCCGGCGGCAGGCGCCGGGTGAGCTGGCTCGCCGGCACCATGGCGACCAGGCAGACCAGGAAGGCCGCGCTGCCGGCTGCGATCCAGAGACTGCGCCGCGTCATCCGTGCTAGCGGCCGCGCAGCACCAGGCTCGCGTCCACCAGCCCCGGCTGGCCGGCTGCGGTGACGCTCGCGGTCTCGGGCACGACGCCGCGTTCCCGTTGCAGGCGCGCGAGCATGACCGCGAGCGCGTCGAAGGATGCCGCGGTGAAGCGGGCGCGAATCGCGCCCTCGGAGGCGGATTCCACGCCCGCCAGCGACTGCGACAGGCCGCCTTCGCGGGCCAGGCGATCCACGGCGATCGCGAGCGACTCGCCGGGCCGCGCCGCGGGCAACGCCTGCAGACGCGGGGTCACGGCCTCGATGAACGCGAGATCCTCGCGCCGGCGCTCGACGCGGGCCTCAGCGGCAGTGACTGCGGTGCCGAGCTTCCAGACCAGGCCCGCGACCGCGAGCAGGGCCGCCGCGGACCCGCCCCAGGCGACGACGCGGCGCTCGCGTTCCGACAGCGATGCGTACCATTCGCGCAGCGTCACGTGGCGGGCCCTGGGCTGATGCGCACCTGCGCCTGCACGCCCCGGTCGGTCGGCAGCGTGGAGGCGACATTCGCGGTCAGGCCGCGCGCCGCGATCGCCTGCGCGAAGCGCGCGAAGGCGTCGGTGCTGGCGGCCGTCATCTGCAACTCGAGCGAACGGTTGCGCCAGCCGAGCGAGTCGACGGTCGGGCCCGGGCTGCCTGCAAGCGCGCCGCCGACCGCGGCGAGCTGGGCCAGGAGCCCGCCCGCATCCTCGGCTCCGCCGCCCAGTCGCTGCGCGACCTGCGCGCGCGCATCTTCGATGCGCAGGACGTCGGGCAGCGCGATGCGCGCCGCCTGCTCGATGGCGGCATCGAGCCGTTTCTGTTCGGAATAAAGGCGCACGAGATCGTAGGAGCGCACGCCGACATGCAGCACAAGCGCCGCGAGCCCCACCAAGGCCGCGACCCGCCAGCGCTGCCATTCCGCCTGCCAGCCGGTACGGCGCGCGAACTCGCCCTGCAACAGGGAAAGCGCATCGGGGCGAACCGCGGCCGCGGCCAGCAGCGGCAGGGCGCCATCCGGGAGCAGGTGCAGGTCGAGGCTGCCGGTGACCTCCCGGAGCGCCTCGATCATTTCCCGCGAACGGTGCCAGTCGTGCTGCGAGACGTAGAGCTGCACGTGGCGGTCCTCGCCCTCGAGCCCGGCCAGCGTGAACGCCTCCGTCAGCGGCTCGGCGTCGAGCGCGACCGGCAGCTCTCCGGGCGCACGCACCAGCAGTTGCCCGCCGTCGATGACCGCGACCGTTTTGCCCGGATTGTCCGGCACGCAGAGCGTGTCCGCAACGATCGCCTGCGGCGCGAGCCCGGCGGCGGAGAGCATGTCGAGCCAGCCGCGCAACTCTTCGCGCCGCACCGCGGCGACCGGCGTGCGGCCCGAGCCGTCGGTGCCGCCGATCGCGAAGTGGAACTGCTCGACCTCGCCCGCCAGCAGCTCCTCCATCGCGTAGGGCGCCACCTGCGCGAGGCGCGCGCCGCCCTTCACCGGCAACTCCGGCCGCGCGAGCGCCACGCTCGCGCCCGGGGCGATCACGACCAGCGGCCGCTCCGCGGCGATCGGCGCCGCGTCCGCCAGATTACCGGTCGAGACCGGGCCGATGCGGCCGCCGTCCGCGCCGGTAATGACCCAGCAGGGCGGATCGGAGAGACGCAGGACCAGCGATTGATTCATTGCTATTCAGTGCCCATGGAACGCAGCACGGTCCGGCTGCCGCCGGCGCTGTTGCGCTCGATCAGACTGTACAGGGTGAGTTCGGAGGTGCCAATACGGACCGCGGTCACGGCGCGGAACCAGCTGGTGGTTTCCGCGACCTGCGACTGCAACACCTGGTAGCGGTCGGCGTCCAGCGTCGCCTGCAGGTCGGCGAGCGTCGGGAAACAGGTGTCGCGCCGGTTCGAGGCGAGGGCTTCTGCGTCGCCGAAGTCGGTGCCGCCCTCGACCAGTGCCGCGAGCAGCGGCGCTTTCGCGGTGCAGACGTTGATTCGCGAACCGGCCGGCAGCGCCGCGACGTAGGGCCGGATGCGGGCGAACTCCTCGAGCGTCATGCCGGGCAGCGCCAGCATCTCGGTGGTGGTCGTGATCGGACCATTGGCTGCGCGGTAGGGCGGATTCTGCGACAGGTAGGCGCTGTCCTCGGCGCCATCGGGAAAGCCGGGGATCGTGTCGGTGTCCAGCCAGTCGGCGAGCAGCCGGGCCCAGCGCCGGTCCGCGCCCGCCTGCTCGAGCAGCCGCTCGAAGCGCGCGACGTTTTCCTCGTTGACCGTGCCTTCGCCGGCCAGCAGGTTGTTGAGGTTGAAGCGTCCCTGCATGTCCTCGAGTGCGCCGCGCACCTCGCCGCCGTCCACCGGCAGCGGCGGCAGCGGCTGCGCCCACTGCTCCGCGAGATGATCGGTTTGCGAGTCCTCCCGGTCCTCGCGCAGCACCTCGGCGGCCCAGGCCTCGGCGCCCAACGCGACATGCCAGCCCTGGTCGAGGGCCAGCATGCCCGCAGTGCGCCGCAAGTCGAGCGAGGCGCGCGTGCCGAGGTGGACGGCGACGACGGTCGCGATCGCCACCAGCACGATGGCGGTAATCAGGGCGACGCCGCGCTGCCTCATCCCGGCACCTCGACGAGGCGCTTCAAGAGGCCGTAGTCCTCGAGCAGGATCGTCACTTCGACCGCGAGCGGCCGCATGCGAAACGTCCGGTCGCCGGTGCCGCCGAGCGGCGGCCACTGCGTGTCCCATTCGCGCCCGGCGTTCATGTACCGTACCTCGACCCGCTCGACGCCGCCGAGCAGCTCGCGCTTGACCGGCGGCGTCGCGAGCGTCGCATCGGTCACGTTCCAGTGCTCGCGGATGAGCTTGCGCTCCTCGACCCGGTACAGAACCCGTTGTACCGTGCCGCGCGGTGTGCCGGCGCCGTTCGGCCAGCCCGCGCGCGACAGCTCGAACAGCGCGATCGCATTGGGATCCCGCAACAGCGCGGCGCGGTAGCCGTCGCCGATGGTCTCGCGCACCGGGCGCGGCGCCAGCGTCCGCAGGTCGCTCACCATGAGGTGCACCGCGCGCTGCACCTCGCGCAGCCGGTCCATGTGCGAGGACGCGATTTCCGCCTGCACGCGGGCATCGCGCACGGCCCGGTAGCTCATGAGCCCCATGATCGCGAGAATCGTCACCGCGACCAGGATCTCGAGCAGGGTGAAGCCGCGCTGCCGGCGCATCTTCATTCGTCCTCGCCCTGGCCCTGGCCCGGGCCGGTCGGCGCGGCATTCCACGGCGTGGGCGACGGGCCGCTGCCCGCGGCGGTGGCGCCCACGAAACCCGCGAGGCTCGCGAGCGACGAGCCCTCCGCGTCGCCCTCCCGGCGCACGCTGAGGTCGACGCGGCGCATGCCTTCGACCGGCGTCTGCGACACCTTGGCGACCCACAGCCAGCGGCGTCCCGCCATTTCGAGCTCGCCCTCGGTCTCGTCGATCGACGGCAACTGGCCGGACAGGCGCAGCTCGGTGACCCGGTTGTCGGCGATCCAGGTCGCGATCGTGCGGTCGCGCAGGTAGCCGACGTTGTTCGCGGTGTCGCCGATGGTCTTGAATACGGCGAACATGCCGACGCCGACGATCGCGAGCGCGACCACGACCTCGATCAGCGTGAAGCCGCGACTGCGCTCAGGGCCCGGCATCGCGCGCGATCTCGATCGATCCGTCGGCGGCCCCGACGAGCGTAATGCGGGCGTCGCCGCTACGCGCGATCGACAACCGGTAGGGCGTCATATCCCCGCTGCCCCAGGCGTAGAGCTGTGGCAGGCGCGCCTCCGGACGCTGCTCCTCGCGCAGCAGCACCGGCCGACCCTCCAGCAGCAATTCGAACGCGAGTCCGGGCGGCAGCTCGCGCGGCGCGAGCCCGGGATCGTTTTCGACCTCGCGCCACAGTTGCTCGAAAGCGTCGAAGCGCATGAATTCATAGCCGGTGGCCTCGACGCGCAGGCCGTAGTCGCGACCCTCGAGCTGCGCCTGCTCCTGCAACAGCGCGATGCCGTCGGCGACGCGCTCCGCTTCGCGCTCGATCTCGCGGTCCTCGCCGAGCAGGCCTATCGAGAGCGTGGCAATCGTCGCCAGGATGCCGATGATGACGACCACCACCAGGATCTCGATCAGCGTCATGCCGCGCTGCCCGCGGCGCGTACGACGCCTGGCGGTGAGCGCGGCGCCTATGGGATCACTGAAGGTTCCAGCTGCCGATATCCGCATCGACGCCTTCGCCGCCGGTCTCGCCGTCGGCGCCCAGCGAGTAGAGGTCGTAGACGCCGCCGTGGCTGCCGGGCTGGAGGTAGCGGTACTCATTACCCCACGGATCCTTGGGCACTTCGCGCGACTTGACGTATCCCTCGGGACGCCAGTTGCGCACGCTCGGGTCGTCGGGTCTGCGAACCAGCGCCTCCAGTCCCTGGTCGGTGGTGGGATAACGGAAATTATCCATCCGGTAGAAGTCGAGCGCGGTGGCGAGCGTCTGGATGTCCTGTTTCGCGGCAGTCGCGCGCGCCTCGTCGACACGGCCGAGGATCTGCGGGCCGATCAGCGCACCGAGAATTGCGATGATCACGAGCACGACCATGATCTCGATCAGCGTGAACCCGCATTCGCGGCGCAGTACCCGAATCATTCGTTGCTCCTGCCCCGGCGCGGGGCGCCAACCGGCAATGGACCCGATCATACCAGAGCGGTTCCGCGTTCCCGGCCGGGCGGCGTCGCCGTGCGGCGTCGCCGTGCACCTATAATCCGCGCATCGGGGAGGGCGGATCCGTGCAGCTTGCGATGATGTTTCCGGGCCAGGGCTCGCAGTCCGTCGGCATGCTTGCGGCGCTCGCCGCGGCCGCGCCGGTGGTGCGCGCGACCTTCGCGGAGGCCGCGCCCGCGGTCGGCTATGACCTGTGGCAGCTGTGCCAGGAGGGCCCGGAGGAAGCGCTGTCCGCGACCGAGCGCACGCAGCCCGCGATGCTCGCGGCCGGCATCGCCGCGTGGCGCGCGTGGAACGCCTTGGGCGGGCCGGCGCCGGGGGCGATGGCGGGCCACAGCCTCGGCGAATACAGCGCGCTGGTGGCGGCAGGCTCCATCGGCTTCGCCGACGCGGTGAAGCTCGTGCGCCTGCGCGGCGAACTGATGCAGCGCGCAGTGCCACCAGGCACCGGGGCGATGGCCGCGATTCTCGGGCTCGACGACACCGTGATCGAGACAGCCTGCGCCGAAAGCGCGCAGGGCGAAGTGGTGCAGCCGGTCAACTACAACTCGCCCGGCCAGCTCGTGATCGCGGGGCATGCGACCGCGGTCGTGCGCGCGATCGAGGCCTGCAAGGCGAAGGGCGCGAAGCGCGCCGTGCTGCTGCCGGTTTCAGTGCCCTCGCACAGCGCGTTGATGAAGCCCGCGGCCGACAGGCTCCTGCCGCACCTCGAGTCGCTGCCGGTGCGCGCGCCCGCGGTGCGCGTGTTCGCGTTCGATGCGGGCCTGCATGACTCATCGGCGGCGATCAAGGACGCCCTCTACCGCCAGCTGTTCAATCCGGTGCGGTGGTCCGCGATCGTCGCCGCGCTCATCGCCGGCGGCGCCAAGCTCCTGGTGGAATGCGGGCCGGGCCGGGTGCTGTCCGGCCTCGCGAAGCGTGCGCCGGGCGGCCGCGAACTCGCGATCCAGGTCATCGATACGCCCGATTCACTCGAAGCCGCGCTGATCGCGGCACGGAGTTCCCGACCATGACCACACAGACACTTGCCGGCGAGATCGCCCTCGTCACCGGCGCTTCACGCGGCATCGGGCGCGCCATCGCGCTGGCGCTTGGCCGCGAGGGCGCGACCGTGATCGGCACCGCCACCGCTGCCGCCGGCGTCGCGGCGATCGAAGAGGGGCTCAGGGCGGCGGGCATCCTCGGCCGCGGGATCGTGCTCGACGTCGCCGACGGGGACGCCATCGACGCCGCGGTGGCCGAGGTCGAAGGCCGGGAAGGCGCGGTCACCATCCTGGTGAATAACGCGGGCATCACCCGTGACACGCTGCTCTTGCGGATGAAGCCGGAGGACTGGGACGCGGTGATCCGCACCGACCTCGGCTCGGTGTTCCGGGCCAGTCGCGCGGTGCTGCGCGGCATGATCAAGGCGCGCAGGGGCCGCATCATCAACATCGCCTCGGTCGTGGGCCAGGTCGGCAACCCCGGCCAGGCCAACTACTGCGCGGCCAAGGCGGGCATCGGCGGCTTCACGCGCGCGATGGCGCGCGAGGTCGCCTCGCGCGGCATCACCGTGAACGTGGTCGCGCCCGGTTTCATCGACACCGACATGACCCAGGCTCTCACGCAGGCCCAGCGCGAGGGCCTGGCGGCGCAGATTCCGCTCGGCCGGCTCGGCGAGGCCGAGGACATCGCGGCCGCCGTCTGCTTCCTGGCAGGTCCCGGCGCGGCCTGGATCACCGGAGAAACGCTGAACGTCAACGGCGGCATGCACATGGCGTAAAAAACCTTTCAGAAACAGCGGTCAAGAAAGATTCCCGGTAGCCAGTGTGGGGTCCGTGGCATAGAATGGCGACCCCCGGCCGGCACCAGCCGTCATGGGCATCACAAGGTGAGGGACATCAAACCGATGAGCACAGTCGAAGAACGGGTGAAAAAGATCGTCGCCGAGCAACTCGGGGTGAAGGACGAGGAAGTCACGAGTGACGCCTCCTTCGTGGACGATCTGGGTGCCGACTCACTGGACACGGTCGAGCTCGTGATGGCGCTCGAGGAAGAGTTCGAGACCGAGATACCGGACGAGGATGCCGAGAAGATCACGACGGTGCAGCAGGCGATCGATTACATCGTCCAGCACCAGTCCAAGTCCTGAAGTCATCCCCGCGCGAGCCCCGGCCCGCGGGCCGGGGCTCGTTGCGTGCTGCCGGCCGCAGTTTCCCGAGGTCTGGCTTTGAACAAGCGTCGCGTTGTCGTCACCGGACTCGGGATGGTCTCGCCGCTCGGCGGCACCGTCGCTGACAGCTGGTCGGCAGCGCTCGCGGGCAGGAGCGGCATCGGCCCGATCACGCGCTTCGACGTTTCCGCTTTTCCCTGCACCATCGCCGGCAGCGTGCGCGACTTCGACGCCGGCAAGTACATGCAGCCGAAGGAAGCGCGGCGCATGGACCCTTTCATGCAGTACGGCGTTGCGGCCGGCGTGCAGGCGATCGCGGATTCGGGACTCGAGATCACCGACGCCAACCGCGCCCGCATCGGCCTGGTGTTCGGCGCCGGCATCGGCGGACTCTCGACTATCGAGGACAACTACTCCAAGTACCTCGAGACCCGGTCGCCGAAAAAGATCTCGCCGTTCTACATCCCGGCTTCCATCACCAACATGATCTCGGGCCATCTGTCGATCATCTATGGCATCACCGGGCCGAACCTCGGGGTCGTGACCGCCTGCACCACTTCGACCCACAGCATCGGCATCGGCATGCGCACGATCCAGTACGGCGACGCCGACGCGGTGGTGGCCGGCGGCGCGGAGATGGCGCAGACGCCGACCGCGGTCGGCGGCTTCTGCCAGGCGCGCGCGGTCTCGACCCGCAACGATCCGCCGGAGCAGGCGAGCCGCCCCTGGGACCGCGATCGCGACGGGTTCGTGATGGGCGACGGCGCGGGCGCAATGGTGCTCGAGGAGTACGGGCATGCGAAGCGCCGCGGCGCGAGGATCTTTGCGGAACTGATCGGCTTCGGCATGAGCGGTGATGCCTTCCACATCACGGCCCCGCCCGCAGACGGAGCCGGCGCCTGCCTCTCGATGCAGAATTGCCTGCGCGACGCCGGCCTCAACGCGGACCAAGTCCAGTACGTCAACGCGCACGCGACCTCGACGCCGCTCGGTGACGTGGCGGAGACCGTCGCGATCAAGAAGGCTTTCGGTGCGCATGCCGCGAAGCTGGCGGTCAGCTCGACCAAGTCCATGACCGGCCACCTGCTGGGCGCCGCGGGCGCCGTCGAGGCGATCTTCAGCGTGCTGGCGATCCGCGACCAAGTGGCGCCGCCGACCATCAACCTCGACCACCCGGGCGAGGGCTGCGACCTCGATTACGTGCCGCACACGGCGCGTCGCATGCAGATCGACGCGGCCGCCAGCAATTCCTTCGGCTTCGGCGGCACCAACGGCACGCTGATATTCCGCGCGCTGCGTTAAGCGCCTCCGGGCCAGGCATGCGCCCGCCATGGGTGATCCGCGAACTGCCGCCACCGGCCGCGCCGGCGGCAGCGCTGATGCTGGCCTTGCACGCGCGCGCCCCGGACCGTTATCCCGTCCTGCTCGACAGCGCCGCGACCGGGACGCCGCTCGCGCGCCACAGCATTCTGTTGGCTGCGCCAGGCGAGCGGCTCGTCCTGGACGCCGCAGGAGGGCTCGCGGGACCGGGCGCGGCCGGCGGTTTCTGCGCGCGCCTCGACCAATGGTGGAGCCGCCTGGGCCGCCAGGCTCCGCCCGCGCCCTGGCCATTCGCGGGAGGCTGGTTCCTCTATCTTGGCTACGAGCTCGCTGGCGAGGTCGAGCCGACGCTCAGGCTTCCGCCGTCGCCGCTGCCATTGGTCGCAATGGCCTGGCGCATGCGCGCGGCACTCCTCTATGACCTGGACAGCGGCCGCCTCGCGGCTGCCGCCGAAGCCGGCGCCGAGGCGGATCTCGACCGCCTGTGCGCGGACCTGGACCAGGTCACGCCGTTCGCGCCGTCCACCACGGCGCCCGCGCCGCCGGTCCAAGAGGACGATCCCGGCCGCTACCTCGAGGCCTGCCGGCGGGCGCTCGAGCACATCGCCGCGGGCGACGTGTACCAGGCCAACCTGGCTCGCACCTGGACTGCCCCGCTGCCGCAGGGCCAATCGGTGCCCGCTCTATACGACCGGCTGCGGCTCGCGAATCCCGGTGCATTCGCCGGGCTCGCGCAATTCGCAGGCCTTGCGGTCCTGTCGAGCTCGCCGGAACGGCTGGTACGCGTGCGCGGGCGCAGAATCGACACGCGCCCGATCGCGGGCACGCGGCCGCGGCGCGCGGGCGCCGACGCGGCGGCGATCGCCGAGATGACCGGCAGCGCCAAGGAACGGGCCGAGCACGTGATGCTGATCGACCTCGAGCGCAACGACCTCGGGCGGATCTGCGAGGCAGGCAGCGTGCGGGTGGACGAGTTCATGGCGGTCGAGAGCTACGCGCACGTGCACCATATCGTCTCGAATGTCAGCGGCCGGCTCTGCGCCTCTGTCACGCCGGGCGCCGTGATCCGTGCGCTGTTCCCGGGCGGGACCATCACCGGCTGCCCGAAAGTGCGCTGCATGCAACTGATCGGCGACCTCGAGGGCGAGGGGCGCGGCGCCTACACCGGCGCGATGGGTTACCTCGCGCCGGACGGCAGCATGGATCTCAACATCCTGATCCGCACGATGACGCTCAAGGACGGACAAGTCGAGTTGCGCGCAGGCGCCGGCATCGTCGCCGACTCCGTGCCCGAGCGCGAACTCGAGGAGACGCGGGCCAAGGCACGCGGTCTGCTGCGCGCACTGGGGTGCGATGCATGACGCGCGTGCTGGTGGACGGACGCGCGGGCGGTCATGTCGATTGCGCCGACCGTGGCCTGAATTATGGCGACGGACTGTTCGAAACGCTTGCGGTCCGGGACGGCAGGGCGCGCTTCTTCGACTGGCACTGCGAGCGTCTGGAGGCGGGCGCCCGGCGCCTCGCGTTGCCGCTGCCGGAGCGGGACCTGCTGCGCGAGGAGATCGCGCGCGCTTCGCCGCCGGGTCGCGGCGTCGTCAAGCTCGTGGTGACGCGCGGCAGCGGCCCGCGCGGCTATCGCCCGCCGCCAGAACCCCGGCCGCGGCGCATCGTCACGGGGTCGCCCTGGCCCGAGCGCGATCCGTCCTGCTGGACTCGCGGCGTGCGGGTACGCTGGTGCCGTACGCGACTCGGCCGCAACCCGGCGCTGGCGGGCATCAAGCACCTGAACCGGCTCGAGCAGGTGCTGGCGCGCGCCGAATGGGACGACGACTCGATTGCCGAAGGGCTCATGATGGACGATCGTGGCCAGGTGATCGGCGGCACCCAGACCAACCTGTTCGTGGCGGAGGACGGCGGCTTCGCGACGCCTGCGCTGTCCGAATGCGGTGTGGCGGGCGTCATGCGCCGCGCCTTTCTCGGCTGGGCGGCGGAGCAGGGCCTGGCGGTCTCCGATCGCGCGGTGCCGGCCGCGGAGCTTGCCACCAGCGACAGCCTGCTGCTCACGAACTCACTGGTCGGCGCCTGGCCGGTGCGGGAGTTCGACGGGCGCGGGCTCGCAATCCATCGTTGCGCGGCGGATTTCAACGCATGGCTCGAAAAGCTGTGAGGCAGGCGGCGGTCTTCGCGGTCGCGACCCTGCTGGTCGCGGCCGGCGTCTGGCTCGGCTGGAGCCGCTACGAACGCAGCTGGCTCGAGACGCCGATCGCGAAGCTCGATCAGCCGGTCATGTTCGAAGTGCCGGAAGGTGCGTCGCTGATCGCGATCGCCGGCTCGCTCGATCGCCTGGGCCTGCTGGAACAGGATGGCGCCTGGCTGAGGTACGCGCGGCGCGAAGGACTCGCCACCCGCATCCAGGCCGGCGAATACGAGTTGCAGCCGGGCACGACGCCGGCGGGCCTGCTGGAGCAATTCGTCGCCGGTCGCGTGAAGCTGCACGCGCTCACGATTCCGGAGGGCTGGGACTACCGGCAGGCGCTTGCCGCCATCCAGGCCCACGCGGCGGTCAAGGTGGAGCTGAAGGGCGTCGCGGGCGCCGAACTCGCAGAACGCCTCGGACTCGGGGCGCGCCACCCCGAAGGCCAGTTTTTCCCCGATACCTATCGTTTCCCGCGTGGCACCAGCGACGGGGAGATCCTGCTGCAAGCGCATGCCCGCATGGAGAATGCGCTGGCCACCGCCTGGGCCGCCCGCGCGGCGGAACTGCCGTTCGATTCGCCCTACGAGGCCCTGATCCTGGCCTCGCTGGTCGAGAAGGAAACAGGCGCGCCCGACGAGCGTGGCCTGATCGCGGGCGTGTTCACAAACCGGCTGCGCAAGGGCATGCGGCTGCAGACGGACCCGACCGTGATCTACGGCATGGGGGATGCCTTCGACGGCGACCTGCGCCGCCGGGACCTGCTCGCGGACACGCCCTACAACACCTACACGCGGGCCGGCCTGCCGCCGACGCCGATCGCGCTGCCCGGGCGCGCCGCGATCGAGGCGGCTGTCCGCCCGGCACGGACGGATGCGCTCTATTTCGTCGCCACCGGCCTGGGTGACGGCCGCCACTTCTTCGCCAGGTCGCTGGTCGCGCACAATGAGAACGTGGCGCGCCACCTCGCCAACCTGCGCGCCGGCGGAGCCTAGCGGCATGCGCGGTCGGTTCATCACGTTCGAAGGTGCGGAGGGCGTGGGCAAGTCGACGCAGATCACGCACGCGGCGGCCCACCTGCGTGCACGCGGCATCGACCCGGTGGTGACGCGCGAACCGGGCGGCACGCCGCTCGCCGAGCAGCTGCGGCGCCTGGTACTTGAGCCGCAGGACGGGCCGATGGACGCTTCCACGGAGCTGCTCCTGATCTTCGCGGCGCGCGCGAATCACGTCGTGCGCGTGATCCGGCCCGCGCTGCGCCGCGGCCAGTGGGTGCTGTGCGACCGCTTCACCGACGCGACCGTCGCCTACCAGGGCGGCGGCAGCGGCATGAACGAGGCCTGGATCCGCCAGCTCGCGCGCATCGCGCACCCGCGCCTCGAACCCGACCTCACGTTGCTGCTCGATGCGGATCCGGCGATCGCGATGGCGCGCCTCGCCGGCCGCGGCGGCCGCGCCGACCGCTTCGAATCGGAAGGCGGCGAGTTCTTCGCGCGCGTGCGCCGCCGCTACCTTGCGATCGCAGCGTCCGAGCCCGCGCGGGTGCGCGTGATCAACGCGGCGCTGGACGAGCAGAAGGTTGCCGCGGCGATTGCGCAGGCGATCGACGAAGCGCTGGCGCAGGCGCGATGACGGCCATGGCGGATCCCGGGCTGCGCGAGGAAGAGGCACTACCGCCGCCGGTGGCGCCGCTCCTCGGGCGTGCGGAGGCCGGCTGGCTCGCGCCGCTGCGCGAGGATCTGGCCCGCATGCGGGGGCAGGGACGCATGCCGCACGGCCTGCTGCTGGTCGGCCCGCCGGGAGCGGGACAACAGGAGATCGGCGTCTGGCT